>JBKDUK010000365.1:0-16756 GCA_046339535.1 Planctomycetaceae bacterium | reverse complement strand
GGATAGTCCCGCACGAAATGGGGAGGGTCCGGGAGCAACTCCTTCCCCTGCCCCGCGGCGAGCCGACTGAGCGCATTCAGATACGCACACCCCACGATGTTGGCCGTCTCCTGGGCAGCGGAACGCTCGATCTCACCCCAGGACTCCGCAGTTCCCAGGGGGTGACCCAGCAAGAGGTCCGTCAGCCCCAGACCACTGGCGTCGTCAAACGCCAGGATCAGCTGACCCTGCAGCTCACCCTGCAACTGCATCACACAGGCCGCAATGGGCGATTCCGAGTCCCCCAACACATCGGTCGCCTGGTTCAACGGCAACTGCTCGACTCGCTCGACCGTGATCCGCGCCGGACGATCCAGCCAGCGTGAGAGGGCGAGCGTGGCCTGCTCGGCGCCGGTTCGGAACAGCCTGTGAAGTTGCGTGAGTTGCCTCGGATCAAGCATGGTCGCCTTCAGGTCGTGGCCAGAAGTTCCCGACCGGGAACCGCTGTCCGCCCGCGGACAACGAGGTCGATCACGGCGGAGATGTCGAGCAGCAGACAGACGGTCCCGTCGCCCAGAATGCTCGCCCCGGACAGCCCGCGGATGTGGACGAAGTTCTCGGCCAGCGACTTGATGACAATGTCCTGCCCTCCCTGGAGTTCATCCACTCGCAGTCCAATCGTCTCATGGGTCGCCTGCAGGATCACCACATTCACGCGACGGCGGTCACGGGAGGTCGCCTCAACGTGTCCGACCGACGCTGTGCCGGGCCAGTCAAACACATCGTCAATGTCGACCAGGGGAACGAATTCACCGCGGACCTCGAAGGTATGTCGACCGTGAATCGTCACAATATCATCCACCGGCACCGAGACGATCTCGCGCACACTGTCGATCGGCACCGCAAACATGCCATGCCTCAGGCGGAACAGCAGGCAGCGGATGATGGCGAGTGTCAGGGGTAGCCGGATCGAGAATGTGGTTCCCCGGCCCAGCTGGGTTTCGACACTGATCGTTCCGTTCAACTCGGCGATCCTGGTCTTGACGATATCCATGCCCACGCCACGGCCCGAGATGTCGGAAATCTTCTCGGCCGTCGAAAATCCCGGATGCCAGATGTACTCAATGACTTCCTGATCCGACAGTTGGGCGGCCTGGTCCGCGGTGGCCAAGCCCTTCTCGACAATCTTCTGGCGGATCCTGGCCGCATTGATTCCACCCCCGTCATCACTGACCCGGATGAAAACGTTGTTCCCCCGATGTACCGCTTCGAGTGTCAGGGTGCCTGCCGTCGGTTTTCCCTTCTGCCGACGGACATCGGCCGCTTCGAGCCCGTGATCGATGGCGTTCCGCACGAGGTGCACCAGCGGATCACCGAGCTCGTCGATCATCCGCTTGTCCAATTCGGTCTTCTCGCCGTGAATTTCGAGCACAACCTGCTTGCCCAACTCCTGCGAGATATCGCGCACCACCCGTTTGAAGCGGTTGAACAACGGACCCACAGGGACCATGCGGGTGTCGAGCACCCCCCGTTGTAGATTGTCGGACACGCGGGTGAGCTGATTGACGGCGTCGCTGATCTGGGCGAAACAGCGCCGGCCCTCTTCCCACAGCCGTGACTGGACATCCAGGGTTTCGATCTCGGACTCCAGCTCGAGCAGCTGTTGCGACCACTCGGCCCCTCGCGGATCCTGGGGGTCCTGGACGCGAGCCTTGATCTCTTCCAGCAGGCGGCGCAAGCCCTCACCCACGGCTCGGGTCCGGCTGCTCTTTTTGAAAGCGGGGCTCATCTGCCGTGAGATCTGCACGAACCGGGCGTTGGTCACCACCAGCTCACCGGCGAGGTTCAGCAAATCGTCGAGGCGATCAATATCGACCCGCACGGTCTCGACGACGCGCGACTTACCCTCGGCCGCCGCGTCGGTACGCGGCGGTTCGCGTTCGGCTGAGGATTTGGTCTCGGAGGCGGCGTGGTCGCGCTCGCCTCTCGCCGAATCCGGTGTGGAAACCGCAGAGGGGGCTGATGCTGTTGGCTGGGTGACCTCGACCGCGGGCGCGGCCGGAGCGGGAGGCGCGGTGGGCGACACCTGAATCGCGGTCTCCCCGTCGGAAGCGGGAATCGCATTGGCAGTTTCCTCCGGCTCGGAAGCCGGAAGGGAATCATCGAACCCGAGCGGAGACCGGTCGCGGTCCAGTTCGACCACGTCGACTCCGCCGACGTCGGCCGCAGCGCGAATTTCGACCGCCGGCCGGTCGCACGAAAGCAGGACCTGCAGGCGGCGTGTGACGGCCACGAGCTGTAGCTGGTCGGGAGGAGGGTCCGAGTCGGAGAGTACGCCGAGAGCATTCAGCCGCTGGAGGATCAGGTCGGCCTTGACGTCGGCGAGGGCCAGCCCCGATTCGAAGGTGACTGTGACCCGCCAATGGAATTTCTCGGCGACAACCGGCTCCAGCGGAGGGAGGTCGGGGAGGTGATGTCCCGCGGGGGGGGCCTGCCCCGCGGTTTCCTGGGGCTCTGTGGTGTCGGCCCCGGAGGACTCGGGAGCAGACTCCCGAGAGGCATGATCAGCGGGGCTCGCGGCGGGCGACGGTGCTCCGGGAGCGGTGGAAGTCCCCACGTGGGTCCCCAGCTCCTCCAGCAACTCGGGGGCGCTGGCGAGGGCCTGCCCACTGCGCAGTCTCTGATTGCACTCGCGCAGGAAATCGATGCAGCGCAGCACGAGGTCCATCATGCGCCGGTCGAGGATCTGCAATCCCGAGCGGAGTCTCTCGAAATGATTCTCGAGGTGATGGGTCAGCACAGTGATACTGTCCAGCCCCATCATGGCCGAAGAGCCTTTGATGGAGTGAATCAGGCGGAATGCCTCATTCAGCTGGCCGGTGTGTTGTGGATTCTCTTCGAGCGACAGCAGCACCTCGACCAGCGCGTCGAGTTGTTCGGCGGTCTCGTCGAGGTACATCTGGAGGTACGCGGCCCTCTCCTCGGAGGGCAGGCCCGTCGAAAAATCGAATTCCTCGTCCGTCATGACGTTCCTCCTCCAGAGAGGGGTTTCTGGTAGGCGAAGTGGGAATGCTTGGTCAGCATTCCCAGCATGTCGTAGATTCCCTCGGAGGGCCCCACCACCAGGTAGCCGCCGGGAGCCAGTGCGCGGATCAGGTTGTTGATCACCACCTGCTTCGAGTCGCGATCGAAGTAGATCAGAACATTGCGGATGAAGACGCAGTCAAAGGGAGGACCGGGGTGCGGCTCCATGAGATTGTGGCGGCGAAATTCCACCATCGACTTCAGGGCCGGCCGGATGCCAAACGACTCTCCATCCGCCTGCGGTTCGAAGTGCCGCTTCAGCCGTTGTTCCGACATCTCCTGCAGGGCACGGGGGCGATAGATCCCCGCGCGGGCCTGCCGCAGAACCGCCTCACTGATATCCGTAGCCAAGACCGACACCTTCCAGTCCCGCAGCTTGATCGCTGCTTCGGCGAGGCAGATCGCCAGTGTGTAGGGTTCCTCCCCTGTGCTGCAGGCCGCCGACCAGATCCGAACCTTCCGGGTACTGGCCAGACCGGGCCGGGCCACCATCTCGTCCAGAAATGGTCCCTTGAACCATTCGAAGTGATGCGGCGTGCGGAAGAACGAGGTCTCGTTGGTGGTCACCTCGTCGAGAAACTGCTCCAGTTCCGCTTCTCCCGCTGGCGAGACCAGCAGCCGGTAATAGGCGTCGAAATCGGCGAGATCCCGGGCCTTGACGCGCCGCCGAATGCGGTTGGTCAGCAGCGTGGTCTTGGTCGATTCAATCCGGATGCCGCTCTTGCGATAGATGAATTCCCGAAACAGTTCGAACTGCCGGGGGGACAGTTTGTCGGGTTCCATCGTGACGGGGGAAGAGGCGGATAACGGCATGGCAGAGACTTCCGGGCGGTACAGGTCTGCCGGAAAAGGTTCACCGCAGTTCGAATTCTACCGGTAGGTGACAGGACGGACGAGGGAGAGTTCAGGCTTTGAACTTGGCGACAAGGTCGCGCAGGGTCTGTGCCTGGGCCCCGAGTTCTTCAGCACTGGCCGCCATTTCTTCGGCGGCCGCCGCGTTGGATTCCGTCGTGTGCGACACCGAGCGAATGGCCGACTTGACCTCGGCGGCGCTGGCGGCCTGAGTCTCGGTCGATTCGGCGATGCGGGCAATTCCCCGGGCGGTTTTGTCGACCGCCTCGACGATGGCCTTCAGAGACTGGCCCACGCGACTCGAAAGGGCGGCCCCTTCTTCGACACGCCGGGAAGATTCCTTGATCAGTTGCGTGATTTCCTTGGCCGCCTCGCTCGACCGTTCCGCCAGCTTGCGAACCTCGTCGGCGACCACGGCGAATCCCAGTCCATGCTCGCCCGCCCGGGCGGCTTCGATTGCGGCGTTGAGAGCCAGCAGGTTGGTCTGGCTGGCGATCTCGCTGATCACCTGGATGATGTCGTTGATCTGCTCGGAGGATTTCTGGATCAGCTTCATGGCGCTGACCGCCTCGGCCACTGCCGTCCCTCCTCCCTGGGCCAACGTGGTCGATTCGTCGGCCTGAGCCTTCGCTTCGGCCGAATTGCGCGAGATGACTTCGATTGACGAGATCATCTGCTCGACCGAGGCGGACATCTCATCCACAGCGGCGGCCTGGGTCTGGGCCCCCTCGCTGAGAGTCGCGCTGCTTTCGGCAATCGTGCGGGCCCCTGCCTTCTGCTGGTTGGCCGCCTCGACCACCTGCCCGATCACATTCCGCAGGTCGGCCAGCATCCCTTTCATCCCGCCGGCGAGACGTCCCATGTCATCGTCGCCGGAAACCGCAACCGACTGGGTCAGGTCGCCGCTGGCGGCCGCAGTCACGACCTTGACCAGCTGGTTCACTTTGGACTCCAGCGCCTCTTTCGCCCTGCGCTGTTCGTCCAGGAGCGCCTCCTCACGAGCATTCGCCTGCTCCCGTTCGGTGATGACCTCCCAATTGACCATGGGACCGACGTAGGTTCCGTGAGAGTCCCGGATTGCCGAGACATTCAATTCCAGGATCTCGTCCCCCAACTGGATCTTGGCCGTATGGGGAAGATTGCGGGGATCCGACAGCATCCGCCGCTGGTGCTCCGGGTTTTTGTGGAAGATGTCCATGGAACGGCCGAGGATTTCATCGGCCCGACAGGGGAGCAGATGCTCGAGTCGGCGGAGAGCCTGCAGTGAGGCCGGATTCATGTAGACGATCTTGAAATCGCGATCGGCCAGGATCATGCGGATGGTGGCATTCTCCACCATCTGCCGCAGCCGCTGCTGCTCTTCCTGGTCCCGGATCTGGGCCTGCGTCACGGCGGTGATGTCGGAGGCGAATTTGACCACTTCCACCACGCGGCCTGTACTCTCCAGAAGTGGATTGTACGTGGCCTGCAGCCAGACCTCTCGCCCTCCTTTGGCGATCCGCCGGAATTGCCCGGCCCGGAATTCGCCCCGCCCCAGGCTGTGCCAAAAGTCCCGGTATTCTGCACTCAGTCGGGTGGTTTCGTCGCAGAACAGGCTGTGGTGCTGCCCCTGGATTTCCGCCAGTGTGTAGCCCATGGCCGCCAGGAAGTTTTCATTCGCAGTGATGACTGTTCCATCGGGTTTGAAGCGAATCATCGCCTGGGAACGATTCAGTGCGTCGAGGATCGCGCTCTGGGAGGCTGCTGTTCCTGCGGAGGAGCCGCGACGGTTGCGGGGGGGGCGAGATTCGGCCATGGTGCGGAGACGAAGATGAAAAACGTGCGGTGAGGCGACAGAGAAAGCCGTTGTGTCAGGACATCAATCCCGCACGCCGCGGGACAAGTCCACCGCGGCGGCCTGATTGACCTGTTCGAGTTTGCGTGGGTCCAACAGTTCATCGATGTCGAGGAGAATCAGCAATTTGCCGTCGACACGGGCGAAACCCGAGATGTACATGGCCCCATTCCCGGTGACGGTCTCGGGAGCTGCCTGCACATTCTCTTCGGGAATCCGAATGACCTGCGAAACGAGGTCCACCGTGCAGCCCATGGTCCGCTCACCCACATTCACCACAATCGTGCGGGTGTCGCCATCGGCCTCTTTCGCAGGCAACCGAAACAGTTTGCGGAGGTTGATGATGGGGATGATCGAGCCCCGCAGATTGGCGACCCCCTCGACGAACTCAGGGACCTGCGGTGTCCTGGTGACCTGGTTGAGAATGACGATTTCCTGGATCTGATCGATCCGGAAGGCGTAGGCCTGGCCAGCAAGTTCGAAACCCACGTACTGCGACGAATGGCGACGTGCGGAAGTCGGAGGAGAGGCGGAGTTCTGCATGATTCGCCAAGTATGGCACGGACAGATTCCGCACTCCACAAATCCTGCCTGCTTTCCCCAAAATCCCGGGTTGGATTTGAGCCATCCATAATCTGTGACGAATCCAACAGTTGTGCCGGTACGACCGATTGTGCGGGACGAGCACCCGCAGGGGGGCCCGTGCGGCATCTCCTGGCCCATCCGATCCCAAAAGAGCCGTATTTCCGAGGCGACCAAGATCCGAGCCGAGCACGCCTCCCCTCCTGCGATCGACGAAGGAATGACTCGGGCATTGAGGCCAGGAGTCGCGGGGCCCGGCTCAGAGGTGCCGGGCCTCCGCCCGGGGGGGCCGATTCATCAGGCTGTCGGTCGCCGCCTGGGGGGATTTCCCCTCAAACAGCACCCGAAAGACTTCGCTGCAGATCGGCATGTCAATTCCCCGCTGAAAAGCGAGATCATGGACTGCCCGGCAGGTGGTCACCCCTTCGGGAATGCCATGGATGACCCGGGCTGCGTCCGCCAGAGAGTGGCCCCGGCCGATCTCTTCTCCCACCCGCCGGTTTCTTCCATAGGGGCTGTAGCAGGTGGTGATCAAATCCCCCATGCCGGCGAGGCCGACAAACGTCTCGGGTTCGGCCCCCAGCGCCACGCCAAACCGGGTCATCTCCACCAGCCCCCGGCTCAGCAGAGCCGATTTGGCATTGTCTCCATACCCCAAACCATCCGAAATCCCCGCGGCGATGGCGACCACATTCTTCAACGCGCCCGCCAGTTCAACTCCCAGCAGGTCACGGTTGGTATAGACCCGAAAGCGATCGGAATTGAACGTCGCCTGGGCATCGCGCAGCAATTCCGCTTCCAGCCCCGCCACCACCACGCTGCAGGGAAGTCGACGGGCGAATTCCTCGGCATGGCTGGGCCCGCACAGCGTCGCCACCCGCGGGGTCCCCAGGACATCCGCGATAATCTGGCTGGGGCGCAGAAACGTGGAGTTTTCAATTCCCTTGATCACGCTGACCACGGATGTGTGTGCGGCGGCCTGTCCCCCCATTCCCTGCAGCGTCTCCCGCAGGAACCGTGTGGGAATCGCCACCACGATCAGATCCGCCCCTTCGAGGGTCTCCCGGGATGAGGAGCTGAACCGGAGACCAGGATGGAGCGGGATTCCCGGCAGATACTGCCGGTTCTCACCGAGTTCCCGCATCTGGGTCGTCCTTTGGGGATCATGCGACCACAGCCAGACTTCGTGTTGGGGCTTTTCACAGAGCACCAAGGCACAGCCGGTTCCCATTCCTCCTGAACCGAGTACAGCGATTTTCCTGGTCATCAGCCACGTCGGGTTTTGGTCGGCGGCGACTTGGACTTCGCCGGAGGGTTCTGGAATTGGTCTTCGTGAGCCGGCCGGGCCTCGCTCAGTTTGCGGGCGACACGCACAGGCACCATCAGTTTGAGTGTCTGCGGCCGAAGACACGACGCGTCGTTGCAAGCCTGGTACAGAAGTTCGAAGGGAAGTTCTTCAGTCTTGCCCGCCGACTCCTTTGGAATCTGCAGGGTCGCCCGGATGGCGACCTTCCCCTCGAGGTACCGGGCCGGAGGGAGGTCATCGTCGCGTTCCACCACCCGCGCTCGAGGGTATTCGATATTCTGAAGTTTCAGGCCCAACTCCGAATCGAGACTCAGTTCGGTCGCATTGTCTCCTTCGGGATCACCGGCCGGATTGCCATGGATGTGCCAGCCCGGTGCGATCTCGACCAGGACCAGCACGCGGCAGGTTCCCCCGGGTGGGAGCGGATCGGCCGAGAGCAGCACCTCGGCATTCACCTTCGAGGCGGGCTTGCGGCGGGGAGCGGGGTCGGCCGGACGGTCTTCGGCATTCGACATCAGCTTGATCGGAGCGGACGGACGCGCCGCCGGCGGGGGATTCTCGCCAGACAGCGCGAGCAGTACGGCGGTCGCCATATGCGACAGTCCCTCGGGGCGATCGGCCAGGTGAGGAGCGAATTCACGCAGCAGGCTCTCCGCCTGGCGGCGGTACTCGGGCTCGCCGCTGAACCGGGCGATCTCCAGCAAATTGACCGCGGTAACACTGTTTCCCGAGGGAAGCACCGAATCCACGAGGGGTTTGGTGCGGATCAGCAAGGTCTCGTGTTCGGTACTTGTGGCGAAGCATCCGCCCCGGGATCTGTCCCAGAACAGTTGCAGTTGCAGATCGGTCAATCGGCGGGCGGCGGTGAACCACCGGTCATCCCGCGAGGCAGTCCCCAGGGCCAGCAGGCCCCGCACCAGAAACGCGTAGTCTTCGAGGTAGGCATCGTGCCGGGCCTCACCACGACAGTAACTTCGATAGAAGCGCCCATTCTCCTGGCGCATCTCTTTCAGAATGAACTCGGCCGCCTCGCGGGCGGCACGCAGGTATTCCGGACGTTCGAACACCACGCTGGCCTCCGCCAGGGCGGCAATCATCAGGCCATTCCAGCCACACAGAATCTTGTCGTCGCGGGCGGGGGCCTTGCGACGCACGCGCTCCCGGAGCAACTTGCGATGGATGCCAGCCAGGGAGGCTTCGAGCGCATCCACGGTAACCTGCAGCTTGGCGGCCGAGTCTTCCAGAGATTCGCTCCGCAGCAGGACAAATCCTTCCTCGAAGTTCGGTGTCCCGGAGACTCCATAGACCTGCTGGCAGATGCCCAGTTCCTCGGCCGACAGGACCTCCTGCAGCTGATCGAGACTCCAGGCGTAATAGGCCCCCTCAACGCCATTGGCGTCGGCGTCGAGGGCCGCGTAAAAGCCACCTCGGGAATCGGTCATTTCCCGCAGGACGAATTCCAGGATCCCTTCGGCCACCTGGCGGTAAGACCGTTGCCCGGTCCGGGAAAACGCGGCGGTGTAGACGGACGCCAATTGGGCGTTGTCGTACAGCATTTTCTCAAAGTGCGGGATGCGCCAGGCCCGGTCGGTACTGTAGCGGTGGAATCCCCCCCCAACGTGATCATGGATCCCGCCGGCCGCCATGCGGGCGAGGGTGAGGTCGAGCATCCGCGCCGCGTCTGCCGCCTGGTCATCAGCCGGCCCGCGGCAGATCTGTTCGAGAAAGACCAGTTTTGGCGGTACTGGAAACTTGGGGCGTTGGGGGGCGCGGGGGGAAAAACCAAAGCCCCCGTACTCTGGATCAAACGAGGCCTGAAGAGCCTTCCAGGTCTGACCGGCCAGTTCCTGGTTGAGTTCCGGACGGGGCAGCGCCAGCGGAGGCCGCTGCGACACCTTGAGGTCCTCGACGAGGACAGTCGCGTTGTCATTCAGGGTCTTCCGCGACTCGGGATTGCTCCAGGCCGCGACCAGATTGCGCATCAGATCCGGGAAACCAGTCCGGCCGTCCTCATCCGAGGTGGGGGGTATGTAGGTTCCTCCACCCAGCGGCCGGGCGTCGGGGGTCAGAAACAGCGACAGGGGCCAGCCCCCAGACTGGGAACTGCCTATCCGTCGGTAGTAGGCCTGCAGTGCCGCCATGTAGATGTCGTCGAGATCAGGTCGCTCTTCGCGATCGACTTTGACGCAGACAAAATGCCGATTCATGTATTCGGCGATGTCTGGATTGGAGAAGACCTTCTCCTCCATCACATGACACCAGTGGCAGCTGCTGTAACCGATCGAAAGGAAAATCGGCTTGTCTTCGCGGCGGGCCTTCTCGAGGGCCTCTGGCCCCCAGGGAAACCAGTCGACGGGATTGTGGGAATGCGCCAGCAGATAGGGACTGGTTTCGCGCGCCAACCGGTTCGGCTGGCCGGTGGGGGCTTTGCGGGCCGTTTTCTCATCCCGGGAAAATGCGGGAGGGGTTAACATGGCCCAGATCAGAAGCCAGCCCGCAACCGGCCGCCAAACCCTTGGCCACTCCACAATCCCCGGACACGGCCTCCCGGCACGGTTCTGCCCAGACCAGGCAGTCCACGATGTTGGGGCGTGCATGGTCATCTCCTGACGCGTTCTCCGTTCCCTGAACCGTTCGTCTTGTTGCCAGCCAGAGCTGACTGAATGAGTCTAACCAATCCCTCGGATTGCGTCTTGATCAGTTCCCCACCCTTTCTGATCAATACCGGTTGATCTAAGTCGACCCAATCACTTAGCATGCGAACGATTCTCTGGCCTGACCAGAATCGCAGCCGACTCAAGCGCCCGAGGCTTCCCCCTTCCTATGCGCCCGTTTCCGATCGTGCCCCACTCTGACATTCCCGGCGAAGTTGTTTCCCCCAGTCCGAGCCACCCGCGGTGGTTCGTTTGGGGCTGCCTGTCCGGGAGCCTGCTGGCCCCTTTCTTTTGGGCCGAGGTGGCATGGTCACAGGGGTCCGCACCCGTCCGGGTCGTCTCGGTTCAGGAGCGTGAGGTCTCCAGCGGGCAGGCCTTCGTGGGAACGGTGACCCCCGCCCGCAAAGCGGTGATTGGAAGTGCGGTCTCGGGCCGGATCGTCGAATTCGCCCACAACGAAGGGGATTATGTCGAAGAGGGTGAAGTCCTGGCTCAGGTTTTGACCGGGACCATTGCGATTGAACTGGCACATGCCGAAGCCGAGCTCAAGCATCGCCAGGAGGAACTGGCCGAGTCTGAAAAATCGTTCCCTGTGGAAAAACAGCAGGCCGACGCCCGCCTCGCCGCCGCCAAGGCCAGTCGTGACAACGCCAATTCCAACTTCGAGCGGCAGCAGGCTCTGGCCGCCAAGCGGAGCACCTCGCAAGAGGCGATCGATTCGGCCCGGGCCAAGGCGGAGGAAACCGAGGCGATGTTCCTCGAGGCACAGGCAGCCCGCCGGCTCGTCTTCGAGGGGTCGCGGGAGCAGAAGATCCGCCAACTCGAGGCGAAAGTGGCATCGCAGCAGGAGCAGGTCAATCTCATCAAGGACCGGATGAAAAAGTACACCATTCGGGCCTATTTCACAGGGTATGTCACCGCGGAGTTCACCGAGGTGGGGCACTGGATTCGCGATGGCGAATCGGTCGTCGAAATGGCGGAACTCGACTCGGTCGACATTCGGGTGAACGTGAATGAAGATGCGATCACAGACCTCGAAGTGGGTGAAGAGGTGCGGGTGGAAGTCAATGCCACGAAGGCCCGTTCGTTTCTGGGGAAGATCCAGGCCATCGTACCCCAGGCCGATGTGAAGTCGCGGGCCTTTCCCGTGCTGATACGGGTCAAGAATCCGCGACGGACCAGCCGTGTCGAAGGGGGCCCGGTGACTCACGAACTGAAATCGGGAATGCTGGCCCGGGCCATTCTGCCGGTGGGACGTCAGAAGGCCTCGCTGCTGGTCTCGAAAGACGCAGTGGTGCTGGGGGGAAGAATCCCCATGGTCTACGCGATTGTTCCCACCCCGGACAAACCGGGTGAGGGAACGGTTCGTCCGGTTCCGGTCGAGTTGGGAGTAGCCGATGGTGGCGACATCCAGGTGACCCCCGCCTCGCCCGAATCAGGACTGCGGGCCGACGACCTGGTGGTGGTGGAGGGCAATGAGCGGTTGCGTCCCGGCCAGTCTGTGAAGTTCTCCACCACACCCCGGGAGGCGGTGGCCCGCTGACCAGCCCCGCCTGCCCCCTTCCGCGAATTCCGCGTCCGCCTGTCGCCCCGGCACGGGCCCCTGTCGAGACTGAACCATGCAGTTGATCGAATCATTCGTCCGCAATCCGGTCAAAGTGGCCGTCGGAGTGATCCTGGTCTCGTTGTTTGGCGTGCTGGCCATGCTGGCCATGCCCATGCAGCTGATTCCCGAGGTGCAGACTCCCACCCTGTCGATCGACACCATCTGGCCGGGAGCCAGCCCGCAGGAAGTCGAGCGGGTGGTGGTGCAGGAGCAGGAGAAGCAGCTCAAGAGCGTCGAGGGGGTCAGCAAGATGACTTCCGAGTCGATGGACTCGATGGGCCGAATCACCCTCGAATTCCCGGTCGGCACCGACATGTCGACGGCGGAAATCAAGGTCAACTCGCGTCTGCAGCAGGTCCCGTTCTATCCCCCCGAGGTGAAGGAACCGGTCATCACCACCTCAAACGCCGCCGATCGTCCGATCGCCTGGTTCATCCTGATGCAGCGGACGGCAACGGTCGCCGAGCTGGAGGAGTTCGCCCGCCAGCATCCCGAGGTGGCCGATGCACTCGCCCCCGCGATTCGGGCCCGCAACAGCGGCGTCCGCAGCCTGCGCCTGCAGACCACCGCGAAGGAGTTTCCGGTCCTGAAGGAGCTGATTCCTGACACCATTGACGTCACCACACTCCGCAAGTTCGCCGAGGATTTCATCGAGGCGAAGTTCGAAACCGTCCCGGGGGTCTCCAACTCCAACGTGCTTGGCGGACGGGAAGAAGAAGTGCAGGTGATCGTCAACCCCGAGAAACTGGCGGCGCGGCAGCTGACGATCAACGACCTGCGGATGGCGTTGCGGATGCAGAACAAAGACAGTTCGGGGGGCGATTTCTGGGAACAGAAGCGCCGGTATTCGGTGCGTACCCTCGGGCAGTTCCGCTCTCTCGAGCAGGTCGAGAACGTGATTGTCGCCCGCCGGGACGGCATTCCTGTCTATGTCCGGGATGTGGCCGAGGTGGTCAAGGGACACAAGAAGCCCGACGGCTTCGTGGCCCGCTTCGGCAGTTTCTGTATCGCGGTGAATTGCCAGCGGTCGATCGGCGCGAACGTGCTCGATGTGCAGGAGAGCCTGGCCAAGGCCGCGCAACAGCTGAACGACGGGGTTCTCCGGCAGCAGGGCCTCGAATTGATGCAGGTCTACGACGAGACCGAGTACATCTACTCGGCCCGCCAGCTTGTGGTCGACAATCTGGTCGAGGGGGCGGTGCTGACATTCATCACCCTGCTGTTGTTCCTGCGGAATGGCCGGTCGACGATCATCATCTTCGTGCACATCATCGTGAGCACTATCGGGGCCTTCCTCATGATGAAGTTGATGGGGCGTTCACTGAATGTGCCCGCCCTGGGGGGGCTGGCGTTCGCCGTCGGCATGCTGGTCGACAACGCGATTGTGATGCTCGAAAACATCTTTCGTCGCTGGCAGTTGGGAGACAGCCCGCTGACTGCTTCAGTGCGGGGTGCTTCCGAGGTGACCGGAGCCCTGCTGAATGCCACGATCGCCAACCTCGTCGTGTTCCTGCCGATTCTGATGATCAAGGAAGAGGCGGGACAGCTCTTCCGGGACATCGCTTTGGCCATCAGCGCGTCGGTCGGGTTCTCGATGCTGGTGGCCATTACCGTGGTTCCCACGGCTGCGATGCGGCTGCTGCGCAGCCCGGAGCCGGGCAAGAACCGCCTGGTGGACTGGTTCACTTCGCCCACCGCCCTCGATGGCAAGGCCCCGTGGGTCAAGCTGGTCTGGGCCCTGCCCCGCCTCGCGTGGAGCATCCTCGACCGCTTTCTCTTGCGGCCGATGGACCTGATGGCCGGCTGGTTTGTTGATCTGGTCGTGGGGTTCAACCGGCGGGTGATGCAGGGGCCGTTTGGCGGCTTGACCCGCGCGTTCATGATTCTGCTGTTCGTGGGGGGCGGTGTCCTGCTCAGCTGGCTGCTGACCCCCAAGGTGGAATATCTGCCCACCGGCAATCGCAACCTGGTGATGGGCATCCTCATTCCCCCCCCCGGCTACAACCTCAACCAGCTGCGCGATATGGGGGAACTGGTCGAGGCAGAGTTGCGCCCCTACTTTGATGTCGATCCGGGAACTCCCGAGGCGGCCAACCTGAAGTTCCCCATCATTGAGGACTTCTTCTTCGTGGCCCGCTCGCGGTCGGTCTTCATGGGGATTCGCGCCCATGATACCAACCGGGTCGCCGAATTGGTGCCGCTCATTCAGAGTGTGGCCGCCAAGCTTCCCGGCACCTTCGTGGTCGCCAAGCAGTCCAGCCTGTTCGAACAGAACATCACTGGTGGCCGGACCATCGAGATCGCGATCACAGGGCCGGAGCTGACCAAGCTGGTGGAGATTGGTGGCCGGATCCTGGGACAGGTCGTCACACCCCGGCCGGTTCTTGATCCCCAGACGGGACAACCGGTCCTCGATGACCAGGGGCAACCGAAGATGACCCAGTTGATTCCCGGGGCCCAGGCCATTCCCCAACCGAGTCTCGACCTGTCGAATCCCGAAGTGCACGTGACTCCCAAATGGGAGCAGGCGGCCGATTTGCGGATCACCGCCGACGATCTGGGCTATGCCGTGGATGCCCTCGTCGACGGGGCCTATGCGACCGACTTTTACTCCGGTGGGGATCGGATTGATTTGCGGATCATGGGGGAGACCGCCTTCGCCAGCCGCACCCAGGACCTCGACTCGCTGCCGATTGCCATGCCCACCGGGCAACTGGTCCCCCTGGGAGCGGTGGCCGATGTGAAGTTGAGCAGCGGTCCCGAGCAGATCAATCACCGCACCCGTCAACGGACCATTCGGATTGAAGTCACTCCCCCGACGAATTTCCCGCTCGAAACCGCCATGGACGTGATCGACAAGGAGATTCGCCAACCGCTGCAGAATGATCCCGCCCTGATCCAGGGGGGGTATCGCATCGAACTCGCGGGAACGGCGGACAAGCTGGTCTCCACCTGGTCGTCGATGCGGAACAACTTTTTGCTGGCGGTGCTGGTGACCTACCTGATGATGGCCGCGACCTTCGAATCGTGGCTCTATCCGTTTGTGGTGATGTTGACCATTCCCCTGGGGGCCGTGGGGGGCTTTATCGGTCTCTGGATGATGAACGTCTTCCTGTTGGGCCGCACCGAGCCTCCCTCACTCGATGTACTGACCATGCTGGGGTTCTTCATGCTGGTCGGCACGGTGGTGAACAACCCGATTCTGATTGTCGAGCAATCGATCGCGAACATCCGGGAAAACGACATGCCGATCGCGGATGCGATTCTCGAAAGTTTGCGGGACCGAATCCGGCCGATCTTCATGACCACGCTCAGCGGCCTGGCGGGGTTGTTGCCCCTCGTGATTGCTCCCGGTGCCGGAAGTGAGTTGTACCGCGGTATTGGGGCCGTTCTGCTGGGGGGGCTGGTGGTATCGACGATTCTCACGCTGATTTTCGTCCCCGCCGCTCTCAGCCTCATGCTCGAGATCCAGCGCTGGCTCGCGCAGGTGCTGGGCTGGAATCGCCGCAGCCGCGAAGAGGTCACCTCCCCCAGCTATGGAGAGGCCTCGCCCGATATTGCGGGAGTGGTCGTTCCGGCGAGTGCTATACCCCTCGGTGCGGGGGGACGAACTCCCGTGCTTCCTCCGGATGTCCCCGCGACCGGTTCCGCCGGCAGCTGACATACAGGAGGAGACCTGTGAGTCGGGAGCGCTGCCTGTGCGGCCTCACCCCGCACTCAGAGCGCTGCCCTTTCCGGGTGGCGTCCAATGTCGTGGTGCTTTGTCGATCGCATCCGTCCGCGCAGCGTTGGCGGTTGCTGCGCCCCGCTGTTGCCGACCCGGGTAAGTTCGGTCGCGGACCGACGCATCACAGCATGGCCCAGCTCTTTCTCAGCCCTGGGGTTTTACCTTGAAGCCCAATTTGGACAGGGCGGCCGAAACCCGTTCCACCAGATCTCCCTGGATCACCAGGGTCTCTTCGTCGAGCGTCCCCCCCGTTCCCAGGGAAGACTTCAACTTGGCGAGCAATTCGGGGAGATCGGTCTGGCTGGGGGAGAGGCCCGAGACAACAGTCACCAGTTTGCCCTTCTGCCGTTTCTCGCGACGGATCCGCGCCGTCTGGCGTGACGGATCGCCGTTGGGGCGTGCCGGCGGGGGCGGGGGGCAGTGACATTCCGCGACAGGTTTTCCGCAGCGTTCGCAGGTGGGGGGACGATCCCAGGGGGTTCCGCTGAAGAGACGGGTCATGACTCGGCGACTGCGGGCACGAACTGATGGCCGGAGGCATGCACCGTCAGTACGGGGCAGGACGCTTTGCGAACCACTTTCTCGGCGACGCTTCCCAGCAGCAGGTGGGCCGCCATTCCGCGACCATGGGTGCCGATGACAATCAAATCGACCGCGCTGTCGGAGGCATAGTCGACGATTTCGACATCCGGACGGCCATGTCTCCAGGCGGTTTCGATTTTCACTCCCTGACACAGAGCCTCGGGAATCCAGTTTTCGAGCCGTTCCTGGGCATAGGTTTCAAACTGTTGCCGGGTGGGGACCGGATAGCTCTCGTACATCGGGAGATAGACCACGGGGTCCTCGATCACGTGCAGCAGATGCAGGGCCGCACCAAACTGCCGCGCGAGCGTAAGCCCATAGTCAGTGGCCCGCTCGCTCTGCTGGCTGAAGTCGATCGGAACGAGGATGTTCTTGAGGCGAATCATGGCGGGGTCGAGTGGAGGTGGGAGGCGGTTGCGTGGGTGAGGTCTGTGAACATATCATCCGCCCCACCAATCGAAAACCAATTGCCCACACTTCCCAGCAGGAGCAGCTCGATGCAGCCTTGGTCGATCGGCGTGTTCACTTCGGTGGACGCAGGTCTTGGAGT
>JBKDUK010000364.1:0-47132 GCA_046339535.1 Planctomycetaceae bacterium | reverse complement strand
GCCAACAGCCCCCCCATGCCCCGCCCCACCCCGGAAGTTTGTCCTGAAACCTCTGCGGAACTGGTCGCCTGGATGATGGCGAACCATTCCGGGCCGAAGCGCCCGGTCAGGGCCCTGGGAGGAGGCTCCAGTCCGGTCTGGTATTCAAACCTGAGCCCAGGAACCTGTCTTCTGGGAACGTCGCGGCTCAAACGCGTGGTGGAATATCCAGCCCGAGACATGACAATTACCGTCGAAGCGGGGATCCCGATCCATGAGTTACAACAGGTCTTGTTGGCTGAAGGACAACGGCTTCCCCTGGATGTCCCTCATATTGAACATGCCACGCTGGGAGGGGTCTTGGCCACCAATACCAGCGGATGTCGCCGTTATGGACTTGGTACGATCCGCGACTCGCTGATCGGAGTCTCTGCCTGCGACGCGCGGGGGAGACTCTTCAAGTCGGGAGGCCGGGTCGTGAAGAACGTCGCAGGCTACGACCTTTGCAAGATGCTGATCGGTTCCGAGGGAAGCCTTGCGATCGTCACCCAGGCGACACTCAAGGTTCTGCCGCGTCCCCAGTCGGCGGGTGCTGTCTGGATTCCCCTCGCCTCACTTGGTGACGCCGAAGCGGTGCTCGCAAACCTGGTAACGACCCAGACTCGCCCGGTGGCAGTCGAAGCCTGGAATCGGACAGCCGTCGATGAATGCCTGAGTGACACCGCGAATGTCGTGACGGGAACGGAGGGATTTGTGTGTTTCGCATTTGAAGGGGGCGACCGGGAAGTTCGCTGGCAAACCACAAAACTCTCCGAGGAATTGCGGCTCCTGCGAACTGACTGTGAGGTCCAACTCCGATCGGACGCGACTGAGACTCTCTGGTTCGACCTCAATCGGTTCCAGAACCACAATTCACCGCCTCAGTTCAAGTTCAGTGTGCGTTCGTCACGAATTGTTGAGGCTCTGATTGCGGGAACCCGTTTGGGATTCTCGCTGGCAACTCATGCCGGCTCAGGCATCGGATGGGGACGGGCACCAGAGCGCGTCCCGGCGTCCGATCTGGCAGACAGGCTTTCCGAATTCAGACAAATCGTCGAGAGCCTGCAGGGGAACCTCCGTTGGCTCGGTGGCTCCTTTGTTGAAGGCAATCCGCCTGCCAGCACGCCCCTGCCCGCCGCAACGGAACATCTCCTGCAGAAGCTGAAGCGGCAACTTGATCCCGACGGCATCCTGCTCCCCGGCTGTCCTGCCATTTCCTCCCGGACTCCATGACCCCTTCTTCACAGTCCCCACATCCCGTCGGCTCACCCCTTCCGTTGGCAGATCGCCCTGTCGGTGCGGGCATCGAATACGAACGGTTTCTCGACTGCGTGCACTGCGGGCTGTGTACCGCATCCTGTCCCACTTACCTCGAAACAGGTGACGAGAACAACTCTCCCCGCGGCAGAATCTATTTGATGCGGGCGGTGGTTGATGGACGGATTGAGCTGTCACCCCGTGTTCAGAATCACCTCGATCTGTGCCTCGATTGTCGCGCCTGTGAAACCGCCTGTCCGTCTGGAGTTCAGTATGGGCGACTGATCGAACCATTCCGGGCCGATCAGAAGCGTGCTTCGGCGAAGCGCGGGCAACCCGAGAACACCGACTGGTTTCATCGGCTGATCCTGTATGGACTGTTCCCCTTTCGCAATCGGATGCGGTGGGCCCTCTGGCCAGCCCGAGTCGCCCAGAAGCTGGGCCTCGATCGCCTCGCCGAGTCAACTGGGATGATTCGGCTCCTGCCGGAAAGACTGCGCCGGATGCAGCGTTTGTTGCCCCGCCTCGTTCCTGGCGGACCGACACTGCCGGCGTTTTTGCCCGCAATCGGCCCCCGCCGGGCCCGTGTCGCACTGTTCACCGGGTGCGTCGCCGATGCCGTATTTCGACATCAACACTGGGCCACGGCCAGGGTTCTTCAGCAAAATGGCTGCGAGGTTGTCATTCCCCCAGACCAAGGCTGCTGCGGAGCCATTCATTACCACTCCGGAGCCGACCAGCCGGCGATGGACCTGGCACGCAACAACCTGGCCAGCCTCAATCCTTCTGAAGTCGATGCAATCCTGGTGAATGTGGCTGGCTGCGGCTCGATGCTGAAGGACTACGGCCATGTGGCCCGCGAGTTGCTGCCGGACGATTCCGGGCTGCATGATTCGCTCGACAGGTTTTCGAACCGTGTGCGGGACATTTCGGAATTCCTGGCCGAACTGGGGCTGGTCCCACCTCCCGGGGAACTCCCCCTGCGGGTGGTCTACCACGATGCCTGCCACCTGGTGCATGCCCAGCGAATCCGCGAGCAGCCCAGGCAACTCCTGAGCCAGATTCCGGGGCTGCAGTTGCTTTCGATTCGCGAACCCGAGATCTGTTGCGGGGCCGCAGGAAGCTATAACCTGACTGAACCGGAGATGTCGGACAGACTGGCACACCGCAAAATCGAGAATATGCTCGCTGCCGATCCCCAGGTGATCGCCTCGCCGAATGTCGGCTGTACCATGCAATTGCAGGCCGGATTCCGTCAGGCGGGCCGTGCCATCTGGGTCGCACATCCGATGGAGTTGCTGGACCTGAGTTATCGACGCGAAACCCCTCCCCTTCCCCACTGATGGATGGCGCGATGACGAACACCAGCCAAGAACCGAGAATCCAGGCAGTTGTTTTTGACCTGGATGGTTTGATGTTCAACTCCGAAGACATCTTCCATGAGGTGGGAGAAACCACACTGCGTCGACGAGGAAAGCAACTGACTTCTGAACTCCATTCACGGATGTTGGGACGCAGGGCTCCCGAAGCGATGCAGATCTGCATCGAATACCACGCACTCTCCGATACCGTCGACGAACTCCTGCAGGAGACTCGAGAGCTGTTTGAACAGCTGTCAGCTTCTCAATTGGCGCCGATGCCCGGACTCCATCGTCTGCTGGATCATATTGATGAACACGAGTTGCCGAAGGGGGTCGCCACCTCATCGGGACGACGATATCTGGAGGGAATTCTGACGCGATTCCAGCTTCATGATCGATTTGATGTCACACTCACGGCCGAGGATGTGACCCATGGAAAACCGCATCCTGAGATCTATCACAAGGCAGCCGAACGGCTTGGGGTACCGACAGCCGAAATGCTGGTGCTTGAAGACAGTCATGCGGGAACCTCTTCAGCGGTCGCGGCTGGAGCACTGGCCGTATCGATTCCCAACCGCCACAGCCGGCATCTTGACTTTGGACACGCGCACCGGATCGTTCCCCAGTTGGATGATCCTGTCCTTTTTCGGTATGTCAGCGGAAACTCGCGGAAGTCTCCGCAACGATCGCTGTGAGCCCCGACTGGCCCCCCTCCCAACCCTGCCCACCCTGTCTGAATTGGAATGGTGGTTCCCTTCGATGAGAGCCGGGCATCAACTCATCACGAATCTGCAGCTGCCACCTGTTCCCTTCCCCATATTGGCATCTTGTCGATGCGGTCTGGGATCTTCGTCCGATTGAATCCGCTCCCGGAAGGGTGACAGAGACATGCGTGTAATCCATGCGTTGGCGGCAGTTCTGGTTGGCCTGACAGCCTTTTACGCTGTGGTTGTCGCACTCAAGTCGGCCGCCACACCCCCGTCCGAGAAAGTCACACAGGTTTCACCCGATTCACTGCCATCTTCGGCTGGCTCGACCGTGCCAGTGCATACCCCTCCCCGACTGACCTACTGGCCACCGATCTCCGCCGCCCCCCCCTTTCCCAAGGTTGTCATTGAGCGGGAAGACTTTGATTTCGGCCGGATCGAGGTTGGGGACCAGTACGAACAGCAATTCACCATCCGCAATGACGGTGACGCCGAGCTTGAAATCTCCCAGGGAGACACAACCTGCGAATGTACACTTGGTCAGATACAGAACAACCGCATCCCTCCTCATCAATCGGCCCAGTTTACGCTGCGCTGGAATCCCAAGACTCCCTCCGATCCCGAGGAAAAAGGTGCCGAGATCCGGACGAATGATCCGGACGCCAAGTCGATCCACCTGAGAATCTTCGGGGCGGCGTACCGTCGTTTCGTTCTGCAACCGGAACGGGAATGGACAGTCGGGGAAGTCTCAGACCGTGGTGCTAACCAGATGACAGGCCACATTTTTTCGCCGCTGTTGGAGCGACTCGAGGTCCAGCGACTCGAATTCGACGAGAAACTGATGTCGGTCGAGGTCCAACCCCTGGATGTCGCCACGCAGACGGAATCGCGTGCCCGATCGGGAGTCGCGTTTGCCGTGAGCGTGCCCGAGCGGGGTCCCCTCGGAGAATTCAGCCTTCCACTGGGTATTGTTCTGGGTGTACCGGAAAGGCTTCGGGATGGGGGAGTGGCAGGACCGACGCGTGTCGACGTGCGCGTGACCGGTCGCAGACAGGGTCCCCTGCGACTTCTCGGACAGGATTTCCTCCCGCGCGAGGGGGTAGTTTCCCTTGGCTCCTTCGATTCTTCCGAAGGTCGGCAAGTGATCCTGTCATTGATTGCTCGTGACCCGCCCCAGGGCGGCGTGAAATTGCTGAGCGTTCAGTCCGACCCCAAAGAGATGCACGCGGATCTGTCGGAAGGCGAACCCGCCGCCGGGGGAATCCAGAAGTATCGACTGCAGATCACCTATCCCCCGGGAGCACCGAGAGTCAGTCGGCGTGACGCTGACCCTGGACGAATGATTCTCAAAATCAATCATCCAGACGCGGCTGAGTTTCATTTGAAGGTCCATCTGACCGCATTCTGATGCCAGAGGGGCAAACACCTGGCGTTCCAGGCTGGGATCCGGCACGCCCCACAGGCAACTCTTCATCTCCCGAAACCTCTGGACTGTGGCCCCCCCCGGCAAGTAAACATACGATGATCTGACCTGGGTTGTATCCTCCTGTCGGGAATCGCGCTGCCAGCGATGTCAAACCTGCTCCGCCAAGCGTCGGCCTGGATTGGCTTTTTCATTTGCGGATTGAGGCACTGGAAGCGTAGACACTAGGATAATGAGGCGGAGACAGCAGTTGGTGAGCCCAATGCTGGACTAAAGGGCACACACTCGAGGTCACTCATGCGGACGGCACTGATTCTGGCGGGAATTGGATTCTTCCTGGGAACGACCTATGCGGTCGTATCCACGTTGCGGAATTACCAAACCGCGGAAGGAGCCACTTCCCAGGGGGTTACGAAACCTGTCCATGCGGGACAACTGGAATCCGCCAGCGTGACAGCCCCAACGACTGGAGCGAAAAGCGAGGTTCTGCGGGCGACCCGGGAGTCGTATTTCCCCGAGATTTCTGAAAAAGGGCCGTGGCCCAAGGCGGTTGTGGACCAGACCGAGTTCCAATTCGGACGGATGGAAGTCGGCGAAGAGATGACTCACGGGTTCAAGATCCGCAACGAGGGACAAGCTCCCCTGGAGTTGGCGAAGGGGAACACAACGTGTCAGTGCACAATCAGCGAATTGGAGAACAATCTCATTCCTCCAGGGGGCGAGGCGGTCATCACACTCCGCTGGAAGCCCACGAGTCAATCCGACGCTTTCGAAAAGGGAGCGGAGATTCGCACCAATGACCCCAACAACAAAGTGTTCAGCCTCCGAGTTGTGGGCTTGGTAGTCCCCCGTCTTGTGCTGATTCCGGATACCACCTGGGAAGTCCGCGATGTTCAGGAGAGTGCACCATCGATGACGGCGGGCTTCCTGATTTCTCCGGTGCTGTCAGATCTCGCGGTCGAAAAGATTGAGTACGATGAAAACCGTTTGGAAGTCAAAGTGTTGCCGGCGGACCTCGGCCAAATCTCGTCGATGAAAGGCAAGTCCGGGATGGGGTTCGAGGTGAGCGTCAAGCCCGGCATGCCCGTCGGTGCATTCAGCTTCCCGATCCGTATTTTCACCAACACTCAAGAGCGACAATCAGACGGCACTCTCGGCGGTCAGGCCGTAGTCAATGTCACGATTGCGGGGCGCAGGGAGGGTCCGATTCGCCTGATCGGCCCCGCCTATCTCCCCGAAACGAGTACGGTCTCTTTGGGATCGTTCTCCAGCGTCGACGGCCGAAGTGTCAAGCTCACCATGCTGGTGCGTGGTGCACCAGAGGAAGGGCTCCGATTCACCGAGGTCAAATCCGACCCCGATACGTTGAAGTTGGAACTGCAACCCGAAGCCAAGGGAGCGGGGAACGCCAAGCGATACTCGCTGGTCGTCCAGGCCCCTCCGAACGGGCCGCGTTTGACTCGTCGCGATGAAAATCCGGCCGAATTCCGAATCAAGACCAATCACCCGGATGCTCCCGAAATGATTCTCAAGGTTCAGTTCACATCTTACTGATCACCATCTCCAAGGAATGGAGTCGTCCCGTGAAGCGGACCTACGTGTTGGCTCTCCTGTCGTCGCTTCTGATCGGCGCGGGACTTTACTGGGTCTTCAATCCAACCGACCCCGGCCGCGTGGCTGTCCAGCCGCAGTCAGACACATCGAAATCCCTCGTTGGCTCATCGTCGACGTCGTTGCCTGCGCAACCACCGATTGGCCAATCCCCACAGGAACCACCCGCTGAGTCAGCCACGGGGATCTCTCCTCAGGGAGTTCCGATATCGGACGCCTCCGAAGATTTGCACGGCCCGGCCACTCCTCCTCCAAAAGCCTTTCTTGAAGGGTGGGACTCCCCTCAGACCCTGCTCGTCTTTACGGGTGAACAGCATGGCTACGTGGAGCCCTGCGGATGCAGTCTCAAACAGCTGGGGGGCGTGTCACGGAGAGCGGATTTCTTCCGTCAGCTCTCCGTGAGAGGCTGGCCCGTTTTGGCCTGCGATCTGGGGGGCCTCGTGAACCGGCCCAGCCGCAAGCAGGGCAAACTCAAACTGCAACTCTCTCTTCAGACACTGAAGGACATGCACTACTCGGCGGTTGTACCCGGCCCCGAAGAACTGCGGAATGGGATTGAGCTGATCACCTATGAAGAACGTCCCCCGTTCGTCGCCTGTAATGTTGTGCTGGGTGGAGATCGGGATCTGGGGGTGATTGTGCCGCAGACGATTGTTGAGGCGGGGGGACTCAAGGTGGGCATCACCGGACTGTTGGGGAAGTCACTAGCCCCCGAATTGAACTCCCAGATCGAGGCTGGCGAGGTCGAGGTGCTCGATCCGATCGAATCTCTGCAGGAACAGCTCGCCGTATTGGAAGAATCTGGCCCAGATTTGAAGGTGTTGCTGCTGCATGCTCCTCCCACAGAGGCACGCCAGATCGCATCCGAATTTGACGGTTTCGACATTGTCGTTGCGACCCACGGTCCCGAGGATCCCAATCCACAGCCGTTGCGTGAGGGGAAAACGCTTTGGGTCTGGCCCGGTCAGAAAGGAAAGTTTCTGGGCGTGGTGGGCGTTTTTGGTGAAAGGGGTCGTCTTTCTCTGAGATACGAGCCCGTCGCACTCGATGAGGATCGATTCCAAGAGACCCCTCACATGCGTGATCACATGCGTCACTACCAGGAACTGCTGGAATTGCAGAAGCTGGTTTCCCAGGAACCGGCAATCGAGCATCCCCGAAATGCGGCGGAGCGTGAGACGAACGACTTCGTCGGGGCGGCAACCTGTGGAGAGTGCCATACAAAAGCCTACGCCCACTGGAAAACAACCGGACATGCACGCGGTACCATCTCGATCAGGCAGGGTCGAGCCGGTCAGGAAGGGGATTACATCAGCCGAATTCACGATGCCGAATGTGTCGCCTGTCACGTGACCGGTTGGGATCCCCGGGAAGTCGTTCGATATCGCTCGGGCTGGGTTGATGAGGCCACCACTCCGCACCTGGAGGGGCAACAATGTGAGAATTGTCATGGCCCCGGTGGTCGCCATTCCGAGGTGGAGCGACTGCTGGCGAAAGGAGATCCCCTGGTCACCCAGAGTGATGCGGATCACTGGAGGAGCTTCGCTCAGCTTGCCATCGATACATCCCTTGATCTCTGCGTGAAATGCCATGATGGCGACAACGACCCGCATTTCAACAAGGCGTCATTTCCCAAATACTGGGACAAGATCAAACATCCCTGGCTCGACTGATGAGTTCCGAATCGATTCGCAAGTGTTTGGCGTTCACGGGACTTGTTGTCCTCATCCTCGGCCTGTTTCCGCTGGTTTCATGGTTTCGCGGAGAGCCGATTTTTCCCGATGTTGAAGATCAGTTCCTGAGACAACCCACGGTCAAGGTGGCTCCCTCGGAATCAGGGCCTTGGCCGAAAGCGGTCGTTGAAAGAGCCGAGTTTAGGTTTGGGCAGCTCTTTGAAGGAGAGGAAGCGACGGTCAGCACGCAGATCCAGAATCGGGGAGATGCTCCATTGATGCTGGCCCCCGGCAAGGCGGTCTGCGATTGTGAATTTGTTGATTTTCCGCTCGATCCAATCCCCGTCGGTGAGTCAGCGCAGATTCAGATTACCTGGCGTCCCCGTCCGGGTTCTGAATCGTTTGAGAAGTTCGTCATCATCAACACAAACGATCCCAAACAGCAGGAAATCCGGCTGGCGATTTTGGGCTCGGCACTTCAGGCGGTTTTGAAGAGCCCTCAAGACGACTGGGATGTTCCTGAGGTTCTGGAAAACCGGCCCACAGAATTCGTCGGTTCACTCATGAGCCCCTTGAAGGAAGACTTCTCGATTGAATCGATCGATCCCGGGGACGCGCCGATCGATGTCCGGGTCGAACGTGTTGCTCGTGTCAATGCCGAGACTCCCCAGGGGGAACGCCCGGGCAACCGGCTGATCATTACTCTTCGTCCGGAAATGCCTCGGGGCCCCTTTCGGTATCCGATCCGAGTCATCACCAACATCCCCGCTCTGAGGGGGCAGACCCTGCCTGCGAATCTGCCAGGGCAGGAAGTAATGTTGTATTTGACGGGCACCCGACGTGGCCCGTTTCGATTCCTTGGGAAAGGTTGGTATGCCGACCGCAACACGCTCTCCCTGGGGACTTTTTCCGCCCAGTCGGGAATGGCTGTCAAACTGCTGCTTTTCTGCGAAGACGATTCGGTTCCCGATCTGCAGGTGTTGGAAATCAGGACTAATGATCCGGAACTCCAGTTCTCGTATCGCCGTGATGACGCGTTTCGCGGCAAAGGCCTGAAGTTCGACATCGATGTCGCAATCCCCCCCGCAGGTTCTCCGCGAGTGCGCAAGGGACTCGATGCTGCGAAGATCTGGATCAAAACCAGTCATCCACAGTTTGAAGAGGTGGAATTACTCTGCGACTTTACCGCCATCTGACTGGCCGGGAAGTATTGGCGGCAAGCCAACGTCTGTTGGAATCGCCGAGGGAACAACCTTGTTCCGGTTGGATTCTCCGAGCAGCGGCGATTGGTCGTTGATACCTGATGGCAGCCCCCTCCCAACCAGCCATCGAAAGCCACTGGCGGACAACAAGGCCAAGACGGGAATCAGAGGTGCCCGCATACGTGCATCGGCCCAATACAAAGAGTGGGCCGCAGTGAAGCTCCCGAGCAGCGCCAAACTGAGGCTGAACACGCTGGACCTTGGCTCCCCAGAGAGTCTCCACAAACCGGCCATCGCGGATATCCCGACGAGCAGCCAATGGATCGTGAGGACGAGACGCAGCCAGATCGGAGCCTCGCGTCGCGAATCCGGAATAGGACCCCAGAATCTTTTCCAGAGACTGCAGGCAGAATTCCATGTCTCTGAAGGATGTTCCCAGATGTGTTTCCAGGCAGCCTTGGCGTGGGCATTGTCGACTTCCCGCTCGATGTGCTCCAACACGTCGATTCCGACCTGAGGGGCGGCATACCTGGCAAATTCCTCCCCGTCATAGGGAACCCTAAGATCGGCAGCCAACCAGGCATCGTATTGCGGGTTGTGGGCCAGGCGGAGGGTGGACCCGGCCTGGGTGGGGGTCGGACTCCAGTCCCCCAGGACCGACAGATTCCGAATCGCCCAGGGGGCGACCATCAGAGCCATGCCGCACGGGACGATCAGCAGCGGTCTGATGCCTGAACCGCGTTCCACTCTGCGGGCCGAAAGCCACCACAGCAGTCCCCAAACCAGCCCTGACGCCAGAAACGTCGGCCGACAGAGGGCACAGAGCCCCAGACAGAGCCCTCCGACCAGAGGCCGCCAAGGCTCTGGACTTACGGAGGTCGACCAAATCAGGAACCCAACCAAACCGGCCGCAGTAGTTTCAGTCATCACCTGGGGCGTATAGCTCACCAGCAATGGGTCCAATGCGACGATCAGACCCGCCACAAGACTGAATTCACCAAGACCATTTCGCCGCGCCGCGAGCGTCACCAACACGACGGTCAATATCCCCCCCGCGACCTGCCCGAGAATCACCCCCCAAACGCCGCCGGTAAGCCACATCATCAGGGCAACGAGGCAGGGATACAGTGGGGGTCTGTACGCTGTAGGATGGGCGGTCGGACCGGGGTCGGGGTTCCATTCGCCTGCGGGAGCCTGGAGACGGCAAACGGGGATGGCTCCGGGTTCGGGAACCAACCACCACTCCACAACCTCCGAGGCGCTCTCACCGGCAACTCCTGGGGACTTCACCCACAGCAGCGGGCGACTGAAACCTTGCCCTGCGAGGATCTGCCGGGCAATCGAGAGGTAGAGATCGCGATCCGTCTCCCAGAGTGCACGGGCATTCCAGGCGGCACCGACCCGAATTATGAGTGCCGCCAACGCGATCGAGGCGAGCAACTTCGGGAATGACACCCGCGAGGTCGTCAGAACGCTCATGGACCGTGATTACCAACAGGGGTTGAGTTGTTCAGCGGATCAAAGACAGACACCCCACGGAGGCCATTGCCTGCCGAGGGATGTCTGGACTCATTTTCCGATCGCGGGGATCGGGGAAATCAAGTCTGCCGCTGTTCTCTCACAACCCCGACCGTGTGGGCCCGGGACGAAGAGGTCTAGCGTTTCCCGTCGCTATCATAGAAGAAGCAGTCGGGACCTTTCACGGTATAATAGGGGTACTGGACGATCCCCGGCATGTCTCCGTGCGGAGGGTAAGACAGATCGTGCGGAATGGAGTAGGGAACGCAGTGATGACAATTCGCCTGCCGGGCGTCGCGGCGGGCTGCTCGTCGAGCACGTCGCATGTCTCGCCGACTGCACTCATCGCAGTCACAATCGGCCTCGCAGTAATTGTCAGCCAACACACCGTCAGCAGGGGCCTGACCGCGAACCACCTGCGAAGAACTGCAACCAACACCGCATGTCAGCAACATTGCGGCGGCCGAAAGAAACAGCCAATTGGAACGCATGGACAGGAACTCCCCTGAATGCAGACCAGAAAGTACTGGAGCCTGAGCCTCATCCGTGCGGGCTTGTAGAAGACCTCCAGACAAAGTGAGGTATCGGCGGCGAAGGCTGCATTACGTTCAAAATCCCTATGCTGGTCACAACCTCTTCCACAGACTCGATTCATTCGCCTTGCAGATTCATCCCAACCGGATTAAATTGCCATGATCACTCGCAGGGCTCAGAAGCCCATCTCGGGAATCCACGCAAGTCCATTCCCAAAAACCACTTGAGATCACCCTGCCAAGCCCGGAATTGATCTCCGCGAACAGTCGCCAGGAGTCCATTCTGGGGAGAATTGGATGATCTTTTGAGCCCCCCACGGACTTTCGGAGAGCAATGGAATGCTTGTCGCCGCCTCGACTCGCTGTTTTTCTGATGTGCCCATTCACCAAGCCTGTTTCCATATCGATGATATGGGGTACGACAAGGTGGAATTGTGGTTCAGCGAAGGCAGTGAACACCTGAAACCTTCTGAACTACTCAGTGAACCCGACCGGTTCGCGGTCAGATACCGGGAAATGACCCGCCTCACTCCGGTCTCGTTCTGCTTCGAAGATGATATTCCCCTGGCCGATTTTCGAACCATCACACGCGCCGCAAAGCAGTTACGGGTGCCCCATGTGACGGTTCCCTCCGCCTCACTCGGGACTCCTTTCAACTCGGAAGTCGATCGCCTGCGAGAACTGACCCGAATTGGTATCGCCGATGGAATTGTGGTCTCTTTCAAGACGCGCATCGGCCATCTCTCCGAAGACCCCCGCACGGCAGTGGAACTTTGTCAGGCCGCACCGGGATTGGGAATCACACTGGATCCCAGTTGTTTTCTCTGTGGTCCCCATCGCTCAACCAACGTCGATCCCGTGTTTCCTCACGTCTTCCACGTCCATCTTCGCGATTCCACCCGTGAGCAACTTCAGGTCCCGGTGGGACTGGGAGAAATCGACTACGCGCGTCTCATCAGCCAACTCGAACGTGTCAATTTCACACGAACTCTGAGTGTGGAAATCATGCCGGAACTGATGGATGTTTCAGGGCGGGGCGTGGAATTGCGAAAGGTGCGTCTCTTGCTCGAGAGCCTGCTTTAGCAGCGGGAGTGAATGCCGAAGTCCCGCCTTGGAAACGAGAACTGACCCCGACGATTCAATCCGCGATCAATCGGACGTCGGAATCCGTTCCCACGTGGGCTTCCACCGTTCCTACCACGCACGAGTCCTGAGATCCGGAACTTCGAAGTAACTGCAGCGCCTGATCAACACGGGATGCCGACACCCCCATCAGCAGGCCGCCAGAAGTCTGCGGATCAAACAGCAATTCAAATTCGGGACCGGCTGACGCCAGTCGGCAATCGAGTCGGGATTCCACACGTCGTCGATTCGAGGGCCCCAGTGACGTGGTTACTCCGCCTCCCAATAACAATTCGACTCCAGGAATCCGCGGAATCTTCCCGATCGACAACCGTGCTGACACCCGGCTGGCTTCAAGCATTTCCAGTAGGTGTCCTGCCAGCCCGAACCCGGTGACATCTGTGGCGGCCGTGCACCCGACCCGGCGTGCCACCGAGGCGGCTGAGGCATTCGACTGCAGCATGATTCGCAGCGCCTCTTCCTGACATTGCGCAGCCGACCTTCCCATCCGCAACGCGGCCAGAACCACACCGATCCCCAAGGGCTTGGTGAGAATCAGCAAGTCGCCCGGAATCAGTCCGGATTTCCGCAGTGGCGGTTGGCCATCAAGGCAACCGGCAACACTGAACCCAGCCTGCAGTTCGGCACCTTCCGTCGTGTGCCCCCCCCACAGTTCCGCATTCACAAGCTGCAATTCTCGCAAACCACCCGCCAGCAGCTGGAACAACAATTCCCCTTGTTGTCGAACGGAACCGGGCGGCAGGGTCACGATGGCCTGGGCACCGACGGGGCGTGCCCCCATGGCCCAGAGATCACTGAGGGCATGCAATACGGCAATCCGACCAACCAGATAGGGGTCATCGAGAAAGGCCGGAAAAAAGTCGAGGGAAAAGACATCGACGGGGAGACGTTGACGATCAATGACTACGGCATCATCCGGCTGAATACGGGTCCCCAAAGTGCCATCCTGCGAAGGACCGGCCAGCCTCTTGAGAGCCTCTGACAACACCTGGGCGGGCACCTTGCTGCCACAGCCGGAACACCGCATGGAACCGTGAGGATCCCCGACAGAATCAGATGCCCGTGGGCTGTCGCCGGCGGAATCCATGACGGCAGGACGATTCATCTCAAGAAACCGTCGATCGATCCGATCCTTCCAGCGCCAGACCCAACCTCCTTCGAAAGACCAGCCGTGAAAATCCCCGAGCGCTCGACCATTTCCCAGGGAAATCAACGAAAGAAAACCTCGGGCCTGATACGGCTGCAGCGACTCGCCCCGTAAGTACCGACGTAAATTGCCCCACAGCAACGCTCCCTGGCGAACTGCATGAACCCCGGCTCTGGGCAGGGGGACTCCCCGGAGGACCGCTGCGTCCCCGGCCGCAAACACAGGTTGGCCCGAAACCGACTGGAGGGTGGGATCAACCAGCAGAAACCCTTGTTCATCCAGCGGCAGCCCAAGACGAGATAGAATCGGCGGAGGAACACCACAGGTGGCCAAAACCACGAGGTCGGCGGGCCAGTCGTCTCCCCGGTTGACCTGCAACGACAGGGGCGGCAACCCGTTTGTCCCTCCCACTCCCGAGGTTTGGATCCCCAGAATCTTCAGAGAAGTCTCGACCCGAACACCGCGGCGACGTAATTCGTCCCGCATTCTTTGAATGGTGCGCGGACTATTGCCCCCAAGGATTTCATGCCCGGACTCCACAAGCCGGATCTCCGAGGTGACATCGCGAAGGGTTAACCAGCGTTCGAGCGCCAGCGCCATCTCACATCCTGCCGCACCTCCTCCCACAACGACCACTTTCAGCGGAGGCGATCCCAAGGCGGTGACGCCTTCCACGGATTTGGGACGCAACGTGCGAACAGCCTCCTCCCACCGCTGGGGAAAGTCCTTGAGTGGCTTGAGTGAAATCAAACCGGATCGCGTATCGTCACTGGCCACTCGGGGGATTGACCCTACCGCGAAGGAAACGACGTCAAATGGAATGGGAGGGCGATCGGTCAGGGTGATCACTCGTCCTGTGGCATTCAGCCCCTGCGCCGCCGCGCCGATCAGACGGGCGCCACTTGCCAGACAAAGTTGCTGAAGATCGAGAGAAGCGTCGGTCTGGGAATACAGCCCCGCCATGACCCCGGGGAGCATTCCACTATAAGCGAGTTCCCGATCAGGGGAGATCACGGTCAAACGAATCCCGGGGAGTGGATTGACACGCCATTCCCTCAGGACATGGAGGTGAGCATAGCCCCCCCCCACGAGGACAATGTCCTTCTCGGGGAGGGAATTCGGCGGAACATGCATGGCTAAGACTCGGTCGTCCGGGAGTTTGATCCCCCATCCATTTCCCAAAGTCGCCGCAACGCCAAAACCAGCGATTGATCATCTGCAGGGGATAGACTCCGCATGTCAAGGCAGATGCTGCCACGATGGACGCGGCCAAAAACGCGAGGGTTTCCCCCACGCAGGAACCCGGCCAGTTCCTCGCTGGAAAGCTGGCGATGCCTGATGTTCACGGACCACGACGGGATTTCGGAATCCGCGAGTGTTCCTCCTCCCACGGACGCCACGGACTTCTCCACAGATACCCGCCAATCTCCGAAGTGCAGTTCATCCCCGGAACCCCCTCGCACTCCACAGGACTCCGCCCACAGGGCCACCACTGCCCGCGCACGATGTTCCAACTGACCGACCGACTGCTCCAGGGCCTGCAAGATGGGAATTTCCCGAAATTCGGCCCCAAGACGATACGACTCAAGGGTTCCCTGCAGGGCGGCCAGTGTCAATTTGTCGATGCGGAATGCCCGGGCGAGCGGATGGCCGGCCATTTGGGAGATCAGATCCGATCGACCGACAATCAGACCACACTGCGGACCTCCCAGGAGTTTGTCGCCGCTCCCCAAAATGATGTCGGCTCCAGACTTGACCCCTGCCTGAAATGTTGGTTCCCGCTCCAGACCCCACCGCGTTGTATCTACGAGAGCCCCGCTGCCAATGTCGTCAATGACCGGGATTCCACAACGGCGCCCCAGGGCAACCATTTCTTCCAGAGGAGTACTCTCCACGAAACCGCGGATCCGAAAGTTGGACGGATGAACCCGCATCAGGCTGGCAGTTGATGGCCCGATCGCCCGTTCATAGTCCCCGATTCGGGTCCGATTGGTGGTGCCCACTTCATGCAAAATGGCACCACTGGCACTGAAAATGTCCGGCAGTCGAAAACTTCCACCAATCTCAACCAGTTCACCACGTGAAATGACCACCTCTCGCCTGGTCGCCAAGGTGGCCAGGACCAGAACGGTCGCCGCCGCATTGTTGTTGACGACCAAGGATGCCTCGGCACCAGTCAATTGCCGCAGTGTGGCGTCGACCTGGTATCCCCGTGTCAGTCGGCCGCCACTTCCAACGTCGACCTCCAGACTGCAATTCCGGGAACACTCAGAAACTTTCTGCCTGGCTCGCAGAGACAACGGCGCCCGCCCCAGCGAGGTGTGCAGGAGGATGCCTGTGGCGTTGAGCACGGCACCCAGTTCCGACTGCTCGCGTCTCTGAAGTGAGACCCGAAGTTGGCTCAATACCTCGACCTGCAACTCCTGCCGCAGTGAATCTGGACTTCGGTTCGATTGGCGATTCTGCAACCGCGAACGAAGCTCCAGGAGAATCTCCCGCGTCTGCATGCAGACCAGTTCACTCCCCCAGAGTGTATTCCATTCCTGGACTTCAGGATGTCGCAGGATTGCCCCCACCGAGGGAAGCCAACGAGCATCGCAGAGTGTGTCAGCACTCATGAAGTTCGGTCCCGGCCCGGGGCAGTGCCCCTCAGCCACCCCGCGAGAGGATCAGCAAGACGGCCAAGACGGCCAACATGAATCCGCCGATGGTCAATACCAGGCGTGCCGCTCGAATCAGGATGAGCGAGGTGCTCTCGTGACGACTCGCGCTGTAGACCAGACTGATCGCCAAAATCAAAGGAATGGCGTACCACCCACGTGCCACGCCTCCCACTCCGTCCAATCCCAGAATCCACATCATCGCCCCCATGGACCAATCATCTGAAACAGTCTCTTCACCAACTGACAAAAACCTGTCATTTTCAGCCTGTCTGTCACCGTGCGACAGACATCCGCTAGGGAGCACCGGGGGAATCCGCCTCCTTGCTGACTGACTCATCGTCACCATACGCCGGTCCGAACATCGCATCGAAAATCGCCAGAAGATTCAATAATCCGGCAATCATGGTATACACCACACCAAGTTCGAATCGCGAACCAAGCTCCCGATGCGCCCGATCCAGAGAATTCGCGCGAGATGAATCCACATCAAAAAGGGGTGCGCCGTACCAATCCCAGACCGGTCGGGAAAACGATCCCTGAAATCTTCCCTGCGGCCCCCCTCCCGACTCGAAGTAGCCGAGGAAGCCCCGGCGCGGACTGGGCCCTACCTGCGGGTCAAAAGTGCAGTTTGTCAGGGTTCCCTCAAGACGGATCTCAGCCCCCCCCTGAATCGCCCTTCCCCGAAACTTCGCTGTGGAGAGTCGTCCTCCTCCTCCGGAGTCGGCATCGACAGTCAAACGCCCCTGCACAGGTCCATCGACTCCATCCAGGGTTCCCTCACAGTCCACATCCAGCGATGTCGCGAGGTAACCCTCGTCAAAGGCCTGGTTCGACCGGAGCTTGGCTTGTGCCAGAGCGGGTAAAGCTGGCAGCCCGACCCAGAATTGGCAGAGATAGGCAAATGTCCGGCTCTCTGGGGCCGTCCACTGAAAGTAGACGACTTGACCATGTCCAATTCGCAGCCCGGTGAAGAAGATCGTGAGAATGCAGACCGCGTACAATCCTGCTTTGAAAATCCGCCTCTGATACAGGTGACCGAGACCGGGAACCAAAAAAGCCAGAATCCCAGCCAACAGGGGATTGCGCAGATTCAGCCTTGCCATTTCGGCCTGGACTGGGGTGGCGGATTGTTGCGACATCACTGGCCAGAAAAAAGACACGGAAGAAGAAGATGGAGGGAGATTGAACTGTGTTCCCCCCCCACCCTAAGCTGGATTGTACTTCTCCCAGGGGAGTCCGGGTAGGTCCGTTCAGCATGGATCCGGACCTCCTTCGGCACGGACGAGTGGTCTGTCTTTCGTTCGCCGTTCCGGAATCTTGCCCTACTCCCAGGCGTTTTCCTCAAGCATGCGCTCTGACCTGCCTTTGGATGTTTCCGTATTGGTTACCCTGCCCTTCCAGGAGAACACCGTGATCGTCTCCCTGCCACAGGCAAAAGAGTGCCTGGTTGTCGATCCCGGTTTCGGTTCCCGGCGAATCGTGGAGAGGCTGGCTGCCCTGCACAAGACTCCCGTTGCAATCTTGCTGACACACGGACATGTGGACCATATTGCCGGAGTTCAGGGGCTTCGGGAGATCTGGCCCGAGATTCCGATCTTGATCGGGGTCGGCGATGCTCCGATGCTGACGGACCCGCAACTGAACCTGAGTGCCCCTTTCGGGATGCCCGTCACCGCACCGGCCGCCACACAGACGCTCAACCATCTCGAACGACTCGTTCTTGCTGGTATCACACTGGAGGTGCGCGAAATCCCAGGACACAGTCCGGGACACGTAGTCTTCATCCACGCCGACGGAAATCCGCCAGTGGTTTTTGGAGGTGACGTCTTGTTCCAGGGAAGCATCGGACGGACCGATTTCCCGGGAGGAGACCAGAAATTGCTGATCGACGGAATCCATCGACATCTTTTCGATTTACCAGAAAACACGCTGGTGTTTCCGGGCCATGGCCCCACCACCACGATCGGTCAGGAGAAGAGGGAAAACCCTTACTGCGGATTGAATTGAAGCATCCGCGGGTACTCATCGAGTTGGTGACATTCCGACCTCAGCCGACATTTGCCCTGCGCCCCTTGGGCCATTCGGATTTCGCTCAGAGTTCCGCAACTCCTCGCGAACCTCCTCGGCTGTCATCCGGATTCGTCTTTCATAAGCGATCCCTTGCCACACCAGGTCGGCCAGCCCCACAAGCATCAGGCTGAAACACAGAGTCCGCATCGGCCGGAGACCAGAATCCAGCAAGCCCTGGATAGCTCCCTCTTGAGAAATCCACGAGATTGGCTTGCGGACATCCCCCGACATCGCCCAGACCACGGCACCGCAGATGCCGCCCGCGACCAGGGACTGAAGAATCGAGCGTCCCATGTTACCGCCGAAAATCGCGGTTCCCATCCGACGGAATCCCGAGACGAAGCTGAGTCGTTCTGGATCAGGACGCAGGGATTCCCAGGCAAACAGGAACCGTGTCTGACAGATTCTCACTCCAATACAGGTCGCCCAGGGAACGACAACCAGTGGCCAGGCAATCTCTGCCAAGCTCACGGCGACTCTCACCAGATGATCCCAGGCCTGCTGCCCACGCCAAGTCACCTGAACTGCACTCCGCAACTCCTGATCCACTACCCTCTGGAATTGGTCGAACCATTGTCCACCAAATTGATCCATCATCCAAAGCCAGACCACAACGGGCAGCGCCACCTGGAACCAGGATGCTGCCACTACATCTCCCCGCCGTCGCAACAACTGTCGGCGTGCACGAGATGCAGGAAACACCCGCTCTTCTGCTACGCTCACTCCGTCACCTCTTCGGCCTCTGGACGCGAGTCTGGGATCGCGGATTGATTGTTATCCGTGATACGGACACGGGTTCCCAGCTCAACCATTTCCTGTTGGAGAATCTGTGCAACCGCCTGCATTGACAAGGACAGTGCCAGCCAGGTGACTCCCGCCCGCCATGGCAAGCCAGAGGAGATCACCGATACGACCGGGAGCATCCGTCCGAGCACCGCCATGACCAACATGGCCATGGCTGAGGCTGCCCAGATTGGCGCCGCCAGTCGCAGGGCGAGACAGGTTGCCTCCTGACATGAAACTGCCAGAAAATCGACCAGCCCTCCGAACATCGGCTGACAGCCCGGAGGGAAAATGCGGACCATGTCCCGGCAGGCGATAATCACCTGTAAATGTCCACCTCCAATGACGAAAATCACCGCTGTCATCCATGTAAGAGCGGAACTGAGAGCCCCAGCTCCGGCTCCTCCACCCCAGACATCCCCATTCGAATCCACGGAAGACCAGGGCAATTCAAGAATCTCGGCGCAGAGCCTGACCCCGCTCACCACCAAAGACACGCCCAGTCCCAATCCACACCCCAGAAGAAACTCGGCAGGGACATCACTCCAATCCCAGGCTGCTTGGCCGACAACAATTCGATTTCCCAAACTCGCCGCGAGCACCCAGCTCAACAAGACGGCAAGAGACAGGCGAAAGCGCCAGCCCAGAGTCTTGGGAATCAACGACAGGAACAGGACCAACCCTGTCATTCGCACCAGCAACAGGCCCCACAGCGAGAAACTGGGCAGCCACCCCGACTCAGGGAGTTTTGCGAAAAATTCAGAATCCATGCCACCCTGCCCCAGCACCGGTAGCGAAAGAATATTCCCCCCAGGGCGGTACAATCATTTCGCGCGCCACAGTCGCAATGTGAACTCGACCATCGCCTGCAACCCCCAAGGCATCACAATCACGATTGTCAGAGCAGTGGCGAAGATGCGAGGAACCATGTTCACCGTTGGCTCCTGGATCGATGTCGCCGCCTGAAGAGTTCCAATGATGAGTCCCATGATCAACGAAACCAACAGAATCGGCAGACAGATCCAGGCGGCCGTGAGTAACGACTGCCGAATCATTTCCGCCGCAGAGTCAACATCCATCCCCATTTTCTCCGATGCCAAGACCCAGGATCTGCACGTCTGTCGAACTCCGTGACGTTCCTCATCCTGCCACACTCGCCAACAACCGTCCGACAATGACCGTCCAACCGTCAACCAGAACGAACAGAAGCAGCTTGAACGGGAGCGAGACCGCACCGTGTGAAATCGCCGTCAAACCGAGCATGGAGAGGACAAGCCCCACGATGAGATCAAGCACCAGGAAAGGGAGCAGAATCTGGAAGCCGATGATAAACCCAACCTTCAATTCACTGAGGACGAAGGCGGCCGCCAGTGTGGGTAATGGGATCTCATCGTAGGTGAGGTCCTGCCGCGAATCGCGAATCGCCCCAACCTCAGACGCTTGTGACTCCAGCAAAACCCACACCGTATCGCTGTTTCCCGCCAGCTCGATCTGAGAGGACATGAATTCCCGAAGAGGTTTCAACGTCGCCTGCGTCGCACCATCCAAGTCAGGCTTCTCAGTTCCTGGAACTGGCTGCAAATACGGCCGCATACCCTCCTGGTACGCGCGACGCCACACAGGTTCCATGACGAGACAACTCAGAAAGAGGGCCAAAGCCATCAGAACTGAATTTGGAGGCAACTGCTGCGTTCCAAGTGCTTGTCGAACCAGTGTCAGCACGATCGAGAACCGCACAAAGCACGTGGTCATCAACACGAGAGAGGGGACCACAGACAGCATCAGGACTGCAAGCAACGAGGGCGCCACTGGCAGAGATTCTACGAGGGACATCCAGTCGCCCGCCGGCTCATCTCGGGCGTATAGCACCTTCGCCTCTCTGGTGAACTGCTCCTCTCCTGTTGCCGACAACTCGAATTCCACAGAGCGATGTCCATCTTCTTCAACACCGGCGACAGGCACCACGCGATCACGCTGTGTTGGAACAGCTTCAGGACGGGGTGTCCCGGAAGTCCCTCTTGAATCGCGGACAGTTGCCTTCTGCGAGCCGGAGACCGATTTTCGATCTTTCGAGCTGGCAGGCTCGGAGCCGGTGACCGTCGCGGTCGCCAACACCAGCCCCACCAACACCGGAATCGATCTTCGCAACCGGGCGAGACAAGCCTCCCTTACATTTCTGGCAGGCGCGCGTCTCATGCCATTCCTCGCAACACCCGCAGCTTTTCCAAACTCTGACGGCGGGAACTCGCACGAATCTGCCGTGGACCAGAGGCCTTGGAATTGACTTGGGCCACCTGTGCGGGATCTTCGATTTCCTTGAGCAACGAAATCTGGTTCGGCGAGACACCCAGGAGCAGCAGGCTGTCCGCAAACTGCACCACCATCAGGCTGTTTCGTGAATCCAATGAACGATGGCTGATCACAGTCCAGAGTTCGCCATCCGCAGAAGCTGCAACACCCGGACGATTGCGCCAAACCCAGATTCCGCCGGCAAGGCATAAGCCGATCGAGAGCCAGCTCGAGAGCCAGGAACCACGGCCTGTCGAGCTGATTGCCGAGGAGGGGTCGAACGGGATCGCCGATTCCGCAGGGGGCGTAACTTTTCGGCCCTCAATTGTCCCCTCTTCCGCGCACGCTGCAGAACTGCAGACAGTGGCCAACAAGAGAACCGCCCAATGAATGGACCGCATTTCAATCCCCTTCCGACCCAAGAAATGACGCGAAGCAGTCCATTGATTGTCGGGGCAGACGATCAGCGATTTGGGAAATCCGCACGGCAAGCTGCCCACGATGCAGGCACAAAGCACCATGTGCGAGAGTCTCATGCCCCAGACGCAACTGGACCAGTCCCTGGGGTGCTTCTCTCAGCTTCAGAGCTTGGGGAATTGCCTGCTCTTCCATCGCAGAGAGCTCAAGCTCACACAGCACCACCCGCACCGGCAATACGCCCTCAGGATCTTTGACCTTCACCACCACCTCCATCGGATTGTCGCGGCCGCGTGGTGCGAAATCGCCCACAGTTGCAAGCGATCGCGACTTTCACGCTCAACAACAGAACTCCGACGAAGCAAGCAACATAACCAGCGGCTGAACTTCCGGAGTGCAGCGAATTCACAGCCTCGGTATCGCCGGCAACAAGGCCATCAACTCCTGACCGACAATCTCATTCCTCGGGCTGGGACGCCCGCTTCACCCCGCGCACGGACTGGTCGGGATCTCCATCAGAATCTCCCCAGGACGCATCGTCTGTAAGACGCCCTGCGCTCCCCTTGCCACTCCCCGTCTTATGCGTTGTATCCCCGTCTTCGAACGCCGGCTCCCATTGCCTGGGAACCGTGCTCAGACCGAAATCGGGTGCTGCGACAGTGTCATCTTCGGAATCAGATCCAAACGGCAAACCACGGCAGCCAACGCAGCCAAGGATGACTGTCAACAATAACCCCGTCAGCCTGACACTGGACCTGGTCCACATCCGTTGGTCTCCTCCCTCGCAGTCGGAATCGAGGTTGGCCGTCCTGATTGGCCAACGAGGCGGCTTATAGCACCTCCTCTTTGAACGGAAAAGATCAAGCCTGATACGTCCGTATTCCCACAATGATGCACTCGGATGGACTCCATCGCGACCCACACCCCAGCCCCCGCAACCCCCCCAGCTTGATGCCTTGGAAGGACTGTCATTGGCCGCCGGAGACCCGTGAGGGTCGCCCCACACGGCAGCGCGATGGCCCTGGGGTTGATCGCGATGGGCGTGGCCTCATTCGCCATCTCACTCGGGACTCTTGTTTGTTGGCCGACCCGGAATTCGCTTTGGTCTCCGTCGACCGCATCTGCCGGATGTCTAACAGACAGCCCCCGGGCCCACCAAGCCACTTGAGGCTTGCCGGTCACACATTGAAGGAACGGAATCTATCGACGACGTTTCAATTTCTCGGGGAATGCGACGGGATTCTGAATCTCGTCGAAAGGACTACTCCAGGAAGATGAATCTTCCCATCATTTTGGGGGAGCGACCTCCAATCGCAAGCTCACGGAAGATAAAGAGCCTCGTTGCATCCCAGCACGCTTTGACATAAGTCGCGCCACACATCACGCAGAGTGTGATCCGACGAGCCAAGGCGGGCAGCCTGCTCCCTGAGAAACCCCAAAGCCAGAGCAACTTCGTCATCGTGTGGGCTTCGGCCCAAACAGATTCGCCAGAGCATCTCGATCCGCTGCGCAGTATCGTGGGAGTGTTCTTCCAGCCTTCGTGCCAGTTCTTCTGCCCTGCGGATGACAAAATCCCCGTTGAGGATCGCAAGCGACTGAAGTGGAATTGTCGAGCGAGACCGTTTCGTGGAATTGAAGACAAGCTGCGGTGCATCAAACAGCTGAAGCATTCCGAGTCCCTGAGTCCTGCGTTGATAAACATAGAGCGAACGCCGGGCAACTCCTGGTGCCGATTCAGAAACCACCACCTCCCCCTGTTCGAGCCGCGTTGTCGGGACAGGCATGCCTCCCAGCGTACAGTCCAATCGACCCGAAAATTGCCAAAGAGAGTCTCGAATCATGTCGGCATCAAGCCGAACTGAGGGAAACCGCCAAAGGAGGTGGTTCTCGGGATCTGCAGCCAGACCCCGATCGTTGGGAAGGCTCGACTGCCGGAACGCTCTGGACATCACGATTTCTCTCAGCAAGGGCCGCATTCGCCAGCCCTGATCCAGAAATGACTTTGCGAGATACTCCAGCAATTCGGGGTGACTGGGGGAGGCACCACTCTGCCCAAGGTTGTCCGAAGTAGCAACAATCCCTCTCCCGAAGCAGGCCTGCCAAATGCGATTCACCTGTGTTCTTGCGAGCAACGATCTGGACCGTGGGTTTTTGAGGACCCACTCCGCAAAGGCTCGTCGGGAACCAGTCGTCTTCCCGTTCGACTGGATGAGAAAATGCGGATCTTCTTCCTGTTGCGACAGGAACAATGGCGGCCCCGGAGTCACGACATGCGCAGGGCTGGAATAGTTTCCTCGGGACAATAACCGCACCTCCGGAGGGCTGGGTGACACATCGGTTACCCACGAGATCTTTCCGGGAGGATTGGCATCCACGTTTTTCAAACGCTCTCGCAATGTCTGCGACCTGCTCTGGAAATGTTGTACCTCGGCATGAAACTGACGCAGCGATTCACTGGACTCTACCGGCGGGAAAGCTTCGATCAGCACGTTGTCGACCACGAAACTCCGGCCGCAGCAATAGACGAAGCCAAAGCCCCCCCCGGTCGTGAAGGCGGTCGACTGCAAGTCCAACGCCTGCCCGTCCGGGAGATGATCCACCAACATCTGCAACCGTACCTGATCCTCCGAGATACGGGTGATCCGGACTCCCAAATTCCGTCCTGGCACATGCCCCTGTCCACCAATGCTTCCCGCAATCCGGGAGTCTGCACCGGGATAATCCAGATAAACCGAGGTGGTATTCTTCGGATGACCATCGATCAAAACGTTGCCTGGTGAATTACCAAGGCGATCCTGAAAATCTCGCAGATCGATCAGATATCCAATCCTTTCAGCCTCCGCGTCTCCGTCCTCCCCACGATTGGAGACCAGATCGAAAGTTGCTTCAATCGTGGCTCCTACCTCGGATGGAACCCAATTCAGGGGTGCCGCGGTACTGAGAATACTGTCTCCCTTTGTCCCCCCTTCGGCGATCACCAACTGCCCATCCCGAAGGAATGCGCCCGGGCGTTCTCTGGAATCGATGCGCACAGGCACTGTGCCGGCAGGCTCTGTATCTCCTGGAAGTCGATTACTCCAGCGTTCACCCAAGCTGGTTCGGTCGAAGTCATCATGGAACAGCACACGCCCGGGGACTCTTTTGGAACGCACATAGTCGGCGAGCGTTCGCATATGCTCCTGGAGTTCCTGCCGGAGACGCTGCCGTTGCAGCTCCCAGACTTCCGTCTCCCCGATCAGGGGAGCCATCACGAACCGTTCGTTCGGCTTACGCCAATCGTCAATCCGGAAAGCCGGCGCAAACACCGCCTGTAAACGGTAATAATCCTCTTGTCGAATCGGCTCGAACTTGTGGTCGTGGCACTTCGCACACTGAACTGTCAGCCCGAACAGCGCCGACATCACATTCTGCTGGCATGACTCAAGAGCGAAATACTTGTCGGCCCGTACTTCTTCAGGATTTCCATCGCTCTCTCCCGTGCCATCCTGTCCGTTTCGCAAAAAGTGTGTTGCAATCAACAATCCCTGGGTATCAGCGCTCACTTCAGCTGCGGTTTCGACTGAGATCAGTTCGTCCCCGCAGAGTTGAGCCCGGAGAAATTCATCAAACGGGAGATCGGAATTGATGGCCCCGATGACCCAATCCCGATACCTCCAGGCCCAGGGACGGTCGGAATCCGCATTGAAATAGCCATTCGAATCAGCATAACCCGCTGCATCGAGCCAGAGCTTCCCCCAACGTACTCCCATTTGGGGGGAAGCCAGCAAGCGGTCGATCAAACGTCCGTAGGCATCCGGGGCCAGATCGCCGAGAAACGCCTCCTGTTCCTCGATGGTGGGTGGCAAACCGGTCAGCACGAGACTCGCTCTTCGAAGAAGCGAAGGGCGGTCCGCTTCCGAACTGAATTCCAGGGAACTGGTCGCCAGGGACACCAGGAGGAACTGATCGATTGAGGTCTCCTCCGCGCCACTTGCAGCGTGGATTGGCGGGGACACGGAATCCAATGGCCGAAAAGCCCAATGCTCCCCTGTCGACTCGGCAGACAATCCAGGCGCGCCTTGGTCGATCCATCTCGCCAGCAGTCCCTGCTGGTCCTCGTCCAACGGATCATCCGGCGGCATACTGCCATCAGCGATCCGGGTCCACAGAGGACTCGCCATGACATCATGGGGACGCACCACCACACCATTCCGACTCCCCCGCAGAATTCCCGCGGGGGTCGACAGATTCAGACTCCGTTCCGATCTGCCCGGACCATGACACTTTACGCAACGCGACTTGAGCAGACCGGCGACCTCCTCAAAGCGAACCTTTACACCGGCAGTTGCTTTCTCTTGCGCTGAAGCCACACTGGGATGCCACACCACCCACAAACACAGCGCAAGACACGATCTCATCATCATTCCTGGAATTCCGATCCGGTGATGTTGACTCAACTGATAGCCGAGGCACGCCGCGGTCACAAAGATGAAAAACGGCAATTGACCACTCCCTCACGGATGAGATGACTGCGGACTGCCAGATTGCTGCGGGGAAGAATCGGCCCCCAAGACCTTGGCACCGGTTGGAACGACGCAGTCAGGCGATTCATGGCGAGGATTCCCAACCGCGGAGCCGACGGCAACACGCTCCATACACTGCGCGGGATAGGGGCGAAGCAATCGCTGTGCTGAATCCGGTGTTCCGTACAGCCACTCTTGATAAAAAGCTGGATTGAGCAACACCGGCATACGGTCATGGATCGGAGAGACAAGTGAGTTCGCCTCAGTCGTGAGCAGGCAGCACGAAATCACCGGTGAGCCGTCCTGATCCGCCCGAATCTCATAAATACCCGCGAAAGCGGACAACTCGCCCTTGCCAATTGTGAACAACCAAGGCTGTTTGCGAGACGAACCTGGCAGGGCCTGCCATTCAAAGAATCCGTCACACGGCACGAGACAGCGACGATCCTGAAAGGCTGACCAGAAGGATGGCTTTTGTCTGACGGTTTCCGATCGGGCATTGAACAATGGACGGGCTCCCGTCACACCGAGTTGCCACCTCAATCGCAATCCCCATTGCGATTCAACCCAACAGATCCCGGTATCTGATGGAAGAAGACAGCCCACTGCCTGAGTCGGCGCGATGTTGTAACGGGCGACCACCTTCGGGGGTGTCGTCAACCCAAACACTGCACCGATCAGCGCAGGATCAGACCTCAGCGTAAATCGTCCACACATCAGACCACCGGCCGTTCGCGGAGTGGACCGTCGGAAGAAATCAGACCGGAAATCATCTGTTCCCGATTCCTGCTCAGGTCCCCGGTGGAGCCAGTCGACGTTTCAGTTCGTCAAACAATGGCCGTTCCAGCGGATGGAGACGGGCGACATCGACCTGTGAAACACTGGCCCGTTCGAACGACTCGGAGGCACCGCGGAGATCGTTCTTGCGCAACTGGACGTAGGCGAGGTGCAGCCAATACAGCGGATTGGAATCCTGATCCAACGCCTGCCTGAGATCTTCGATGGCCGAATCGAGTTGATCCAGATTCAGTTTCACGATCGCCCTCGAATCCAGCAGCGTCGGCAGCGGGCCGACAATCTCGATTGCCTGGTCGATCAGTCCGGCTCCCCGCTGCCGTTCGGCCGGTCGATCGGCGTAGGAATGCAGAATCGCAAGATTGTTAAGTCCCACGACATTTCGTGGGTCGGACTCAAGAATCGCGGCATAGATGCCCCGTGCTTCAGGAAAACGTTCCTGAAAATCATAAACATCGGCCAGACTCAGCAGCACCCGGCCCCGCTCCCCGGTGCTCTCGTCGGTTACCGAAGTCAGAATCTCCCGTATCAGGCTCTCGACCCGGGCACAAACCTCTGTGGGGGCCTTACCGGCCCGTACGATCGCCGCTAGGCAGCGCGCCTGAAATCCGGGCGGAAAGTCACCGCGAATCCGTTCCCATACCTCGAAAGCCTCATCGAATCGAGAACGACGGGAGAGGAACGACAGATACTCCAGCGTCCCCTCGAGCGATTTGTCTTTATCACGGCTCTTGACGAAGATTTCATCAGCCAGTTCAAACTGCTCGGTCAATTCCGCGAGCGAAGCCGCTCGATGCCAGATCTGCTCTTTCAGCAATTGCACAAACCTGGGGGCTTCGATGTACTTACCCAGCTGGAATTTCAACTGCGGATCATCACCCGTCACACTGCTACTCTCCAACGCAGTCAACACCGACTGGGCGTTCAGATCGTTGGCCTCTGTCACAGCCCCCCGCAGAGCACTCAACACCAACGGAGCCCGATCAGTATCCAGAATCTCACGAAACAGCTCGATCGGCCGGGCTCTTTTGGAATTCTCCAAAAACTGACGGATCAGGAATTCAGTATCTCCTGTTTTCCCCTCAAAATGCATCCAGCGAACCTGTGCAATCAAGGTACGAAGGCTCTGCGGATCACGGAGTGCGAGCTGGGAGACTGATTTCGCGACATCTTGCTCAGTGCGCTCATCCAGTTGGGGGCGACGGAGCGCCACGTCAACAAAATTCGCATGTGCAACAAGATTGTCAGGCTCCCTCTCGAATATCCGCCGAAACATCACTACGGCATCAGACCATCTCCAATTCCGAGCGTAGAGCACTGCCAATTCCAGGGACTCCTCACTGGTCAGGAGCTTCCGGGCTCCCAATTCCTCCAGGATAGCGATCATTTTCCTCTGCTCCCGCGAGCGCCCCGCAAGAGCATAGAGCTCCAGCTGCGCCCTCAGTCTATCAGCACTCACCCCTGACAGTTCGGAATCAGCCTGCAAGGCTGCAAGTGCCTCCTCGAACTCGCCGTACGATTGCGCCGATACACCCCGCAACCTCGCGTTCAGAATCTCGGCCTGATTTCGAATCGGCTCGTCCAATCCGGAAGTCGGATCCGCCAGCAATCTGAGCAACGACTGCGCTTTCGGAAGCCGGCTGTGCCGGACCAGGAAACCGATGTGTTCATTGATAATCTGCAGTTCGGCCACATTGTTCCTGTGGGCCTCAGAATAATGCTGATCCGCCTGATCCAGATCGCCCAACAACTCTTCACATTGCGCCAGTGTCCAGGGTCGCAAATGGGGAGGCTGATCGGGGACTTCCGTCATGATTCTTTCGCGCACTCCATTCGCCTCAACCATTCGCTGTTCGCGGATCAGGAATGAAACCCACAGAAACCATGCCATACGCTGCTCCGGCGCGAGACTCAATGCCTGCGTCAAGACATCCTCGATCCGTTGCGACTCTCCCCTGCGGGCGATCAACAACTGCGCCTGGATCAGCAGATCCTCCACGGTCGACGAACCAAGACGCCCCAGACGCTGGAGCGTCTCATCCCAGCGGCGAGAGCGATAACTGGCCAACATCCCGGCCCGCATCACATCGTCGGAAATCATTACGGGCTGTGATTGCTCCAGCTGTTTGACGACTTCCAACAGCTCATCGTCGCGCTGGTTTTTCAGCAGGTAGCGTACGGTATTGGCAACCGCCTCGGGAGTCGGAGTCCCCTGACTGAGTAGCTCACTGGCAACGCGGAATGACGCCTCCTCCTCTCCCAATTCATACAGAGCCTCCGCATACTGGTTGCGTGCTTCAACCCAAGAGGGACGCGCTTTGATCGCGATCGACAGACTCTGTTCCGCAGATCGCAGCAGACGCAGTCTTGAAACCCGTACATTCTCGGCAGCCGAATCACCCAAAGCACGGTAATCCCGGAGATCTCGCAAACCAACCAGGTAGTGATACACCGGCTTAGGGCTCGCATCCAATTCCTCGACTCGCGACATGGCCGCCTGGATGTCGGCCGCTGATGCCTCAGACTGCAACAGCAGCGTGACCTTGCCCGACAGCAGTTCCATGCTGTCGGGCTGGATCTTCAAATTGGCCTCGACAATCTTCAACGCCTCTGCCGGAAACCCACTGCTCGCCGCGATACCGGCCAATTCCTGGTACAGCTGGGTGCGTTGGGTAACCTTCCAGGAGGAGACATTCGAAGTCAATTCGAGAATTCGTGCTCCCAGTTTGTCTCCTCCTCGAGCCAACTCAACCCTGGCCTGGGCGAGACGCAGTACGGCGGAGTCGCGTCCGATGGCCGTGAGAAGTTCCTGCGCTCGGGCGACGTTTCCTTCCCGATCAGCCGAATTGTCCAGGAGCAACTGCATGACCTCAAGAGCAACCAGAGAATCATCCTCAGGTTTCGCCTCGCGAGCTGCCCGGACGAGACTCAATCCTTCAGCCGAGCGATCTCGCAAGCGCAAAACATCACACTGAATCGACAACAGGTCGGCATCTTGAGGATTTTTGGCGAGCTCACCTTCAAGAATTTTTTCGATCGACGACCAATCTCTTGTCCCCTCAGGACGCTCCAGCTCCCGACGAATCGCGATCCGGAGGACGACGGAAGGAATGGACGATACCACTGCCACCTCGGCAAATTCATCCATCGCAAGATCTTCGCGACCGATCTGCAGATAAGTCTGTGCCAGGAGCATGCGCCCCTGAATCCATCCTGGATCAATCGTCACGGCCCGCCGCAATGCCTTGATCGCCTCATCTGGATTTCCCAGTCGCTGATAACACTCAACCAACGATCGGTCGATGTTTCGCACCAGGTCTGGCAAATCCGACAAACTGGCGCGAATCCCCTCGAACTGCTCGGCGGCTTCGTTCCACTTTCGGTCAACCAGCAATCGTCGAATCTCAAGAAACTCAATCAGCTGGGGGAGGACAGCCATGCCGCGGATCACCTCAATCAGATCATTGATCTCGCCGCGTCGCTGCTTGACTTCCTGTTCCTCTTCCGGAGTCTGCGGAATGCGTCGATAGACATTTTCAATCAGCGTGTTCGCCAGACCCCAGTGAGTCAAAAAGTCGATTCGCATGGCCTCGGCTCGGCCCGTCACCGAATTCGGCAATTGCTGCTTTTCGGGTCCCGCCAATTCGAGTGCGAGTCGATACTGAATTTCGCCCTTGTCCAGATCACCTGATTCCATCAGGAACTGGCCCAGCAGCAGGTGAACCATCCACGCTCCGCGGCGGCTGCCATCAGCCGACTTCTCAACCGACATAATCTCCGCGGTGTATTTGTCCGCCAGCCCCGCATCTTCGGACGCCAGCGCCAATTCACGCTGTCTTGTGAGTGCCTCCAGTCGAACAGTCAGATATTCCGAATCCTGGGCATCAATTTTCTGAGCCTCGTCCAACTCAGCGAATGCCTTCTCAAAATTTCCAAGACGCAACTGGTACCTGGCACGCAGCACGCGTGCATCCACCGGAGGCCTGCCTTTCCGCAAAGCCTCATCTAGAATCCGGTCGATCAGTCGCGGGACACTCAGTGTCGTCTCGGGACTATCCTGAAGCTCTTCCACAACCCCATCCGCAACACGCAAAGCCGGTTCTTCACCTGAAGGTGCCCGATCTTTGTTGTCCTCCTCGGGAGATTCAGTCGGGTCGTCACCCGTTGCGAGATTCCGGAGCTGTGCGTCAATCAGAGGATCTTCCTGCTCGCGGTTGTCATTCGCAGAACTGGACTCGGACGCCGCGATTGGTTCGCCAGCGAACCGCCGTGCCACTCTGACCAGATCCACTGCATTCAATTCATGGCCGGTCAGAAACTCAATCAAATCGCCATATCGCGCGACCATTTCGGGATGGACGTCGACCGACTCCAGCACCAGTTGCAGGCAATCCTCGAATCGCGACAGGGATTGGTAAGCTTCCAGGGTCCAGACCACCTCGCCGAGATACACCAAAACTGTCTCACGCAGGCGAGGCAGATGAAGATCCACCATATCGCCATAGCGTTGGAGTTGCTAAGACATCTGAAACAAACGCTCTCTCAGATCAAGCCGGTCGGGATTCCGCAACAGGAAATCCGCCAGAAGCTGATAGGTCGCCAGGAAATCATCCCGCCCCAACTTCTTCCCATCCGTCAATTCCGCAAACAGAGTGATGCCTGCGGGGTCGTTGGGAATCAAGCCAAGATACCGACGTTCAGACTTCATCGCAGCCCTGGTGTCGCCCGCCGCCTGCTGACTCCTGGCAAACTGCAGGAACTCAGACGCATTGCGCGAGAGCGACTGTTGCCTCAGAAACCAGCCTGCGCCGACCACCGCGACGACGACGCCCAGCAACGCCAGCGCGAAGCGATAATTCACCCGCACATTCCACCGCAGTGTGGTCTTCGACGAACGACTTGGAGATCTCATGTGTGCTCACTGAACAGCTCAAGCTCGATTCAACAATCTGATTTTATGCCGTGGCACGTCCCCGCGAAAGACCACCGCATTCCGGCAAGTCTGTTCCTTCAGCAGAAAATCCCTACCAGCTGGACCGTCTGTACATCACGGAATTTGTTTTTGGCAGGTGGTCAACGAAAAACCAGTGGACACCTCGACGTCCCTGATACCCTCGGGCACCGGTCCTCTTCCTCAAACGCTGCAGACAATTCCCGCAGGCTCAAGCAAATTAATCCAGCACTCACTGCTCTCGTCGGGGAAATCCTGTGCTGGTGGTCCCCGCAGCGCCCTTACAGCCCATCGACTGGTCTGTCCCATACCCCACGAACAGACTCCTCGCACCACGGGAGTGTCTCCAAAACCAGCCAACTGATTGTCTCTTCCCTCAAACAGATCCGTTCTCACTTTATCCTCAGATGGATCAACTCCGGTGTTGTGATGCCCACAACCCGGTGGCCCGCCGAGAGTGGTTTCAACGATTTCCTGATCGACAGAGTAAGCCAAATCCTGGCAGCAAGCCGCATCCCGTATGCCCCTGACCCCCCAAGAACAGTCACGAGTTGCCTTTGGGATCAACTTGTCTTGATTTCACACGATGGCAAGTGACTGACGAACATGTGTTTCTTCAGCCCAACAGCGATGTCGGGGCACCTTGCCACCCGAACCACGATTGCGGTTCCGCGCTCCCCTCTGCGGGAGGGGCGCACTCAAGACTCTTTGTCCACCTTAGGGGATCTCCTGAATCCATCCAGTCCCATCAATGAAACCGGGGCCATCTCCCAGGACCTGCTCGGGAAGGAGTTTCCATCAGGACGACTTCGCTCCAATGATGTTAACGCAACCAAACCAACAGATCTGATATGAACGGATTTAACAACCTTTCTGATGATGCGTTATTTCCACCTGAGGAAGAGTGCGTCGCTCCAAAACGCCAGGTCCAGTTCACCTATTTGGCCCCCAACGAGCGCTCCGGACAGCCCGGGCAAGATCCTCTCAAGTGGCCTCAGATCGGCATCACAGCGGAGTTGTTGGCCAGCCAGCGTCTGGCGAAGTCCGTCATGGTGGGTGCAGGAAAACCCAACGTGCTTCGCCAATAGGTCAGGATCTCGATCATCCTCTGCCGAAACTGTTCGAACTGATGGGAATCCGAGACGTAAGGGGAAAGCCCCTGGACCAAAGACGAACTGTGGAACATCAACACCAGACATTCTGACTGCTGTCGAAGCGCACGCACAATCAGTGTCCGCATTTCGCTGGTTGAAGCCTGCTCGGGAGAGAGCTTGATGCGCTGACCAATCCGGAGCCGATCCAGAACCCCGTTCAGTTTCAGACGGCGGGGCAGCCCAGCGGAAAAGCGGCGATGCCGTTCCCAGGTTTTACGAAAATCGTTGGAATTGAAGCCGACCGACACGGGCAACTCGAGCAATCGGCCTGCCGGATCAGCCGCCAGGAGATTGGCCGGAGACACCCGATAAGGTTTCCAGTCTGCCTCGGAGTAATCTGGTCCTGCCTGTGCACCGTAGTTGGTGAAAGGTATGACGCTCGAGTCAACAAGATAACCGAGTTCGGCAAGGACATTCGCCGCAAATGTTCCCAATCCATAGCGACCTGCCCGGAAGGAGGTCGGAGGGGATCCAAACACCCGTGTGATCTCATCCGTCAGTGTCTCCAGTTTGCGGCGCTGCAACTCCTCGGGAAGGTTTTGAAGCCAGGAGTTCCGCGGACAGACCTCCTCTTCGAAAGGGCCGGTACACCAAGGATGCAGATGGGCGCCGACCTCAGCACGCCCCTCTCGCTGGTAGGCACTCAGCAAATCACTCCCAAAGGGATCCGCGACGACGGGCGAGTCCACGAGATAAGTTGGAAAAACCTGCAGGGAATCGCACAGCGACTGAAACCAGGGAATACCCCTCAGATTCGCCACCGTGTTCCCGGACTTGCGATAGCTTCCCTTCCAAAGCCCCTCTTCCTCGGTGTCGATGGTGACCAGCAGCGCGGGAGGATTCGATTGAACCAATCCCCCAGCAGTGATGGAATTCGTTTGGATTGCCATGACAGGACCTCATCAACCTCGTTCAAGGACGGCCGAGGTCTGTCCGGAGATCAATGATCTGACGACCAGACTGCGAACTGCAATCCAGAGCGTTGGCAACATCGGTCCCCAAAACCAGCAGTTCGGCGTGTGTCAGCAAATCTTCCGGGGTATCGCACAGCAGACGTGCCAAGTGAGGCAGATGTTGGTCGACATAAGCCAGGTTGCGACCGTGCAGTCGTGTCACCTGGATCCCCGGATCAAGAATCCGCAGGTCGAAGCCTTTGCCCAACAGGATCTCGGCCAGCATGACCAGGGGACTCTCTCGCAAATCATCCGTGTTGGCTTTGAAACTCAGCCCAACCAGCCCAATTTTCCGCGTTTTAGACTGCTCAATCAGGCGAACTGCACGGCGCAACTGGTTCTCGTTGGACTGCAGGATCGCCGGCATCAGTGGAAGCTGTAGGGAGTGCTCCTCAGCATGTCTTGTGAGGGCCCGCAGATCCTTCGGAAGACAGGATCCCCCGAAGGCAAATCCCGGCCGCAGGTAAGCCGGGGAAATGTTCAGCTTTGTGTCACGACACATCAAATGCATCACCTCGTGTCCATCCGCTCCCAAAGAGCGGGCTAACACCCCCACCTCATTGGCGAATGCGACTTTCAAGGCATGGAAGGCATTGCAGACATACTTCACCATCGCGGCAGTCCGCGTCGAGACGGTGAAGCGCTCTCCTGGAACCGGGTGATACAGATCCAGCACCGGTTCGGCATCCTGGGGATGATCGGCCCCCACAATGATGAACGGAGGAGCGTCATAGTCCTTGATTGCTGAACTCTCCCGGAGAAACTCCGGATTGTTGCAGATCCGAAGCCACTGTTCGGAATCTGGTCCACTCGCCTCGCGGAGCACCGGTACGAGCTTCTGTTCGAGGATTCCCGGCAGCAATGTCGAGCGCAGTACGACCGTGAATTTTCTTTTTGTTCTCCGCAGGTGGTTTCCCAAGGCACGCAGAACACTTTCGACAGCCCTGGTATCGACCGCTCCCGAATCGGCAGAAGGAGTCCCAACGGCAATCAAAGCCAGATCGCTCGCGTCGACTCCCTCTTCGAGGGATGTGGTGGCCCGCAGGCGACCCGACTCGACGACAGACCGGAGGATTTCTGGCAGGCCAGGTTCCGAGACAGGGGGATCCCCAGCATTCACCCGGGCGACTTTCTGCGGATCGACATCCACGCCGATCACCTGGTGACCGTCCCGCGCGAGGCAGGCCGCTGTCACACAGCCCACATAACCCATTCCGAACACCGAAACCTTCTGCATGTTGAATCCAGCGGCAAGTCAGTCCAGTTGAGAAATCAGCAGCGGTCCCAAGGCCCTCGTCAGCCCCAGGGGGAGCTTTTTCCAGACCCGGACCGCTAACCCGTATGAATCCTGGGGTGCCTGCTGGGAAACTTGTGGTTTCCCCTCCACATCCAGGCAGTACCAGAACAGCGGAACTTCTTCGGCCCCCCACTGCTTCTTGAAGTGATGGGGGCCACTCCCACGAGTGCTGCGACCGAAGTAGAACCACTGAAAGCCAGTCCGGCAAGCACGGGAGAGGATGTGCCAGTACAGGGAATGATTCACGCAGTGCCGGTTGAACTCCTGCAGGCTGGAAGCCCAGGGAATATCCAGCCGATTTCCATTGCACATCGTCAAACCAGCACCGACCACCCGGCTCTCACAGCGTGCCAGGTGGATCTCCACGCCGTTGGGGAACGCGCCCGAGAGAGCCGCAAAGTACCGCCGGGAGTGTCCGGGACTACCAAGATCCCTCATGTTCCGGGAATAGACTTCGAAGAAACCATCCAGCCCCTCTTCGAGCGGCACTGTTTCAGTAACCACTCCCGACTTCTCGGCCTTGCGAACCTGATTGCGTACCTTGGGATCAAAGGATTTCCAGAGCGTCTCGGGATCCTCAGCGAGCCTGAGCTGCATCGCCACCTTGTCTGATCGATTCACAGGCCAATCTGACAGTGGAGTCGCCTGCCGCAACACGAGTCGCTGCAGACGCTCCTCACGGAGCAAACCCACCGCACGTTGCAAGAGTGCGTCGGCAGCAGGGCGATCCGACGCCAATACTCCTCCAACATCCGCCCATGGGACAGAGACCGCCCGACGGCCAAACAACAGGCTCCGCTGGACGACCAGCGGCAAAACCCCCCGTACCCCACCTTCCTGCCGCGCCACCAGGATTCGCAAAGTCAATCCATAGACACCAAGGGGACTCCTCCAGGCCGGATCAAACCACAGGGGATTGGATGTCTGGCTTCGTACATAGTCGTGGACGGCAGGAAACTCCGCGGGGGTCGCCTCTCGGACCACCCAGCCCGCCGTAGACTCACCGAGGGAAACACTCATTTCCGACAACGCTCCTCAATGGCTCGCCGACAGATCGATTCGAATTGTCGGGCCACGCTTTCCGACGAAAACTGTGTCTCCACAAGATTTCGGGCCGCCTGGCCCAAAGCCTCCCTCAACTGCGGTGTGCGCAGCAGTTGCACGACCGACTGGGCGAGTCTGGCCGCTCCCTCCGCAAGAATCAGATTGACTCCGGTCTCCACCTGCAGCCCCTCCGCCCCCAGAGGAGTACTCACCACGGGCAGTCCCATCGCCATCGCTTCAAACACCTTGAGACGGGTCCCCCCACCAATCCGCAAGGGAACAATCGACACTTCGGATTCCGCCAGCCATGGCCGCGTGTCAGGAACCGCTCCCACCACCTCCACCCCCGGCTGTTCGGCCAGCTTTTGGATCTCCAGAGTCGGATTCCGCCCCACGAGCCGCAGTCGCGCCTCCGGTTGCTCTTGTCTTACCAGAGGCCATACCTCCGAGACGAACCACTGGAGACCATCGACGTTTGGCAGCCAATCCAACGACCCGACAAACACCACCGTGCCAGGCAACTTGGCACAATCCATCGGCCTGTAGTGGTCAATATCCACTGCCGTATCAATCACATCAACATGTCTCCAGCCATATCTCCGTTCGTATTGCCCGCGGTCACGCTCACTCACCGCCACCACGCGAGTGAATTGCCGGCCAGCCCACCCCTCGAATCGGCGCATTTTCGAGGCCTGATAGCCCATGAATTTCCTGCGCACCCACCCAGGATCCGTCTGCGCGTGTCGCTCGAAGATCTCCGCCTCCACATTGTGCTCAAACAACACGCTGGGACCATCCCAGATGCCAATTGCATTCCGCGCCATCTGAACGAAGTCACAGACCACCACGTCGTACCGCTGCTCCTCCAGCAGTTGCCTGGCCCGGGAACGCAGGATCGGATCGTAATCCTTGGCCGCGTTGAAGGGGTCACGTGACAACAGGTTCCAGGCGAGGTCCCGATAGAACCTCCAATCCGAGCGGCTCACCTCCTGCCAAGGTACCGTCTCGAGCCGAACCCCCAGCCGCGACATCTCGATACAGTCCTCCTCCTGTCCCGGCTGTTGATTGCAGAGAAATGTCAGCTCGTGCCATCGGGCCAGATGACGCACGACATTCAACGTGCGGACCAACCCCCCCCGATCAGTGGGGAACAAGAGCCGCTTGCTCAAGAACAGAATCTTCATCTGGGATTCACAGGATCCAGAACTCGTCCACTGCTGGTCAATCAGGATGTCGATAGCCGCCATGGTCTCGGGGAATCCGAGGACTGACAGCCGACTCGCCACCGGTCCCGGAACAGGAGAACTTGAGCGTCACCACGAAAAAGTGACACTGAAGAAACCCGCCCTGGATGCCGTCGTTCGACATGACACCCCTGGCTCGCGGGAGCCGGAGCGCTGACAAAATCAACGATCCCGAACTCCCTCAAGGACCGTCTCAGAACGCGTCGCAAGAAGATTCTCCCACATCCCCGGACCGGACGCCAACCAGGCACCATCACTTTCCTCGCGCTTCTTGTAAAACCGTCGTTTTTCATCTGAGAGAACGCAGTGATGCGCCAGATTTCAGACCGCAACCCATCCAAACGGCCCCCAGACCGCTCATCGATGACCGGGAGCGGTTCCTCAAGTCCATCGGAAAAAAGGTGGCTCCCAGGCTGTTATCCGAATCGGAGGTCGATCTCCCCGTCGCCCACTGGCTCAGCAAGGGGATCGAGGTTCACCAGTGCTCCTCATCCAGCAGTCATCGTTTCTCGCAAGAAGGGCAGCACCCGTCACAGACGAATTCACACTCTGGAGAAGTCGCGTGGTTCATACCTCGCATAAAACTGAACACCCGTGTATTTCATGGCGACTGGGTTGACAGGCTTTCTGACGACTCACTGTTCGATCCAAAACCGTTCCGTTCCGAACCGGCGGGCCGCTCGCGCCCTCCCCACGATTTTGAGCCGGAAGATCATGGGGTTTTCGGAACAGGTTCCAATCAGGGCTCGTTTCGCAATCACCCGAGCAGCACGACCTTCCCATCGCGGTTGTGCGAACTTCGGTCACCCTGGACTCTTCCCGGCAATTCCAATTCAAAACCTTGGAAATCATCTTACGACTTGGGACAGTTTTCTCCCGGGCGCAGAGAATGGAGGATATCCAAAAATTCCCACTCAACAAAGCACTCTCAGTTTCTCCGAGAGGGTAATTCACCGGGAGTTTCAGGGGCGAAGATCACAACTTGGTTGCGCTTTCAGACACTTGACGCCATTCAACTTGCCGAAGTTGAGGTGTGCGAGAGCCCAAACCCGATCAGCGGCTGCACAACAGCGAAATGGCCCAGCAGATCAATTACTGGCGTGCCTGAGCCGGTTTTCAGCCAACACACGTCAGGCTCTGATTCGAGGCCGATTCACGTTCTGGCGCGGAATCCTCTCCCAGTTCTCCGAGCCCCACACCTGACCAGGCCCGGGCCCCAACAATCCGCCGCGGAGCCCAAAACGCAATCATCAAGGAAGTGACGGCCGTGCCCCACCGATCATCGGGGGAGACCATGTCGGCGCCCACATTTGGCCAGAACTGGCCATGGCCGGCACAGTGACCTGCTGGCTGTCATGCTGCTTCTGGTAAATCAACGCAATCCGGTAGAAACCCATGCAGAGGGCACACAACTGCAAACCCCACTCCGAGTCCCAATAGTCTCCGAAGAACCCCGACATACTGAAAGCGACGAGCCCGCCAACAAAGCCCAATCCCAGCAGCGACATATCGAAGACCCCCAGACCGCGAAACACTCTCTGCCCAGCGAGGGCGCACCGAAAGGCCTGGTACACCAAAAGGAACCGCATCACCAAGGCATGAACGCCCCACTGCACAGCCTCATTGATCCAGCCGTTGTGAATCGAACGATGTTCTTCCGTGAATCCGGCGAGGTACGACTGGGACAGAATTTTTTTATAGCAGTCCCCTCCAACTCCCCAGGGGTGATCACCCAAACATCTCAGAGCGGCATTCCAAAACGTAAGTCGGCTCGCAGCCGAGGCATCTTGTTCGTTTTGAGGAGCGAATGTTGACTGAAAGCGGTCCAGGATTCGCTCATCTCCAATCAGCATCAGCAGCGATGCCCCCCCCAACAGCGATCCGGCGAGCAAGAGACGCCGCTCTTTCCCACGGGCGAGAAGCAGCATCGCCGCACCGCCCGTAATCACGCCCAGAAATGCACCACGGGAATTACACTTGAGCAGGGTATTGAGGGCCAACGGCGATGTGATCAGCCCCACGGCGCGGATCGTCTTGTCTTTTGCGAAAATCGACGCTCCAGCCATGGGCAGAAACGTCACGAGCAGATTCGCCAACTGGTTCGAAGAGTTTCCCCCGGGAACCCCGACCCCCTCGAGGCGCCCCCGGCGAGATTTGCCAGCTCCCAAAAAAGTCGTCTCGACACCCAGGAAGAGAATCCCACAAAGCATGGTAATGATAACCCTTCTGAAATTCGTCTCATCCTGCATCGCACAATCCATAAGAAAAACAATGATGATGAATTTCACCTGGAGAAAAAGCACTGCAGTGCTCAATTCAAAATTTATGGATACCAACAGCGTGACCAATGTATAGTTCAGTACCATGAGCACCATCAACGTGCGCATCATCCGCAATCGTGGCAACCTTTCAGCCAAAACATGAGGCCGATAGGTCAACACCACCGAAACGAGGAAAATCACTCCTCCGATGAGATTCCATCGGGGAGAAGCCAACACACCCGACTTGCCCCACCACCACATTTGGGGCAGAGCAAAGAAGGTCATCATATACACGGAGGCACCAAAGCTCGGTCCCCGCAAAGCCATCACACACAACACCACAAACAACAACAACCACAGCAGAGCGGTCAAACTCATGATTTCTCCCGTGTATCCACACCGGCAATTGCCGCCTCCACAGGCCGCGAGCGAAACTGCCTCCGAGGCAAACGGTTCACAAGCAGAGTCTCGTAGAGTTGTTCGTATCGTTGAATCATCGCGGGCAGGCTGAAACACTGCCGGGCCCGGTCCTCCCCAACCCGCCCGAAGGAGCTCGCCCGTCCTTTGTCCGCGACCATCTTCACAAGTGCCTTGGCCAATTCCGCCGGATCTTCCGGCGAGACGATCAGACCGCAGGGCTCAGCCCCTCCCACGAGCCCCGCGTTCCCACCCACATCGGTCACCACCAGAGGGAGCCCATAGGTCATGGCCTCTACAATCGCCTGGCTCATTCCCTCGCTGCGACTGGAATTCACGAACACGTCGCTGGCAGCCAACCAGTCGCCAACCTGTGTCTGGCGACCGGCGAAATGAACCAGTTGATCCACTCCTTCCTGCCGCGCCTGAGTCCGTAGCTGTTCCTCCAGTGGGCCGTCACCCACCAGCACCAGGTGCAGTTGGGGACACTGTGTCCGCGCCAATGCCATCGCTGAGATCAGCAGGTCATAACCCTTCACGTGGACAAGGCGACCAAGCGAACCGACCAGTGTTTCGTCTGGTCCAACCCCCAATGACTTTCTGATTCTCAGACGTGCCTCCTCACGGTCTCCACATGGAGGCTGTGGAACGCCGTTCGGAATCACCTGGATCCTCCCCTGAGGATAACCGCTGGCGGCAGAGACTCGGCTGGCGACCGAGTTGTCCACAGCCAGAACGGCGTCACAATGCTCGAGGGTCTTGCGCAGGACCCACGAATTGATCGTCCGGCGCCACGGCGATTTGGCAGTTGACCCTCCCAACACGGTTCCCCGTTCGGAATGCACATGCTTGATGTGACCGGCCAATCGGGTCGCCACCGCAGTCTCGACCAAAGTCCCCCAGTTGTGTGAATGCACGAGTTCGAGATCCCGCTCCCGAAACGCATCCCTGACCAAACGGCAAAAATTCGCTCCCATTCGTCCCGGAGGTTTGTGAAGCTCCACGATGGGAACATCCGTCACGTTTAACCAGGAACTCGCACTCCCGTTCCGCCCGAGACAAATCAAGGTCGGCTCGAATCGGGTCCGGTCGAGATGATTGAGCAGGTGGCTGACGCACCTCTCCAACCCTCCCATGTTGAAGGTGTGCACAACCAGGCCAACGCGAATCGGAGCCCGGTTCATGATGCCACGCTCTCGGACGTTCCTGTGACGTTTTGTTCGCAGGCCACAACCTCAGACAGAGTCCCGAAACGAAATCGAGCCAACAGCGAATCGAGTTTCCCCACTGTCGTGGAGAGATTCACATAGTGGCGAAATCGCGATTTCAGCGATCCATTCAGCCGCGGTTGATCGGGATCGACCTCCCAGGGGTGGATGTAGATCTGAAACGCCCGACCGCTCCGGTTGACCGAGGCCAACAGAGACTCCGTCATGGCTCGAGGATACAGGCGAAGATAGCCCCCTCCGCCCACCGGAACATTGAAACCCGACCACTGAGCCACGGTCGGAGGGACCTCCCACATTTCCCGCGTACCGACACGGTGGAGATAAGGATGGATTCTCGCTCCCGGAATACCGTAGCGATCATGATGGATCGGAAAGATGCTGGAATCGAGTTCGATGCCCTCTTCGGCCAGGATATCCAATGCCCAGAGCGATTGCTGCACGATTGAGAAACTCGGAGCGCGATACAGCCGGATTTTTTCCCCCGAAATCTGTTCCAGTGAGTCACAACTCCGCCGCAGATCTTCCCGGAATATCTCGGGTGTCTGATCGTAGATCAACTGATGCCAATAGCTGTGGCTGCCAATCTCATGTCCGGAGCGGAGAATCGTCTTGACGAGTTCCGGATGCCGGTCTGCGATCCAACCCAGGATGAAAAACGTAGCGCGGGTTTGTCTTCGCTCGAGCAAATCCAGAATTCTCTCGGTATTCCGGACCACACGGGACTGGTATTGGTCCCAGGACGACGGGCGAATCTCGGAGGCAAATGCACCAACCTGGAAGTAGTCCTCCACATCAATCGTAAAGCCATTGAGAGTTGCGAATTCCATCAGACACCTTGCCCCAGCAGAAAGCGAACCATGTCGAGGGGATTATCCCCGGACAGAGGCTCCAGGGCCGACTGCTGGACTCGTCGCACCGCGAACAGGGAAATCGGGGAATCAATCGGGCGAGGGCGATTGACTGGCTGAAAACACAACACAAGATGGCGGGCCGCTTCAATTCCAGCCCTCAACCAGTCAGTTGGCCGCGGTAACTGACTGGTCCCCCGCCACTCGATCGATCGCCGCGTGAAATTCGGGCAAAAACTCCTGCAGGATCTGATCACACACCTCCACCTGTCGCGTTGCACTTCGGCCCGTGTCGTCACGAACAACGTACAACTTATACAGGAAGGGGGCCCCGACGAAACTCAAACGGGGAACGGGGGGAGCTTCCCAGCGACGTCCATCCCGGGACCAGCCCCAATACACGAAGACGGGATTCTTGTTGACTCCGCGCTCCGGTTTGAAACGCGCCGCCATCAACTCGCCTTCCTGACCTCCCAAGGTCTCTGCCGGCAACCTGACGGGCTTGGCCTCTCCATCCAAGGTCAGTCCGATTCCCTCAAAACAGACCGTCGGAGGATGCGCCGACAACTCACGTGTCTGGCCGCACATCAACATCACCGATCCTTGTGCGCCTCCCCTCGCTTGCCAGACCACCCTGCTGTAATAGGCTTTAGTCCCCGTCTGACGAATCTCATTCTCAGACATTTTGCGAGGTTCAGTCTGCCACGTTCCGAATTTGTCTGGAAGAAATTCGAGAACACGAGCAGCTTGAGCCATCTGTGCATTCGACAGTGAATGGCCCAGGAACTGGTCCTGAAACAAAGCAACCGCACCGATCAGGGTGACCACGGCTGCCAGTCCCAAATAGAAACCCCGTCCGGGGCTATCTGATCCCTGAGTCGTGTTCATGACAGTCTTCTCACGCAGAATTCAACAGATCCCGAGGTCACCGGCGGACCTCTCAATTGAGAGGTCCTTGGGCTGAACCTTCAGGTGACGGTTCTCCTGAAGCAGGGACTCCCGACCGGGGACGATTCCCATAGCCGTACGCGTTGCCGTAGCCGTATGAGTTCCCGTAGCCATAGCCGTAGCCATAGCCGTAACCATAGCCATAGCCAAACGAATTCTGGTCCACTCCGATGGCGACCGCTCCCCAAACGGGAATTCCCATGATCTGCAGCTTTTCGATCGCGCTGGAAACCTTGGGCAACTGGCTCACATCGCGCCGGATCGAAACAATCACCCCGTCCACACTCTGGGCGGCCAACAACGGATCTGTGACTTGAAGCAGAGGCGACGAATCGAAGATGACAAAGTCAAATTCAGCCCGCAAATATTCCACCAGCGGATTCAGACCGTCCTGCGCCAGATTCCGCAAACAGTCGCTCGACAGGACACCTGCGGCAATCACGAAAAGATTCGGCTGTGAGCTTTCCTGGATCACGTCAGCGGGCTCCGCCTTGCCGGCCAGGATTTCACAGACTCCCGGTTCACCCTTCACATCAAACACGCGATGAACAGTGGGACGCCTCAGATCGATATCGGCCACCACGGTGCGGTAACCGGCCCGCGCAAGGCTTGTACCAATATGGCAAGCCATGGTCGTCTTCCCCTCGCTGGTCACGGCGCTGCTGACCATCACGACCTTGGCGTTCTCGAGGCTGGCTCGGCGAAGCAACATCACCCGGGCCGAGTCGATCGACTCAATCAACGCGCCCTGCCACCTCTGCCCGCCTCCCCCCTCACCTCCCTTGCCTCCACGCGAGGAGGGGATAATCGGGACCGAACCCAGAACCGGCAACCGGAGGCCCGTCACAATGTCATCGAGGCTGCTGATCCGGCGAGTCCGGAGATCCAGGAACAGGATCCCCATGAAAATCAGGCCGAAAATCCCCCCTCCCACTGCAGTCGTCGCCATGATTTTTTTGGCCATGTCAGGCTGCATTGGAACAGTCGCATCCCGGAACTTCTCAACCCGCATGAGATTCGCCATCGTCATGCGAGCCCGCTCCCCCTCTTCCTGGAGGCGATTGAAAATGGTCCGGAACTGCTTGATTGAGACTTCGAGTTCGTCCAATTCCATTTGCCAACCGAGCTTGCTGCTCTTGGCTTCATCCTCATAGACCAACTGCTTCTCGAAACCTTCGATCTCAATATCGAGCAAAGCCAGCTTCCGCTCGAGAGCCTGCTTCGAAAGCATATCGTCAAGCAGAGTCCGCTCTTTCAACTCATCGATCACCTGGGGCCGGAGTTCTTCACGAATCTCCTTCAATCGCTCCTCGGCCTCTTTCACCCGACGCGAATACTCTTCAACCGAACTGCTTGGCCCCTTGCCTTCGCGCCGGTTCAATCCGTCCCGTTCCTTTTCGACCTGGTAGGCGGCCATCAGCACCTCTTTGCGCTGATCCAATCGCAGATCGATCAACTGATCATCGAGGGTCTTCCCATCGGTCTTCTCCTGCTTCTCCCGCAGCGTCAGTTCGGCGAGAATCTTGGTCTTTTCGATCTTGGACATGATCGTCTGCCGCCGAATATCGGTGTACAGCGACTCCTTGGCCGTCGCCGCCTCGACCGCCATCTCGTTGTCGCCACCCAACTTTTTTACCAGCCGCTCCTTCGTTTTGACGAAGTCGGCCAGCTTGGCTTTCGTATCTGCTTTCGCAGCATCAATCGAATTGACGATTTTTGTCCGCTCCTGCGCCTCTCTGGTGGCAACCTCCTTGAGAAAAACCTCCACCACGGCGTTCAGAATCGGGGCCAAATCGGTCGGTTCATGTCCAGTCAGGCTCAACTGCAGAAACTCGGTCGCCGGATTTGTGACCCGCAACCCTTTTTCAAAAAACAGCAGGGGATCCTGCTGATCGGCAATCGTGGCCAGCTTGGCAATCTCCTCGCGACGCACCACCTGTTTCAGGACAATCGGCCCCTCAATCATCCTTCCGAGGGTCTGCCTGTAGGTTTCATGACGGACATTCTCTCCAGGCAAGCCTCCCCCCGGGGTGTAACGGGCCGGCTTCACCCGCAACTCCGCCCGGGCCGTGTAGGTCACCGGGATCAGCAGCCAGGTGGTCGCCGCCCCCACGAGCGCGCCCGTCAGACTCAGGGCGGTAGCAATCAGCCAGCGACGCCGCATGGCCGCCAACACTGTGTTCTGATCCAGGACAATGCCACCGGAGCCGCTGGTCGTAGAGCCCCCCGGCGGAGCTACCAGGACGTCACTCCTGCGCACAGGAACGACAGCTCCCTGTCCATTCATCGGTTCGGCATTCATGAGCAACCACTTCCCACTCGGTTTGACCAGAATGTTCCGGATCCCAATCCGAAACCGACCCTGCCTGAACAAGACAACAGGTCCACCAATTCACCTCCGCCCCTCAACGAGCCCGCGCCAGGCGCGGATCAACCGTCAAAGGACGATCCTGTTCCACAATCAGCAGGTGCGAAAGGATCCAGGAGACCCCCATCAAGAGCACCAGGCCCAAGGGCATCATCGCCCATCCAAACACATCGTGCGCCATTTCTCGGACACCCTCGTCTTCAACTTGGGAATACAAGACTCCTGTCGCCACAATCCTCAAAATGTTCGAGATCAAGGCGATCGGCACTGAACTGACAACCAGCAACAGGCGTTCCCAGATCGGTCGCTCAGACAACAAGGCCATCGCCACCGCCAAGGCCACGAACACCATCAGCATCCGCAGACCACTGCAGGCCTCCGCCACCCCCACCCGACTCCCGTTCGCCAACTCAATCGTGTTTCCGCTCGCAAAGGCGGCCAGGCCCATCACCTGCATCAGGACAACACCTGACAGTGTTCCAAGACGTCTCAGCGGCTTACGGGCAAACCTGGAAACTGCGTCTGGCAACGGGACCATCAACAGCAAGAACAGCAGAGGCGCGAGGGCCCACTTGAATACCTCCCATCCAAACGACGCCAAGGTCGCCCCTGCAATCGCCAGAACCAGCGACGAATCCTCCAGCAAATCGATGTTGGCTGTCTCAGCCGCAATCTTGAGTCCCACGGCCAATCCCACAATGACGAAGCCGAGAACTCGCAGTCTCAATCCGGAACCTGGCAGAGTGGCGCGACGACTCCACGCCAGGAACAAACTGAAAAAAGGAACGAGATAACCATGCGAATACTGGGGATCAGAATTCCACCGCTCCGAGAGCTTTCCCAACGTCGGAAAGAAGACGGCCAGAATTGCTGCCACCAGCACCCCAAAGATGAGCAGATTTTTCGTCCCCAGTCGCTCAATTACGGAACGCTGGTCAACTTCGGTCGCAGCCACAGACATCACACCGTCTCCTGATCACATCGGTCAATCTTGATCAACCGGTCACTCATCACAGACGCTGAGCCGCTCCAAGCGCTCCGCTCCCGCACCGCACCCCATCAGCTTCCACTTCGGCTCCGCAGTCCTCCAGGGACCAAACCTCTCCGATCAAACTACTTCTCAAATGTTGCCAGAAACGCACTCCGACGATTCACCGAGCTCCATTGACCACCCCCAGCGTTCCCCGAATAGGACAGCTTGCGGGTGAAAACTGGCTGAGAATTCTCGACCCCAGCCAACGGGGGATAAAAAACCGCTTCGTTCGAACAAACGCAGTCTTTCTTGCTCAATTGGCGGGTCTGAACG
>JBKDUK010000363.1:0-16315 GCA_046339535.1 Planctomycetaceae bacterium | reverse complement strand
CGACAGGCAGACCTGCGCCCGAAGGATAGGGGACCAGGACGAGGACATAGAGTTTCGCGCCCTGGGGGACGGCGGGGGTGCGCCACGTCTCGTGCTGGGCCCAATAGTCTGGCCACTTGGGGGCCATCCGTTGCGGGTCGTAGCGGGGCATGGTGCGGGAGTGAGAAAAAGTGGACGCGAGGGGCGTTGATGACTGGGGAGGGGCCCCAGGGCGAGCCGGTTTTCCGCCTGAGCAAGAGATCGGCCTGCAGTTCGGCAGCATCGGCCCGATACCAGGGGAGAACTCCAGTTTAGTGGCGGGGATGGGGTTTGCAATTGCGGGAGGAAAACCGGGCGTCACCAGCCGCAACCGAAGGTTGGGAACAGCGACGCGAAACGGGAGAGACCGGTCAGGCGACCGGTTGGTCCTGGGCCTTCAACAGGGCGACGTATTCATACTGCAGATCGCGGAGCAGCCGGGCGATCTTGACGCTGTAATCCTGGATCTGCCGAAAAACGCCCGCCAATTGACGTTCGCTGAGGTCACCATTCAGACCATCGACGCTGAAGGTGCCGATCACCTCGGCCCGCCCGCCGACCCGCACTTCAATGGGGACCGCGAGGATCCAGCGGAGCTGAGGATGCACCCGGATGTTGACATATTCGTTGAGCTCCGTGTCGGCCAGGGAGCTTACGGGGATTCCTTTCTCTTCGGCAGTGCCCCGCGCGGGAGCCTGCAGATCGACATCGATCCAACGCGGAACCGGGGGGTGGCTGGTCTGCTCAGCCCGCCACTGGGGATTGGTGATCCGTCCCACCGCCTGCTGACGCGCGTAGGCCTTTCCCGTCGCCCCCTCCGAGGGACGAAAGAAGATCGCCAGTTCGCCATCGTCGTCCATGTGCACGGCGAGACGGGTGGGATGGGAGGTGCGCTGCGGGATTGAGAGGGTGCCGACCTCACCATTGGAGATCGCGTCTCCCCGGGCGAGAAAGATGTTGGACCGGATGCGGCGGGAGGTGCCGGGCGATTTGCCCGGACGGCGGTCGAGTCGATCAAGATATTGACGGACCGCTTCGACCAGGTTTTTCAGCAGCGCGAGCAGCTTGTCGAAGATTTCGTCGGGCAGGGGGCCGCGGAGCATCGGCCGCAGCCAGAGGTTCTCGCGGGAGGGTCCCTGCACGAGGGCCTCGAGGAGGATGCGGCGTTCCAGGGGCACCTGACGGTCGGGGCCCAGGCCACCCCCCAGGGTGTTGTTTTCGATCACCAGTTGAAACAGCCGGGCGAGCAGATCTTCCACCAGTCGGGGGACCTGCTTGGGGCCGGGGGTGGCCTCAATGTAAAGCCGTTCCTTGAGAAAGGCTGGCAGCGCCGCCAGCGCGGTGCGGGAATCGAGCACGACAGGGAGTATGAAGGTGCGGCCCAGTTCTTTCTCGCGTCGCAGGGCGGCCCGCAATTCCCGCTGCACCCACTTCGACTTGAGTGTCTTGCCGCGCAGGAACAGGATCAGGAAGTCGCAGTGGACGTTGATCGCCTCCAGCAGCCGCACCGCGATGTTGTCGGACCAGCGGATGCGATCTTCATCGAGCCAGGTCTGGAGAAACTCCGGGAGCGCCTGCTTGACCTCGCGGACCAGTGATTTGTCGTCACTGTGGTGCGACAGAAAAATGCGCATGCCCTGGGGCTTTCACTTCAGGGCCGTCAGGTTGCCCGGCCCGAATGCCTGTGGCAGCAGCCGTTCGAGGGTGGTGTCGATGATCCCCGGTCCGTCGCAGACCGAGACCACCCGGGCCCGGGGACCGAACTCATTGAGCACCTGTCGACAGGCCCCGCAGGGAGCGGTCGGTTCGGCAGTGGGGGTGTAGATCACCACCGTGAGGATCTGGCGGCGACCGTGCGAGACCATTTGAAAGGCGGCATTCCGTTCGGCACAGATCGTCAGTCCGAACGAGGCATTTTCGACATTGCAGCCTGCGAACAGCTCCCCCCCTTCGGCCTCGACAACCGCTCCCACGGGGAAGTGGCTGTGGGGGCAGTAGGCCAGTTGGGCGACGCGTTTGGCTTCTGTGATCAGGCGGAGCAGAGCGGGATCACGAGTGGACCCAAGACCCGGGCTCGGGGTCGACCGGGTCCCGGAGGGCTGCGTCTGGGTCTTCTTCAACTGCATCGACACGGGTGGCTCCCGAAACGGAAGAGCTGTCTATGGGACCAGTATAAGACGGCTCTGGCGCGCCTGCCAGACCGTGTTTGGCCGATCCAGACCGCAGGAGGCGCTCTCCCCGCTCCCCCGGAAGCCTGCCCGAACCTGCAGACTGCTTGCATCAACCCCGGTTTCCGGGTCTACTGGTTTCCATGACCGAGAGCGAGTCGTTGGTGTTCATGATGGGACAGTTTCCCGCCCGCATTCCGGCGGACCGGAGATACTCTTCGAGTCATCTCTGGCTGCAGCCGGTGGGGGATGTTTGGCGAGTTGGCTTCACCGCGTATTCGGTGCGGCTGCTGCAGGATGTCTACTTTCTCAACTGGAACATCGATCCCGGAACTCTGGTACGGGCCAAGCAGGAGATTGGCGAGATCGAGAGTTCGAAGGCGGTCTCGTCGCTGTATGCACCCTGCGAGGGGCGGCTGGTGCGGTTCAACGAGAAAGTTGCCTCGGACCCCACCCCGATCAACACCGACAACTACGACACGGGCTGGCTGTACGAGCTGGAGACCCAGGCCCCGCTGCTCGAGGCGCGCGAGTACCTGGCGGTTCTGGAGGCGGGCTGGGAACAGACCCAGCGGATGATCAAAGGGCAGATGAACGAGTAGGCACCCATGGCAGGCCAGAAGAAAATCACCGTGGTCATCTCGCAGGCGCCCGGGCGGAATCCCGCCAAGCGCCAGCTCGAAGAGGAACTGGCGGCCGCCCTGCTGGTCGAAAACGACGTGGATGTCTCGCTGGTTCCCCACCTCAATGACCTCACGGCCGATCACACCGGGTTGCTGTACCTGCGCCGGGTCCCCGGTGACGTGGTCATTCTGTCGTGGCTGTATCCCCGGGCCGCCCGCTGGATCCTCGACCGCAACGGGGTCAAGGGGCAGATGGGAATCTCCCTGCTGAAACCAGCCGATGCCGGGGACGACGACGGAAGCCCCGCCGAGGAAGAGGTCCGGCCCAATGCCATTGGCGCCCTCGATGTTCCCAAGCGGAAGCTGTACTGCCTCGACCTGCGCGACCAGAGCGAGCCGCGGGTCTACCTCGATGAGATCCGCCGGATTGCCCGCGAAGCGAGCGTGCAGACCGTGGGACTCGACCTGATGCAGTGGATTGGGGGTTCGCCCCAGCCGGCCCAACTGCAGCGGTATTTGAATCCATTTCTGCCCGTGAACGGCGGTCCGGCCCCCGCTGCGGCGACGCCGCCGGGGGGGGCCTCCGACGCGGGTGTCGTTCCCCCGCCCACGGTGGCCGCCACCGACGAGCCTTCCAGGCGGCGGTGGTACCCCATCATCGACTACAGCCGGTGCACCAACTGCATGGAGTGCATCGACTTTTGTCTGTTTGGGGTCTATGGAGTCGACACGCTCGACCGGATCCTGGTCGAGCAGCAGGACAACTGCAAAAAAGGGTGCCCGGCGTGCAGCCGGGTCTGTCCCGAGAACGCCATCATCTTTCCGGAGCACAAGACTCCCGCGATTGCGGGGGCCGAGGTCGAGCGCGACGCCAACTTCAAGATCGACCTGTCGAAACTGTTTGGCGCGCCGTCGGCTCTCGAAATTGCCGCCCAGGAACGGGATACCGAATTAGTGAAAGACGGTCGGGAGGCGGTGGGGTTGAGCGTGGGGGTGCCCAAGCGGCAGGAGACGAAGCCCGCGGGTCCCCGCGATGCCCTCGACGACCTGATGGACGATCTGGACAAGCTGTCGGTGTAGCGTTGCCGCTCGGGCGGGTGCCGGAGACTGGCCGGGACCGATCCCAGAGGGGGGGGCGGCCCAATCTCCTGGTGCCGATCATTTCGGACCGGTTTCTGGTGAGAACAACGCCATGCTGCGTTACAGGGATTTCAAGCCGAGCGTCAAAAAAACGAGTTCCTTCCTCGGGCTGATCGAACAATCAGACTCTTTGGACGAAGTGGTGGCCGCGGCGAACGCCTGGATTGATAAGCAACAGGTGACGGTTGTCAACATCGAGACAGTGGTCTTGCCGTGGATGGGAGCCAACTCTCGGGACGCGGGATCGACCTTTGGGACGGCGGAGGGAATGCAGTGCCTGCAAACCGTCCGGGTCTGGTACCGGGAATGACGTAGCGGAGCGTTCCGACGAGTCTCCTGCGGCGAGGTGCCTGCGAATGCAGCCCCTGTCGAATTGAGGGAGGGGCCAAAGCTGACCAGCCTTGGAATTGGCTGACCGCCCTCGCGGAATTCCTCAGTCATTCCGAAAGGGGAGACAAATGATTGATGGCGATTGCCGAATGACTGGATGTGTGGCTGGCTCCAAAGGCAAACCTGATCGGACTGTCCGACTTCACCCAGGAAAAATCCGATGCTGACCTACCGCGACTTTCGCCCGCAGCCCCTCGAGAAGAATTTCTTGGGAGCGGTTTCGAAATACGAACCGATGCCGGTGCTGATGGCCCGGATCAATGCCTGGATCGAGTCCGAATCGATACAGCCGCTGAATGTCGAAACACTGTTGGTCCCCGCGCTGGTCGAGGAATTGCAGAGCGAACTCAATCTGGACCCCTCCCTGGTGCTGCACCTGCAGACCGTGCGAGTGTGGTATCTCAACCGGTAGCTCTGGGTTGGGCGGGAGTGGCACCGGGAGCCCGGGGGACATCCAGCGCTACAGAAGTTCGCGAATTGGCTGCCCGTCACTGAGGGGCATGGGCCGTCCATCGACCATCTGGTAGGTGATCTCGCGCGCGCTGTAGCCGAGGGCGGCGAAGATGGTGGCGTGGATGTCGGCCGGTGTGACCGGTCGGTCTTTGGGGACGGCCCCGATGCTGTCGGAGGCCCCAATCACCTGACCGCCGCGCAGGCCTCCGCCCGCCATGACCACGCTGTAGCACTGCGGCCAGTGATCGCGCCCCGCCTTGGGATTGATCATGGGAGTGCGGCCAAAATCACCGATCCACAGAACGAGCGTGCTGTCGAGCAGCCCCCGTTCCTTCAGGTCCTGAATCAACGCGACCCAGGCCCGCTGCATGGGGGGGACGAGATTCTTCTGCAGGCGGTTGAAGTTGTCTTCATGGGTGTCCCAGATGATGCTGCGGCCATTGACGGTCGAGACAAAGGGGACCCCGGCCTCGACCAGCCGGCGGGCCAGCAGGTGCGACTGACCCCACGAGTGACGCCCATATCTCTCGCGCACCGAGTCGGGTTCCTGCGTAAGATCGAAAGCCCGGGCGGCGTCGCCCGAGAGAATCATCGAGGCGGCCCGGGAATGAAACACATCGTGCGAGGCGGCCAGCCCTGAAATGATGGGGCGTCCCTGGGCCGAGAGCCCCGCCTGCAGCGACTGCCGGTCCTGGAAACGCTGCGGAGTGAGCCCCTCGGCCAGCCCCAGATTGCGGACGCGGAAGTCTTTGGCGTTGGGGTCGGCATCGAGCACAAACGGGTCGTAACGCACACCCAGACAGCCGCCGTATTGCCCCGGGGTGATGTAAACCGTGCTGTCGCAATGTGGATAGGGGGTGATGACATACGGGGGCACATGTCCCGAGTAGCCATCGCGCTGCGCCAGCCACCCGACCAGCGTCCCCAGGCTGGGATGATCGGAGGGGGCAGGATTGATCAGCGTGCTGTCGACCTTGTAGGGACGGCCGACAATCGACCAGTGCATGCCCGAGTTGTGCCCACCATGGGTGTGGTGGACCGTGCGGACCACCGCCAGTTCATTGGCGATCTGGGCGACTTCCGGGATGAGTTCCGTGAACCACAACCCGGGAACCGAAGTTTCGATGGGGGCGAAGGGGCCGCGGACTGTATCGCTGGCGAGGGGTTTGGGATCGACCAGATCAAGATGACTGGGAGCGCCACAGTTGAAGATCATAATGACCGAGCGGGCTTTCCCCGGACGGTTCGACCCATTGGCCCCGGCACGGGAGGCCAGACTGCCGGCCAGCGTTCCCGCAGTCCCCTGCAGCCAACCGCGCCGTGAAATCGCGATCCGCGGTCCTGGTGTTTTATTAGTCGGATCTGGACCGGACGCGGTGACGTTCGCTGCGGAGGGGGGTCGAGGGGAGGACATTCCGGAAACCTCGCGCGGGCGGCTCAGAGATCAACAGACTCCGATGGATGGTATCGGACGCGAGGGTTGGTCGACAACAGCGACTGAGGGGTGAGTCGCCGAATCCCGGGATCGATTGGAAAAAGAAGCAGGTCGCCGCTTGTCGGGAACGGGCCGTGGAGACTCTCGGCACATGGGACGGAGAGAACTAAGAGTCCTCTGAGCGCGGTCCGGAGGAATCGCTGGCGGGCTTCGCCAGATTGTCTCCCGAATCCGACCCGGATTTTCCTCCCCGACGGCGGCTGACCTCGCGACTGGTGACCGAGCGGACGGTTCCCGAAAGCCAGCGCAACCCATCGGGATCGGGAGGGCCCGAACCCATGGGAGGTGGGCCAACGATCGGCGACCGCGACTTTCGTCCATGGGAGAACAAAAACTTCAGACCGATCAAGGTCGCCAACGAGGCCATGAGGATGGCCCCCACAATCTTCAGCAGGAAGATATCGGAAGAGGTCAACCGGTCGGGGGCAACCGCCGGCGGGAGATTTTCGAATTGGGGTGGGGGATCGGCCTGCAGGATCTCACCGGCTGGACGCGATGCCAGACTTTTCTCACGCTTGCCGCGGAGATCGAGTGGACGACCAGAATTGGTGGAAATCGTTCCTGGGGGGGACTGCCAGGCGCACGCAGGCTGGGCCACGAAGAACAGGCTGAAAAATCCGCACAAAGTCACGATCCGCATCGCTCTTCGCGCGGAACACAACACGGCAGACATGGATTCTCTTTCGGGGAAACCCCGGCGAACTTGGGCCACTGTTTCAGTTCCTGAATTCTCATCGTAAAACCAGTGAGGGGTTCGCGACAAGTGCGAGTTGTGGCGAAATAGATTTCAGTTAATGGGAAAGGATTCTGCGCTATGCTCAACGGTCTGTCGAGTTTCTTGAGGCGCGTTGAATCGCAGGAGGAGATCGGTTTAGATACAAATGAACAGATATGGAATGACGGTGCTGAGGCCAGGGAAAACAGCTCGAGCCAGCGCGTTCCGGGTCACACTTGGTTTCGGTTGGTGGCTTCTGACTAACATATTTGATCTTCTTTCCGAACTTCGCCTTCGTCCACACTGTTCGTCGAGCCGCGTGATCATGCCCCTCCTGTCGGTTTTCAATCGGGAAGGCAAGCTGCTGCCCCCCTCTGAGATTCCCCTTGTTGTCCTGCCGGATTCAGAATGGAAAGCGCGACTCTCTCCGGAGAGGTATCGCATCCTGCGTGCGCATGGGACCGAGCGGGCTGGCTGTGGAACTCTGCTCGACAACAAGCAATCGGGAGTCTACAGCTGCGGCGGCTGTCGATTGCCTCTGTTTTCCTCCCAGGCCAAGTTCCATTCGGGAACCGGTTGGCCCAGTTTCTTTCAGACGATCGCCCCGGGCAATGTTGAGGAGCGAATCGACCGCGGTTATGGCATGGTCCGAGTGGAGATTCTCTGCGGACGATGTGGTGGTCATCTGGGGCATGTCTTCAATGATGGTCCTCCGCCAACCGGCCTGAGGTACTGCCTGAATTCGGAAGCCCTCGATTTCACCCCCGCCGACCGCCTGGCCGAACTGGCCGACCCCGCCGCGGAACTTCCCTCCCCTTCCGCTCCCCCGGGAACGCAACAGATTGTGCTGGCCGGCGGCTGTTTCTGGTGTACTGAACTCGCGTTCGAACAGCTCGCCGGGGTGCTGGATGTCGAGAGCGGGTACTGTGGCGGAGATCCCCAGCGGGCCAACTACCGGGAGGTGTGTGAAGGGAACACAGGACACGCCGAAGCGATTCGCATCACCTACGATCCCTCCCGAATTTCTCTCGACCAACTGCTCGACGTCTTCTTCGACGCCCACGATCCGACGCAAAAGAACCGGCAGGGGAACGACGTGGGCACTCAGTACCGGTCGGCCGTGTTTTATGCCGACGAGAGCCAGCTCGCGACCGCGAGGCAAAAGATGCAGGACCTCGAAAAGTCCGGGCGATTTCCCCGCCCCATCGCTACAACGCTCGAACCCCTGGGACTGTTTCATTCGGCGGAGGCGTATCATCAGGATTACGGCCGCCAGAATCCCACGCAGCCCTATATCCAGCACCATGCACTGCCGAGGGCCTGTCAGATCCGTGACAAGTACCCTCAGCTTTTGCCGCGATGATGGGGGCATCACCAGCGATGCCTCAGCCAGCGGCCCGCGCAACCAGCAACGGCTGTGCGCCCACCACCCGTGTGGAATGGTTTGGCCTGTGTCTGTTGCTGGGGATGGCTGGTCTGTTGCGGTGGGGGGCGAGCCGGGGAGGCTTGTGGCTGGATGAGCTGTGGACCCTGGGGCCCGATGTGCTGGGAAAGATCACCCAGCCCGGGCAGGTCTTCACCACGATTCATCACGAGAACAACCACTACCTCAACACCCTGGTCGGTTGGGGTCTGGGGCCGGGTCAGGCCGCCTGGAAATACCGGTTTCCCTCGGTGCTGGCCGGGATGCTCACAGTGGCCTGCGGCTGGTCCATCGGTCGGCGCCGATCCTGCGAGGCGGCCTGGCTGGTGGCGATCGTGCTGGCCGTCACTTATCCCCTGGTGCATTACGGGTCCGAAGCCCGAGGGTATGCACTGGCGGTCGCTGGCGCTGTCGCAGGGGTCGATTTGAGGGAACGGTTGTGGAACCGTCCCGGGGCTCTCACCGCGTTCGCCGCAGGGTTGGTCGAGACTCTTGGATTGCTCGCCCAACCCGTGCTGATCTGCCATCTGGCGGGTCTGGCCGCCTTCGTTGGCTGGCTGGCCTGGCAAAGAGTTTCTGGCCAGGACCGCCGGGCTCTGTGGCAGTTGTCGGCACTGGCCCTTCCGGGTTCGATCTTCGCGGTGCTGTATTGGATCGATCTGAGCCGGTCGTTTAACCCCGGCGGCCCGGTGTTTCCACTGCGTGAGGTGCAGCTGCAGATTCTGTCTTTGGTCGTGGGGGGGCCCCTGGAGGGAGCGGGGGTCCTGGCCGCTGGGGTCCTGGGAGGCCTGCTGCTGATCGGTGTCGTCTGGTGGGGACTCCGGAAAGAACCAGCGGCGGTTTGGACGGCGCTGTTGGGTGGGGTGGTGGTTCCCTCGTTGGTGTTGGTGATCGAAGCCCGCCATGAGGTGTACCCCCGGTATTTTCTGGTGGGAATCACCGCGGCCCAGATCATGGTGTGTCTGGCGTTGGCGGCCGCCTGGAAACGCGGGGGCTGGAAACGAGCCGCCGTGCTGGCGGGGGTGGTGGTGTGGGGTGGGGCCACAGCGGCACACCTGGTTCGGCTCTGGTCGTGGGGGCGGGGTGATGCCGGTGAGATTGTGGAACTGATGGTCCGCGAGTCGCGCCAGACACCGATTCGATACGCCACCGACCATGATTTCCGCCTGCGGATGTTTTTGGAAGAGGGGTTTGGACGCCGGGGATGGGAACCCCCCCCGCCGCCGGTCCGCCCGGGCGACACCGGCGAACGGGAGCCCGAATGGCTGTTGACCCACGACTTCCGCATCGCCCCGGTGTTTCCCGAATCGCTGGTCCTGGGGCGGGGGACCTGGCGTTTGCAGGCTGTGTCGCGGTATTCCGGACTTTCCGGGTGGTCGACTGCCGTGTACAGTCGGAAATAATCAGGAGAAGTCGTTCCAGGCTCGGGCCTGGGCAAGGGTGGGATCCCCGTTTGTGCGTGAGGCAACCGAGAACACACGGGAGTGGAAATGTGAGTTTGGCTCGCGGCGGCGTTGAGGATGGAGTGGTGGGCGGAGTGGCGGAAGACGCCCTCGAACGCTGCGAACCGGCCCTCGGATAACAGGTCCAGCGCCGGGAGTTGCTGCAGACCTGTCTGACACACGCCTCGAGCGCCAATCACCGGCTCGCTTCGAATGAACGGCTCGAGTTTCTGGGAGACTCGATTCTGGGATTGATCGTGTGCGAACTGTTGTTCCGGCAGTTCCCCGGGGAAACCGAGGGAGAACTGACACGCATCAAATCGATCGTGGTCAGCCGCAGCACCTGTGCCAAGATCAGCGAGAAGCTGGGATTGCCCGGCTGCATGCTGTTGGGCAAGGGGCTGAGTCTCACTGAGATCATCCCCCCGTCCGTCTCCGCGGCGGTCTTCGAAAGCCTGGTGGCGGGGGTCTACCTGGACGGCGGCTTTGAGGCGGCCCGGAATCTGGTCTCACGACTCGTGCAGCCCGAGGTCGATCTGGCGGTCGGTTTCGACCACGGCCGAAATTACAAAAGCCTGCTGCAACAACACACCCAGAAATATCAGGGAGCCACTCCGGCCTATCGACTGCTGGAAGAGAAGGGGCCCGATCACTCGAAATGCTTCAAGATTGCCGCCACGGTCGGGGATCAGCTCTATCCGGCGGCGTGGGGGACCAACAAGAAAGAGGCTGAGCAGCGCGCCGCCCAAAACGCACTTTATCAGATCGAAGGGCGACTTCCCCCGCATCCGTCGGAATGACAACCCCCATTCCGACGAGCCCCCTCCCGATTCACGGGCACCCGTACTCTCTGTGGGGGGCTTCAACTGCGTCTCACCGCCTTCACGCGCTCAGGCCTCTTCAGGCATGTCGACCTCGGTGGGCCGCTCGGGAGTCAGTTCGGCCACTCCCTGCGGCACACTCCCGGCGGGGGTCACGTCTGCGGTGGGGGCGTTCGTCACGGTCTCTTCGGCCCCATACCCGCGAAAATCAAACTTGCGGTTGGTGATTCCTCCCGAGGTTTCCAATGTCGTCTCGGGTTGTGGATCGGGCGGAGACTGGGGTCGCCAGTCGGCCATGGCCGGGGGAGCATGAAGCGGTTCCGCCATCACAGGAACGGGGGCAAGTTCACTGGAGGCGTCTGCCTGGCAGGTCGGGTCGGACGGGGGAGCCACCTTCTCGACCCCGGTGGATGGGACTGTGTCCAACACGACCACGACCTCTCCCCCGGCCAGAGGATTCCCGGGATTGCCCGCATCAACCGTGACGGGGGATTCGTCACAGGCTGGCGGGGGCGCGGGGGTGCTGGCTGCCTCCAGCACCGGCTGCCCCGAGGCAATCCTTTCGGGAGAATTCAACCGGATGAAATACCACCGCTGTCCGTCGATTGTAGTGACATGAAATTCCGTCTGCTGCTGCTGGTGGACCGGGAACTGACCGACCGGCAATTCCAGCCGCGCGACACGTCCCGTATCATCCACCACCCGCCAGGTCCCCGCCGACAGTCCCTGCGGCAGGGAAATCGGCGCCGAGTGCGGGGTCCATTCCTCGTGCTGGAGGGACAGGTCGATGGACGGCACCGCGGCCGTCACCTGCAGGTCGGGCTCCTCTGGACTCACGGAAGTCTCGACCACGGGCTGGGGGAGCGAAACGGCCGCCGGAGTGGGCCGCGACACCGCGACCCGATCGGACCCGGACCGGGCGCCAGTTTCGGACCAGATCCGCATGAACAGACCCGTCACGACCGCCAGCAGCAACAAACGCCCATTGATCTTCATGGTGCCAGTCCGTCTCCACAAATCCCGGATGCATGACCCGGGGTCATCTCGTTGTCCCAGTTCCACCGCCATGCCACGCATCGAAAGCGTCGGCACTTCGACAGGTCGTGGAGTTATCGGATCCTGCGGATCGGTCAAACCAGGAAAAATGCGCCGCTCCCGGGGAATGGGTCAACCCGCCGCTGTCCCCACCCGCTGTGATCGGTGTGAGCCGTGCAATCCCCCGAACCGTCAGGTCATTCCCTGTTCCCTCCCGGCTTCCCAGTGAAGGATCCCACGATGACATTCCGCAGTTGGCTTTGGTTGCTGGTTGTGACGATCGGCGGGATGACGGGCACTTGCGGCCTGGCGGCAGACAGCCCGACGGTCGGTGCCCCCAACGTCATTGTGATCATGACGGATGACCAGGGTTGGGGAGACCTGGGTTTCCACGGGAATCCGGTGATCCGCACCCCACATCTCGACCAGTTGGCCGAAGCCAGCGTCCGGCTTCCGTACTTCTATGTCAGTCCGGTCTGCGCCCCCACCCGGGCGTCGTTGATGACCGGGCGCTACAACTACCGCACACGGGCGATCGATACCTACCGGGGCCGGGCTCTGTTGGATCCGTCGGAAACAACCCTCGCACAGCGGTTGCGGACGGGGGGTTACTGCACCGGTTTGTTCGGCAAGTGGCACCTCGGAGACACCTGGCCGCTCCGTCCGATCGATCGCGGGTTCGAGACGGCCCTGGTCCACCGGGGGGGAGGGATCGGGCAACCGAGTGATCCTCCGGGCGGAGAGAACAAGTACACCGATCCCATCTTGTTTCGCGATGGTGTGGCCGAGCCCCAGCAGGGGTATTGCACCGATGTCTGTTTCCGAGAAGGAATGGCCTGGGCCAATCGGGCCATCGAAGCCCGCCAACCGTTCTTTCTCTGTCTGATGACCAACGCGCCCCACGGTCCATTCGGCGATGTTCCTCCCGCGCAGTACGAGCATCACCGTCGCAACCCCATCACCGCCGACCGCTTTCCGCCGACTCCGGGTCATCCGCTGCCTCCGCAACTGGATGCCGACCTGTTGGCCCGTGTCTACGCGATGATCGAGAACATCGATGACAACGTGGGACGATTGAGGGCGTGGCTGACGGAGCGCGGCATCGCCCAGAACACACTCGTGCTGTTTCTGACGGACAATGGGGAGGCGACGGCGGGCTACAATGCGGGGCTGCGGTCGCGGAAGGGGGATGTGTATGAAGGGGGAATCCGCTCGCCGCTGTTCGCCTGCTGGCCCGGCAAGCTCATTCCCGGAGAGGGTTCCGCTCATCCCGCCGCCCACATCGATCTGGCCCCGACAATCCTGGAGGCGTGTGGGCTACCGCATCGGGATCCCGGGTTCGACGGCCGAAGTCTGTGGCCCCTGCTGACACGCCAGTCGGTCGAGTGGCCCGAACGGACCCTCTTTCTGCAGTCCCATCGAGGTGACGTTCCTCAGGCTGAACATCACGTCGCGGCCCGTTCCTCGCGCTGGAAACTGGTGCGCAGCAGCGGGTTTGGCAATGAGCGGCCCGATCCGAAGGTTCCCTGGGAACTGTTCGACATGCTGGCGGATCCCTACGAAACAACGAATGTCGCGGATCGACATCCCGAGCTGGTGGCCGAACTGCGCCGGCAATACAGCGTCTGGTTTGCCGACGTCAGCCAAACCCGCCCCGACAACTACGCTCCGGTCCGTCTCTCGATTGGCTCACCCCACGAGAATCCCACAGTGCTGACGCGGCAGGATTGGCGGGGGGCCGACTGGCGTCCTGATGACCGGGGCTACTGGGAGATCAACGTCGTGGAGGCCGGCCGGTTTGATGTCACGGTCCGCTGGGCCTCGCGCAGTACTCCGGTCGACCTCGAGCTGGCGGTGGCTGGAGAGCAGCGACGCGAGAGGGCCGTTGCCGGTTCCTCGGAGCTGATTCTCAAGGATCTCCCGCTGCCCCAGGGCCCCGCCCGCGTCGAGGCCACGGTCTGGGTGGGCGATCGACCGGTGGGCGTGCGGTTCGTCGAATTCCTGAAGCGGTGACGCGCCTCCCAGCCGCGGCGGGACCGCTCAGAGATACCGTCGCGGCAGCTCAGCCCCTGCGACATACTTCAGGTGCCGCAACTGGCACATCTGGTAGACGTTGATCCGGAAGTCGGGGCAGGTGCTGACCAGGCAATACGCGTCGGTGGGGGTGTAGCCGTGCTCACTCACCAACCACTCGATCAGGTTCAGCGTGGCCGTTTCGACCGCCACCTCGAGGGGCTTGGCTGCGTAGACCGAGACAATCGAATCGGGCTTCTCGATGCGCAGGAAGGGGATTTTCTTGCGGGGAATGACATCGAGCCGCAGGCGGACGGTGGCCCGGGTTTCGGCGGCGGTCCCGGTGAATTCGGTGTCTCCCTGGCTGGCGTGCACATCCCCCAGGTAGAACAGCGCGCCGGGATGGTGGATGGGAAGCAGCAGTCGATGACCGACCCGCACATCGCGGATATCGAGGTTTCCTCCCCATTCCCCCTGCCCGTCGAGGCTGGTGCAGACTTCCCGGTCGGGGGCGACCCCCAGCGTGCCAATGAACGGGGTGATGGGCCACGAGACCCGTTCGTTGAACTTCACGGTGCCATCGCGGAATGTGCCGCTGGGGCCCACCTCGTGCCGCAGGATCTTCGTGGTGTATTGGGACGACAATTCCGGATACCGGGTGGACTCTCCCAGGGGACCGCGTTTCGGGCCCACCGCAATCCACGAGTATTCGTCGACCAGAATGTCTTCGATGGTCACCACCAGCACATCCCCCCGGGAGGCCCCTTCGAGGTAGACCGGTCCTCCGATGGGGTTGGCGAGTGGAGGTGTGCGGTCGAAGCCGGGGCGGTTGCCCGGGATCGCCAGGTCGGCCTCACTGCGGAAGAACCCGGTGCTGGCATCCCAGGTCTCGATTTCGAAGACCTCTCCAGCCTGGACTCGCAGCAGCGGTGTGTCGCGGGCATCGAAGGCGTACTTGCGGGCGTCGTCGCGAAGAATGCGCTGCATGGCGAAGGGGAAAGCCGGAAGAGAAGAAACGGAAAGAAAGCCGGGTCCTGATGGCGGTGGTAGCCGGGGCTGGAACAAACCCGGGACCAGACCTGCGTGCCGGGGGTCGCTCAGGAGACGTTCAGCAGCCGGGCGGCGTTGTTCCAGAAAATGTCTTCGACCTGAGAGTCGCTCAGACGTTCCGACCAACAGGCCCACTTGAGCGATCTGAGGTGTTCGAGGCCGATCAGCACGGGGTCGACCCGGGAATGTTTCTCGCCCCAGACGGGTGTTTCTTCATACAGCCAGATGAAGGAGTCGGCCGCCCCGAGGGAGCGTCCCCGCAGATGACTGATCGGCAGGTCGCTGCCATACATCAGCCGGTGGGGACCGATGTGCCGGAGGATTGCCTGATGCGCGATCGATTCGCAATTGGCACTGGTGTCGAACCAGAGATTGTCGAGCCCGGCCAGATGCGGCAGCCCTTCGAGATTGTGATTGGGCTGGAAGCCGCGCGCCGAGTGCGCGAGGATCAGCCGCATGTTGGGATAGCGCTGGCAATACCGGCGGATGCACTCGTAGTTCTCGCGATCGGCGACCGCCCGCGATTTGACCATGTGGAGCGTAATGACCCAGCCTTCTTCGTGGGCCACCCGCACCAGTGACTCGGGAAGGTACTCGGGGATCGCCGCCTGCCAGGTGGGCTTGTTCGCGGCAAAAGTGTGGTAGCACTTCAGGCCGTGCAGCCCCAACCGCCTCACTTCTTGTCGGACCCATTCGGGATCGTCGTCCGGACAGACGAAAAACTCCCCGCGGTACCGGGGATTTTTCGCCGTCTCACGGGCGATGAATTCGTTCATGCGGTCGCGTCCGGCGGGATTGGCGGGAATCGCGAAGCTGAGGAACAACGCCCCCATCTCGCGCCCGGGATGGAGTTCATCCACCAGGTGGCGATAACGGTCCGCCCCCACATCCCCCGAGATGCCCGGGATGCGAAACTGAACCTCCTGCTCCAGCCACAGGTGGCAGTGGGCATCGAAGACGCGGGGGGGGACGAATGCCGCCAGTTCCCGGTCAAAAAACTCCCGGTCGTGAGACCGGGCAACACCCTCGGCGTGCGTGGGAGCAGACATGCCGCCTCTCTTTTGAACAACAGATCAGTTTCGCTTGGGTCAGGCTGGAGGCCGCTCCCCCACCTTCCTCACCGAAGGCTTCCCCTACCGGACCAGGGCTGCCCGGGCGCGAGTATGGCACCCCCGAACGTGATGGCAAGGGGAGCCGACGCAACAACTTCCATTCGCTCGATCCCCAGCTGTCTGTGTGACCGACAAAATTGCTACATCTTGCCTGGGGCTTTCAGGTGGTGCTTCTGGATCAATCGGCAGGATCGGTCGAACCCGCACGCAGTTGGTATTCGAGGGGTGTCGTGGCCGGGTTTGGCTCGACCGGTTTTTTGCTCCCTGACGATTGTAAGTGTGATTCCCGGCGGAACGATTCCACTCGCTTTTCGCAGCATGCGCTCTCCCGATCTCACCCGCAGCGTCTCATGGCCCTCCACCAAACCACGCCTGGGGTGGCTTCGTGCGGCTGCTGCATGAAGGACAGGCGACAAC
>JBKDUK010000362.1:0-4442 GCA_046339535.1 Planctomycetaceae bacterium | reverse complement strand
ATAGAACGTCGGATCGTAATCCCCCCGTCCACCGTGGTGGATCACGTGCTCATCCAGCACGGACTTCCGCAGGATTACGCACCCGAATCCCTGCCCACCGATGACCTGTACGCCGTCCCCCCGTTCGGTGAAGATCCGCCCATCCTGGTCCCACGCCACATAGCCGGGATGGAACCGGGATTGGTCGACCCCCGAGACCGAAACCGTCGTCGCGTCGAATGACCGCAGCAGCCGCCGGCAGGTGTCGACCGGCGACAGGATGTCATCCTCGACGATCCACAGATATTCGGTCGTGGTCTCTTCCTGCACCCGGTTGTAGATCCGCGGCATCGCCACTTGCCCCCGCTGGCGGACCCCCGGTCCCCAGCGGTTCGCGTCCGCCAGACCCGGATCGGCCACTGTCAAGGCGCGGTACTGCCCCCAAGGATAGTCACAGGCCGGGACAGTGACATGTCGCGAGCCATTGCCGGACGGTCCGCCCGAACTCCGCTGACTGGCTGGTATCGACCAGCAGAAGCCGCGTCTGGAACCAAGGATTTCCATTCGGATATCATCTCTTTCGGAACCACCCACTACGCCCCTGCGCATCGGTGGCCACGCCTTGACGCCCACGTCAAAGATACCATCGATTGACAACGGGAATGTACGACACAGGTTCCCAAGCGACAGAAGCGGTCAGACGCGCGATTGGCGCACAAATCGTCGTCCTGTTCGGCTATGCGGTTTATGGTATCGGCTTCGGTCTGCTCGCGGTCTTGGTGGGCTCATCCGTCGGGTTTTTTGTGGCCATGGTCGGCGCGGCACATCTCGCATTTGGGGCCTTGGCGACGTTGCAGCGTTCCACGGCCCTGCCGACAACTCGGGCGAAATACGCGGCGCTTGCGGTCACTCATACCATCGCACTTCTCTGGGGTCTTGGCGTCACAATCCAAGTCAGCCGCGAAGACCCGCTGGCCTCCTTGATCTTGGGCGCTATTCATCTTCCACTTCCCATCGCCGGTATCAGTCTGCTGTCTATTCCATCCGTTTTTCGATTTTATTGGACAGGCCGCCTCCCCAGCACGGGCTGATGCCGATGGTGCCGAGCCAGGGGAATTCCAGAGCCACCCTCGATCCGTGCAACCGGCGCCCTGCGTGGAATGACCTGTGCCACCCCGAGTTGGATTGCGGCGAGCGATGGATTCGGGCAGAGTTCACGAGAGCCGTTCGTCGTTGTTCGACTGGAACCTGCCTGGCGTTTCGTTCCTTACTGGAGGACAAGAGATCGCCCCGGGTCGCTGTGGCCGGGTTCAGATTCTCGGGGAAACACGGCCCGACCATGGTCCCCCGATGTTGATTCCATCCGATGGGGATGCGAAAATCAGAGCCGTCTCACGGCAGTTTTGACCACCGCCTGACAGGAACCGATGTGATGTCCGAAAATCCAAATTCATCGCCGCCCGCAGAGAGTGACCCTCCGCAGCCGCGAGGTGCCTGGGGCTGCCTCAAGTGGTTTTTAGTGGCTGGCATTGGCCTCGTCCTGCTCGCGCTGTTGCTTCCCGCCAGGAGGTCTGCGCCGGAGGCGGCCCGCCGCACCCAGTGCAAGAACAATCTCAAGCAGATCGGGCTGGCACTTCACAACTACCACAATGAGTATGGTACGTTTCCACCCGCCTACACGGTTGATGCTCAGGGTAATCCGCTGCACAGTTGGCGAACGCTGATTCTACCTTATCTCGATCAATTGCCGCTCTACAATTCGATCGACCTTTCCAGGCCGTGGAATGATCCGGTCAATGCCACGGCCTCGGAGACGTCCTTGCCGATCTACCGCTGTCCCTCCACCCGAAGCCCTGCCAATCAGACATCATTCCTGGTCATCGTCACAGCGAACGGTTGTTTCCCAGGTCTGGCATCACGGTCACTCTCTTCGATCACCGACGACGCGTCCGAGACGCTGATGGTGCTTGAAGTCAATGATCGGTCGGTCCCGTGGATGTCGCCCGTCGATGCCGACCAAGACACGGTGCTCGAGATCGGACCAGACAATCGCCACGGTCACTTGGGAGGTTTCCACGCGCTGTTATGCGATGGAAGTGTCCGCTTTCTGAGTGGCAACTTGCGAGCCGCGACGCGACAGGCACTCATCTCGATTGCCGACGGCGACACGGTCAGCGACGTTGAGCTTTGAGCGGTCTGAACCGGGAGGCTCCTCGGTCCACACACATCTATCGCGGCACCGCTCGGTCCGGACGAATCGACGGATGTCTCAACACGCCGTTGGTGATTCCGGTCATTTCGAAGACCGCCAGTGGAACGAGCCAACTTCCCCACGCCGCGAACACGGCCACCCACTGCCCCTCCATTCCCGTCACAATGGAGAACCCGACGATCAACCGGAGCACGACTGTCGAGCAGAGCATCAGAAAGCAGCGCCACATCCACCGGCGATGCGCGGCAAACCGGCGCTGCACGGCCGTGCGCCAGCCCTGCACGACGGCGACCCCCGTGACCACCGCCAACATGGCAAACCCCACTCCCGCGACGGGCCCCGCGGCGGCACGAGACGCCATCCAGAGACCGCTGGGAACGATCACCAGCAACACGACGCAGACCTGAACTCGCCCCAGAATGCGATGCCATTGGGGCAGTCTCTGGCGAAACCGATCGTTGATCAGGATCAGTCCCAGAATGAGCGTGGGCGGCCCGCCTACCAGGTGGAAGTAAAACGCCCAATGGTAACCCCCCCAGAAATACCCCTCGCGTCCTGTCAGAAAGTCCGATTCGAAATTCGGCGGAACGTAATCGACATATCGGAAAACCACGCTGAACACGACGCGAACAATCAACACGCCCGTCAGGAATCCCAGAACCTTCGACAAGGATAACGAGCGGATGGTGGGCATCGAGCAGTCAGCGGGTGGTGAAGATGACTGCCACGATCAATCCGACCACGCTGGCGATCGTACTGAGGAACGGGCCGTCATTAGGTCGCGAAGATGCGGCATCGTGTCGCGAAGGGGGAACTCTTGGTCGCGAATCCCAAAGTCGAGCCAGTCGAACGACAGCATCAACGTCCTGCCTCCGAACTTGACCCCTGGAACGGTACTACGAGTTCATTCCTGCCGACCGGTCTCCCCGCACCGCGGATCCCTCGATTGTCTCGCCTGGAGCGCCAACCGGCAATCCGGGATTTCAGAAAACGTAGCCAGTGGAAATGATCGTGCAAAACGGACCCACCTGAGGGGAGAAAGAATCAGGGGGGGCGTTGAGTTTTCGTCAGTGCATGGTTGCGTAGAAAGCCGTCTCGAACATAAGTCACACATGCACACTTTCTGTCGTTGACCCATGCCCCACCTCACACCCCCAATCCACCTTCGCCCGCCAGCGAGTTCCCCGCAGTTCGGCATAGAACGTCGGATCGTAATCCCCCCGCCCTCCGTGGTGGATCACGTGCTTCTCCAGCACCGACTTTCGCAGGATCACGCACCCGAATCCCTGCCCACCGATGACCTGCACGCCGTCCCCCCGCTCGGTGAAGATCCGCCCGCCTTGGTCCCACGCCACATAGCCGGGGTGGAACCGGGATTGGTACACCCCGGAGACCGAAACCGTCGTCGCGTCGAATGACCGCAGCAGCCGTTCACAGGTGTCAACCGGCGGCAGGATGTCGTCCTCGACGATCCACAGGTACTCGGTCGTGGTCTCTTCCTGCACCCGGTTGTAGATCCGCGGCATCGCCACCTGCACCCGCTGGCGGACGCCCGGTCCCCGGCGGTTCTCATCCGCCAGGCCCGGATCGGCCACTGCCAGGGCGAGGTACTGCCCCCAAGAATTATCATAGGCCGGGATAGTCACACGTCGCGAGCCATTGCCGGACGGTCCGCCCGAACTCCGCTGACTGGCTGGTATCGACCAGCAAAAGCCGCGTCTGGTCGTGGGGCCAGGTCTGGTGTTCGAGGAACTTCGCCATCCGGGGCCAGAACTCCGTTCGACCCGACAGTGGGATCGCCAGGGTGACCTGTTCCAGCGCCAGGGCCGCCCGCTCGAAGTACGGGACCTCCGCCGCATTCATCTGGGCCAGCTTCGAAGCGGCGTGCTTCCGGTACCGGTACTCCGCGGAACTCTTCGCCAACCGCCAGCCGAACGGCACGATCCGTCGCCAGAGGAACCAGTCGTCATTGACTTGGGCCGGACACTCGACCTCGAACACCCGCGACAGTTCCAGCGCCGTGCGGCGGACCAGACTTCCCGCATGCACGAAGTTCTCCTGGTGGATCCGGTTCCCTGGCTCGGCCGGGTACTCGATCCGCCCCGTCTGATCCCCGAACCGTTCCACATCCGAGTAGACGATCCCCACGGCCGGGTTGTCCAACAGCGGCACTCCCGCCTCGAGGTAGTCGGGGGGCAGAATATCGTCCGCATCCAGAAAGCAGACCACACTGGCCCGCGTGGCGGCCAAC
>JBKDUK010000361.1:0-11533 GCA_046339535.1 Planctomycetaceae bacterium | reverse complement strand
GCCGTATGCCCAATCGAAATGATGACCCCCGCCGCGACCGCGCGATCAATGAAGTCCAGAGCCCCGGGGATTTCGGGAGCGATGGTGACCAGGCGAATCCGGCCTCCCGAGGCATCTTGCAGTTCGCAGAACTCATCCCAGTCGGCCGGACGGATGTGTTCGCGCGGATGAGCGCCCCGGGGGCCATCCAGAGACGACAGCCAGGGTCCTTCCAGATGGCATCCCATGACCATTCGGGCCACCACGGAATCGTTCCGACAAGCCTGGTCGATGGCCCGGAATCCCTGGATCAGGGCCGCGTGGGAATTTGTGATCAACGTGGGCAAGACACAGGTCACGCCATGAGGCAGGTACTTTCGTACCGCCGTCGCGACCTCGGAGGAGGTCACTGTAGGGCTTGAAAACCAGACCCCGCCATAACCGTTGACCTGGAGATCGAATAGCCCGGGGGCGACCCAGGGCCAGTCCAGAAACTCCCGGCCCGGCCAGGCTGGTTCGACGCTTGCAATCCGGTTCCCCTGAACCGTGATTTGGGCCGGTTCCCCGGTCTCATAACGACGTGCACAAAACCGGAATACGGCTTCTTGACGGTTCATCTCCGCTCCCAGGTTGAACAGGTTCCAAAGCGAAGTGTCTGCGACTGGAGATCAGGAAGACAACAAGACCAGATTGTCGACATGGATGATCTCTTCGTAGTGCACCTGTCCCAGAATCGACTCCAGTTCTTCGCTGCGGCGGCCGGCGATGCGCCGGGTGTCTTGCGAATTGAAGTTCGAGAGTCCCCGGGCAATTTCCCGACCCTGGGGATCCAGCAGCATCAGCAACTCTCCCTTGTGAAACTCTCCTTCGACGCTGGTGACGCCGATCGGCAACAGGGACTTCCGGCGTTGGGAGATCGCCCGACAGGCTCCCTCGTCCAGACGCAGTTTGCCGCGAGGTGCGACCGAGTAGCCGATCCATCGCTTCCAGGCAGGAAGATGCTCTCCCTGCCCGAGGAACAGTGTGCCGACATTCTCTCCGTCAAGAATACGGCCCAAAACGCCTGGTTGACCACCATGGGCGATGATGACGGATTCTCCGACCGCCGTGACCATGCGTGCCGCATCGAGCTTGCTTTGCATGCCCCCGGTTCCACGCCGGCTGCGGGTGGGGAGGGCCAGCGATTTGATACTCTCATCCCAGGTGTTCACCAGGGGAATCACCCGGCTGGTGGAGAGTGATGGATCTCCATCGTAAAGGCCGTCGATCACCGAGAGAATGACCAGCAGCGGGTCTTCGAGCAGGTTGGCGACGAGGGCGGCGAGGCGATCGTTGTCACCGAACTGGATTTCCTTGACGCTGACAGTGTCGTTTTCGTTGATGATGGGAATCGTCTGGTACTCGAACAGGGTTCGCAGCGTATTGCGAACATTGAGGTACCGTCCCCGATGCCGGAAATCATTGGCGGTGAGCAGCAGTTGGGCCGCCCGCAGGCCAAACTTGTTCAGGCAATCGTCGTAACGCCGGATGAGATGTGCCTGTCCGACGGCGGCTGCCGCCTGGAGATGCGGGAGGTCGTCGGGGCGACGCTCCAGGCCCAGCAGTCCGATCCCCGCACCGATGGCGCCGCTGGAGACGAGCACCACCTGGCGGCCGGATTCCCGGATGAGGTGCATCTGTTCGGCGAGCGCGTCAAATCGGGCTTCGTCCAGCGTGTCATCCTCTCGGGAAAGCACGTTGGTTCCCACTTTGACCACAATGGTGCGGGCACGTTCAACGACAGTCTGGCGAATGTCCTTCAGCGAATCGGTCATGGTGTCGGATCTTAGAAAACTCGGCCGGAGTGTGTCAGCAGAACTTTGAGATCTATTTTTCGAGGGGGCTTTTCCCTTCAATCTCGATCAGGGAGATCCTCGGTGTTCTTCCTGCCGAGACGAGGGACAAGGGGTCGGGAACCAGGAACCGCTTGGGATGTCGTCTGGCGAAATCCGCATCGGAAATTTCGGGCCGCGGCGCGGCTTGCGGAGTTTCTGGATTCGCCCGGTTGGTTCCGCGTTGGCAACCGGCTATCATTCGGACCTGTCTGCCTGTCCCTGGGGACGCTGGGAGTCTGCAAGAGATGTCGGAGTTGAGACACGAGTGTGGCATTGTGGCGGTCTATCACTGGCCCGGTGATGAGGTCAGTCCCCTGGTCCCGGGGGGAGATGCGAATTCCGCCAGCCGCCTCGTCCCCCGGATGTTGATTGACATTCAGAACCGTGGCCAGTTGGCTGCGGGATTTACCACGTTCAATCTGGGGCGAAATCAGCTGATCGACACCCATAAGGAGGTGGGGACCGTCGCCGAGGTGTTTCACCTCAACCGCCAGGAGGCCTACGAGAAGCTGATGCGGGAGTACGCCGGACATGCCGCGATTGGCCATGTCCGCTACGCGACTTGCGGCAAAGATGACCGCAGTTACGCCCAGCCGTTTGAACGGCACCATATCGAGAAGGGCAAGTGGTTCAGTTTTGCATTCAATGGACAGTTGGCCAATTATCCCGAGCTCAGGGAAGAGATTCTTTCGCGGACCGAATTCCACCTTGCTCGTGAGAATGATACGGAAATCCTGATGCATTCGATCTGCCTTGAGCTCAAGGGAGATCGCCGCCCCGGGATCGTGGATCTGCTGCGGGATCTGAGTCAAAAGTTCGATGGGGCCTACAACATTGTCTTTTTGAATGCCGTGGGTGACATGTTTGTCGCCCGTGATCCTCTTGGGATCCGGCCTCTGTGCTGGGCGAAGGAAGGACCGCTCTTCGCGGCGGCGAGCGAAAGTGTGGCGCTGTCCAATCTGGGGTTCTCTGCAGAGAGCATTCAGAGCCTGCCGCCGGGACACGTCATCAGCATCCAGAACGGGGAGTTTCAGATCAGTCGCTTCGCGGACACGCCGCGTCCTGCTCACTGTTTCTTCGAATGGATCTACTTTGCGAATGTGGCCAGCACTCTGGATGGGCGCAATGTGTACCTGTCCCGGGCCGCACTGGGACAGAAACTGGCCTTGCGGGAGACTGTTCCGCTCGATTCCGAGACCATTGTGGTTCCCGTTCCGGACACGGCCAAGGCGGCGGCGGCCGCGATGGCATTTGAACTGGGGTTGCCCTGTCTCGAAGGGCTGATGAGAAACCGCTACGTCGGACGAACCTTCATTGAGGGGAAGAATCGGGCCGATAAGGCCCGCACAAAATACACCCCGGTTCCCGAGGTGATGCGGAACAAGCGGGTTCTGCTGGTCGAAGACACCATCGTGCGATCGACCACGATGCGGGCGCTGATTCGTCAGCTGAAAACGCGGGGAGGGGCCCGGGAAGTGCATGTGCGGGTGGCGTGTCCACCCATCGTTGCACCCTGCTTCTATGGCATTGACATGTCGACGGTCAAAGAGTTGTTTGCTCCCCGGTTCATGCCGGACGGGCGCTTGACTCCCGAGGTCGAGCAGGCCATGGCCCGCGAGTTGGGGGCCGACAGTCTGACTTATCTCCGCATCGAAGATCTGGCGGAATGTGTCGACAAGCCGGCGGAGACTTTGTGCCAGGCGTGTGTGGATGGCCGATATCCCACTCCCGCCGGGACAAAGCTGTATCAACTCGCGATCGAAAATGATCGCTGTGGAGCCGAATCGACGGGCAATGAGCGGACTTATGATGTGTCGTCGGCCGCTCGCCCGGCTGTCTCAACCTGCGATTCCGGCAGTGCCTGAGGCGACGAGTCGTTCAATTTGTGCGGCAGGGACCAGGACTCCGAGGGGAGATTTTTCTGGTCGGGCCGTGAGTGGATAAGTCGAGCGCTGGACGCCAGAGGACGGAGGGGATGGTCGACCACGAGTTGGAAATCCGGGTTCGTTACAGTGAAACGGACGCCATGGGGTTTCTGCATCACGCCAACTATTTCGTCTACTTCGAGTTGGGACGGACCGAGTTGTTGAGGGCTCAGGGGGGCAACTACCGGCAGATGGAGGAGTCTGGTCTCTTCATGGTCGTGGTCAGCCTCGAATGCAAATACAAAAAACCGGCCCGCTACGACGATCTGTTGAGACTGCAGACCCGCATTCAGCGGGTTTCCGCAGCCAAGATTGTGCATGAGTATCGATTGTTCCGCGACCAGGAACTGCTGTGTGTGGCGGAGAGCACCCTCGCCTGCATTGACCGGATGGGTAACGTCCAGCGTATTCCCGACGCACTCCGGCCGCAGCCCGAAGACTCTCCGCAGTAACACACGGTCCGGGTGGCCCATCGCGGCGGCCTCAATTGGCAGAGGGCACCTGGGATTCTGTCTGGAGAAGCGGCCGACGGGTGTGGTAACCTCCTGATTGACACGTTCCCGGTTCCCGAAGAACAGGGTTTGGAGCATGCTCATCTCTCCCCGATTCTCGCTGTTGGCCTTGCCGTTCCGTCTCCGCCCGGAGCGCCCGCTCTGGCTCTTGGTGGTCATTGCCGGTTTGTTGCCAGGGTGGGTCAGGGGAGAGGAACCTCCAAAACCGGGCGTGAATTCCCCTTTGGTCAATGCCCGACCCGCGGGGGAGAACGCACTGACGGAGGCGCAGGTCGAACAACTGATCAGCGACCTCGACCATGCGGACTTCAAGGTTCGCGAAGAGGCGACGAGGAAACTGGCGGCGGCAGCGGCAGTGGCCATACCGGCTGTCGAGAAGGCTGCGAATGGAGACAATCTGGAAGTCGCCACCCGTTCGGTGCAGATTCTCAAAATGCTGTATGAGGGGAAGGATGTGGACGCCCAAGCGGAGGCGGCCATCGCGATCAAGCGTCTGTGTGATTCGCCAAACAAGTCGATCGCCCGAAGGGCCTCCGCCATCCTCGACGGGAATCGCGGGGCGGAGACAGCCAAAGGGGCAGGTCGGCTTCCCCCCTTGCGATTGAATGCTCGGGCATTGGCTCCCGGGGGCATGGCCCGGCAGGTCTCGGTCCAGAACGTGAATGGACAGGTGCAGATTTTGGTGGTTGAGCCGGATCGTCGCATCGAGATCCGGCACAACAACCAGCGGCAGATCGTCGTGAAGATCTCGCCGTCCAATCCGGACGCCGCCGGGAAGGAGGCCCGTGAGTCCAAGGCGCAGGATCTGCAGGAATTGCGGGAAAAGCATCCGGAAGCGGCCCAGCTGTTCGAAGAGTATGCCGCGGACAATGCCATGCCCGAACTGGGGGGCAATCTCTTCCCGGGGGGATTTCCTCCCGGATTTCCCGAGTTACCCGGTCTGCGGGGACGTCGTGTGAACCCCAGGCCTCCGGTCCAGCGCAGGTTGGAGGGGGGAGTTCCGCGTGCGCCGCTTCCGGGCGAATCCGTGGAATCACTCGAAAAGACCCAGAGGCGTTTGCGTGGTTTCGTCGAGCGTCTCCGGCGGCTCTCGGCCGAAGAATCCATTGCCCCCCAGGAGCTCCGCAAGTTGGCCGATGAGTTGAAGGCCATCGAAGAGGAGGTTCAGGAATCGGCTGAGGACTTGCGGGAACTGGGAAGCCCCTAGTTGGCCTGGATCGAATCGGAAACCCTTGTCTCCCTCCGCAGCAGAAAGCGAGATCATGCCGAGAATCCCCAACAAGGTCGCCATCGTCACGGGAGGTGCTGACGGAATTGGGCGGGCGACGTGTTTACGGTTTGCGCGGGAGGGAGCATCGGTCGTGATTGCCGATATCAACCGCGAGTTGGGGGAGTCGACCGAGCGAGCGATTGTTGGTACTGGCGGGAAAGCGCTGTTCGTCGAAACCGATGTCGCCCAGGAACAAAGCGTTGTATCGATGGTTCAGCAGGCTGTCCAAAGGTTTGGCCGAATCGATTTCCTGGTGAACAACGCGGCCGTCTTTGTGCTGCGGGGAATTGATGCCACCGTCGAAGAATGGCGGCGCATCCTGGATGTGAATGTGGTTGGGGCGGCATTGGTGGCCAAGCATGTGATTCCCCACATCAAGGCGGCTGGGGGAGGAGCGGTGGTCAACCTCGGGTCGATTTCAAGCTTCATCGCCCAGCCCGAGTTTGTAACGTACAACGCCACCAAGGCGGCGGTTGCCACCATGACCCGTTGTATGGCGCTCGATCTCGCTCCCTTCGGAATTCGGGTCAACGCTGTCTGCCCAGGAACCATCTGGACTCAGATCGTCGAGCGACTGACACAAGAGAAGGGCATGGACCGGGCAGCCGCCGATGCCGATCCTGGCTGGGGAGGATCCTGCATGCTGAAGCGGATCGCCGATCCGGCAGAGGTTGCCTCGGCCATTCTCTTTTTGGTGTCGGATGACGCGTCCTATGTCACGGGGGCCCATCTCATGGTGGATGGCGGCTACACAGCTGTGTGAAACGCGGATTCGAAATTTCGCAGCAGTCTGACATGGAAGGGGCCCCCAGAATGCGCGATTCAGTTTCTGACCCAGTCCTGGTCGAAGCGTTGCGCAGAGATCTGGTTGTTCGCGAGCGAAGAGCCTTTGCACGGGGTTTCTGGGGGTTGGGGGGGCTGGCGACACTGCCGTTTCTGGGAATTGCCCTGGCTGAGATCTGGTCCGATTCCCAATTGACCGCTCAATGGATCTTCGCGGAGCGGATTCTCCATTCCCTGCTCATGCTTCTTGTCGGGGGGCCGTTTGGCGTGTTATTGCTGGGAATTGGGCCGGGGTTCGGCTGCCTGATCTGGGCGAATTTGTTTCCGGAGTCGATCGTCGGGCGGCCATTCGGCTCCTTATTCTCGGGACGCCGATCCAGCCCCTGACCTTTCCGTGACCCCGTTGGCCGTGCGCACGAATTCTGGTCGTTTGATTTACCGGACACTGGGGTTTTCCTGTTGAATTGACGTGGGACGATCGCCATTCTTTGAATGAGTGGCTGCGGCCATACTTCGAGCCCTCAAGTCCCCGAGGATTTGTCATGAGTGCGTTCCGCATGATGCGCTGCGCAGCACCGTGGGTGCTGATGCTGTCCCTTGGTTTGGGGGGGACCAGTCTTGGTCAAGACAACGACAGCCTTCCCAGATCGGGGATTGCATCGCGTGTTCCCTGGACCACCTCGCGGCTCGTGGGTCGGCCGTCACCGCCACTCCCCTATCAGGCCGTGCGCGTGTTTGACAAGGTGTCGCTGCAGGCTCCCTTGCATTTGATCACGGAGCCCTCGGGAGCCGTCGGCTCTCCAATTGGCAAACCGGAGCGATTTTTCGTGGTCGAGCAGAAGGGGCGGATCGTATCGTTCCGCAATTCCGCCGAGGCCATCGAGGCAGACATGTTTGTCACGATCGAGGACCACGACACCTACGGGATGACCTTTCATCCTCGCTATGCGCAAAACCGCTGGGTTTATGTCTTCAGCAATGGACCGCAGTCCGACCCCAAGGAACGTCGCAACCGGGTCACCCGTTTCACGGTTCGTGATCAACCCCCCTTTGATTGCGATCGCGATTCCGCACTCATTGTGATCGAGTGGGATTCCAACGGACACAACGGCGGAGACCTCGCGTTTGGCCCCGACGGGATGCTCTACATCTCGGCCGGCGATGGAACCACCGACTCGGATACGAACCTGACAGGACAGAAGATCTCGGACCTTGTTTCCGGGATGCTGCGGATCGATGTGGAAACTTCGACATCTGACAGGCCCTATTCGATTCCCCAGGACAATCCGTTCCTCGACATTCCCGGCGCTCGGGGTGAATTGTGGGCCTATGGGTTTCGCAATCCCTGGAGAATCCATTTCGATCCGGCGGGGCATCTCTGGTGTGGCGATATCGGGCAAGATCAATACGAAATGATTGAATTGGTCGAACGGGGCGACAATTACGGGTGGAGCGTGGTTGAGGGGGGGCATCCGTTCTATTCCGAGCGGCAGCCTGGTCCTACACCGATCAAGGCCCCGGCGATTGTTCACCCGCACTCGGAGGCCCGGTCCATCACCGGGGGGGTAACCTACCTCGGAAAGAAGTTCCCGGATCTGCACGGGGCCTACATTTATGGTGATTATGGGACCGGCAAGATCTGGGCAGCCCGGGCTGTGAAAGGAAAGGTCACCGAGGTCCGCGAGATTGCCGACACGCCCTATCAGATCCTGGGCTTCGGACTCGACGCCCGGGGAGAGATTTACTTCGTGGATTACGGAGGCAAGGCGATTTACTCCCTGGAGGCAATTCCCCCCTCCCAGGTCTCGCCAGAGAATTTTCCCCGCAAGTTGAGTGAGACAGGGCTGTTTACAGATGTGGCGCGACATCAACTCCACCCCGGGGTCATCCCCTACTCGGTGAACTCGCCGCTCTGGTCAGACGGGGCGGACAAAGCCCGTTTTCTGGCCTTGCCGCACGACGCCACGATTGAATTCACCGAGTCGGGAGCGTGGAAATTTCCGGAGGGATCGGTGTTGGTGAAGAGCTTCTCGCTGCCGACCGCGGGGGCGGAAGGTCCCGTCCATCGCTGGGTCGAGACGCGTGTGATGGTCATTCAGCAGAATGAATGGGTCGGGTATTCGTACCGCTGGAATGACGAACAGACCGATGCGGAGTTGGTGGAAGAGTCCGGGATCGACCAGGCCTTTGTGGTGGCCGATCCGGATGCGGAGAATGGTCATCGGCAACAGGTGTGGCATTACCCCAGTCGCGCGGAGTGCATGGTCTGCCACAGCCGGGCGGCGGGATATGTTCTGGGGTTGTCGACCGAGCAAATGAACCGAATTCATGATTATGAGGGGATTCGGGCCAATCAGTTGACTACCCTGGAACATCTGGGTTTGTTCAGGGGGAAGGGTCAAGAAGCGGGGCGTCTGCCAAAACCGGTCAGTGAACTCGAGCGGCTGACCGATCCGGCCGATCCCAATGCACCGATTGAGGCGAGGGTCCGGTCATACCTGCATTCCAATTGTGCCCATTGCCATGTGGAAGCCGGAGGAGGAAATGCCGCGATGGAGCTGGGCTGGAAGACCCCCACCGACAAGTCCCGGATTGTCGATGTGGTCCCACTGCACGATAAGTTCCAGATTCCCGAGGCGCGATTGATTGCCCCTGGTTCCCCCGATTCTTCCGTATTGCGCAAGCGGCTGACGCTGCGTGGAAGAGGGCAAATGCCCCCATTGGCCACGTCGCGGGTTGATCGTCAGGCCGTTGAGTTGCTGGATGCGTGGATCCGGTCACTGGCACCCTGAGGGATTGGGCCACGCTGACGTCAAATTCCTTGTTCCATTGAAGACCTGCCGCATGCTGATCCACCCCCCGGTCCGTCCGACGTCATGGCGCTTGTTGCTGGCCCTGGCGGGCCTCTTGTCTGTCTGGCCGGGAATGACCGCGGCCGATGACCAGGCCGTTGAAAATCTCCTGGTTCGTCCGGCGGAAGGGTTTCAAACGCCGCGTGGCTATGTCTGTTATCGCACCGCGGGGGCGATGGATGTGGATGGCCGGTTGGACGAGGCGGCCTGGAAGTCGGCGGCCTGGACAGACGAGTTTGTCGACATCGAAGGGGCCGTCAAGCCGCAACCGACCTGGAAAACCCGGGTCAAGATGTTATGGGATGACGAATACCTCTACATCGGAGTGGAGTTGGAGGAGCCGCATGTCTGGGGGACCTTGACCCGGCATGACGCCGTGATTTTTCAGGACAACGATTTCGAGGTGTTTGTCGATCCGGATGGAGACGGACACAACTACGGCGAACTGGAACTCAACGTGTTGAACACCACCTGGGATCTGCGTCTGCCAAAGCCGTACAAGGACGGAGGGATGGCCGACGATGCCTGGGAGATTGAAGGGCTGAAGACCGCCACATCATGCGACGGAACGGTCAATGATCCCAGCGATCTCGACCGCGCCTGGACGGTCGAGCTGGCGATTCCTCTCCGTTCTTTGTCGAAACTCAAGGCGAAGGTCTCCGAGCAGGGGCAAATCCCTCGAGATGGAGAGCAATGGCGCATCAATTTTTCCCGTGTCGAGTGGGACGTTGAGATTCAGGGCCAAGAGTACCGAAAGATTCCGGGGCGGCCTGAACACAACTGGGTCTGGTCGCCGCAATACACCGTGAACATGCATCGTCCGGAGACGTGGGGTTATATCGAATTCCGCAATGCTCGCGGATCGGTACGGAATGCCCGGGAGACCCTGGTTCGGAAAGATCCGTTCGGCCCGGTCCGGTATCAGCTGACCCGCATTTACTACGCGCAGCAGGCTCACCGCCAGGAGCATGCGGCCTATGCCACCGAGCTGACCCAGCTCGAATTGACCCGGCTGGAAGACGAGTCCCTGGTGGGCCCGATCGAGATGAAAAGTACCGCCGACGGCTGGCAGGCCGTGGCGAAAGTGCGATTGTCTGATGGTCAGGAGACCGAGTGCCGCATCGACCATTCCAGCCGCTTTACGATTGGTCCTGATTGACGTTGACGGGCTCAAATCAGCCATTGCATTTGTCTCTTGCCGGAGGTTCAGACCGATGACTTCCTCGTTGACCTGGTTGGGGCATGCCACCTGGTTGCTGGAAACCGCGGGTCTCAAGGTGCTCATTGACCCGTTTCTCGACGGGAATCCCGCTGCCACTCAGAAGGCGGCGGATGTAGCGGCCGATTTTGTGCTGATCACGCACGGACATGGGGACCATATTGCCGACGCGGCACCGATCGCCTCCCGGACAGGAGCGACGGTGATCGCGGCGTTTGAGATCTGTGAATGGCTGGCCGCGCGGGGTGTCGCCAAGACGCATCCCATGAATATCGGGGGGGCCTTTCAGTTTCCGTTTGGGCGGGTGCAGGTCACGATCGCGCACCACAGTTCGATGCTCCCCGATGGGGCGAACGGCGGTGCGCCGGTGGGGTACATTCTCACTCTGAGCGATGGGAAGCGGGTCTACTTTGCCGGAGACACCGGAGTCTTCCTCGATATGCAGCGATTTGGGCGGCAACCGATCGCGGTGGCAGTGCTGCCGATTGGCGACAACTTCACCATGGGACCGGACGAGTCAATCGAGGCGATTCAACTGCTTCGTCCGGAGATCGTGCTCCCTTCGCACTACAACACCTGGCCGGTCATCGCCCAGGATGCGGGCCGATGGGCGGAGCGGGTTCGTCAGGAGACGTCAGCTCGGCCAGTCGTTCTGCACCCCGGCGGGACGTGGAATTTGAGTTAAAGGGCGAGTGCCACTGCTGGGATCTCTCGATCATGATCCCCCCCGCGGTGGCGATCCCTTTCCCCAAGGGACCTGGATCGGGGACCGGTCGACCCGTTTGGCTGCGTCAGGGCGATTTCCGGCGCCCCTCGGGGCTGTCCCGGAAAAAGGGGGTTGCTTTTGGAAGAGGGGAGGGAGAGTTTGGGGAAATGGGCTATGAGCGGGCCATCAGGCGAAGACTCAGATGACGGGGAAAACTCTCCAAAATTCGATCTGGAGTGATTCCGGACGGTTTGTTACGTTCCCGCCTCAAGTCCCGCGGATCCAGGAAGGATACAGACTCGTCATGGATGCATTTCGCCCCGTTTTCCGTGCTGTTTTCGCACTGAGCGTCGGCATTCACTGTCTTGCCAGCGCGTGTGTGGCCCAATCAGCCAAGCCAGCTTCGTCGAAGA
>JBKDUK010000360.1:0-11901 GCA_046339535.1 Planctomycetaceae bacterium | reverse complement strand
ACCTTCAGCTTCGACTCTGGCATATCCACGAACGGACGCTCGATCGCAACGGCGTTCCGAATCCGTGTCAACATGTCGGCAATCGGATCTGTCATCATCGTATCACCAGCTCGCCTTCTTGACCCCCGGGATCAGTCCATCCAGCGCCATGTTCCGGAAACAAAGCCGGCACAGCTTGAATTTGCGATACACCGCCCGCGGGCGTCCACACAACGCACACCGACGCTCTGACCGCGCACTGAACTTCGGCTTGCGCTTCGCCTTCTCGATTTTGGCCTTACTCGCCATGTCTCTTCTCCGCCTGTTCTCCCGCGACTATTCAGTCGCGAATGGCATCCCCATTTCCTTCAACAACAACCGGGCCTCGGCGTCGGACTCCGCCGTCGTCACCAGCGTGATGTGCATCCCCTGGGTGAAGGTCACCTTGTCGGCGTCCACTTCGGGAAACACCAGCTGTTCGGTCAGGCCCAGGCTGTAGTTGCCATGGCCGTCAAACGCTTTGGGATTCAAACCCCGGAAATCCCGCACACGCGGCAGAGCCAGGGAGATGAGTCGGTCGAGGAATTCGTACATCCGCAGGCCACGCAACGTGACCTTGCAGCCAATTTCCATCCCCTGCCGGAGGCGGAACGACGAAATCGCCTTCTTCGCCTTGGTGACCAACGGGCGCTGCCCGGTGATCGTCGCCAGGTTATTGGCCGCCTCTTCCAGACGCTTGCGATCCTGGGTGGTCGAACCCACGCCCATGTTCACCACAATCTTCGTGATGCGAGGAATCGCATGCACGTTGGTCTTCCCGAGAGCCTTGCCCAGGCTGGGTGCAACCTGCGTCCTGTATTTGTCCTGCAGTCGAGCCATCGAACTCCACGTCTTTCCAGAACAGCGATCAGAACCGCCGTTCCATGGGAACCACCGGCGTCCCAGTTCTTTCACTGGCCAGTTGTCTCTCTCGCTCTGACCCTGTCAGACCACCACAGTCGAGACGCCGATTCACTCTTCACTCAGAATCCCCCGACTTGCAGGAGATCGATTCCAGAGGACCGTCTGCTGGCCCTCAGCTCTTCTTCGCGTACTTCGCACGGGCCACACCCACCGCTCCCAGATCATTCTGGCACTTGCGGCAGTGACGGTACTTCGTGCCGTCAGCACGGTACTTGAAACCCACCCGCACGCCACGACCACAAGCCGCGCAGTAGTACATCACGTTCGAAGCATCAATTGGCATCTCCAACGAGAGCCGCCCCCCTTGGGGACTCTTCGGATGACCACGCTTCACGTGCTTCCAGACGCGGTTGACTCCCTCGACCACGAGGCGCTTGCCGCCGTCCAGAACCTTGATCACCTTGCGGGGCTCCTTGCCGGCGTCATCGCCGCACAGGATGACCACATCATCACCCGTCTTGATTCGCATGATCACACCACCTCTTCTGCAAGGCTGACAATCCGCATGAAGCCCGCGTCACGCAGCTCCTTGGCAACCGCACCAAAAATGCGGGTTCCCTTCGGATTCTTCTCGTTGTCAATCAATACGACCGCATTCTTGTCGAAGCGGACGTAGCTGCCATCTTCCCGGCGGCTGGCCTTGCGAGTCCGGACGACGACGGCCCGAGCCACGTCTCCGGCCTTCACCTTCTCACCAGGAATGGCCTTCTTGATGCTGACCACGATGATGTCGCCAAGGCCAGCGTAACGCCGCTGGGTCCCCCCCAGCACCTTCACGCAATACGCGACCTTCGCACCCGAATTGTCGGCCACGTCCATCAGCGTCTGCATCTGAATCATTGATCTTCTCTCCTCGACCCCGCTCGCGCGGGCCGTCGACCCATCTGCTCAGAGGGGACCGCACATCCCCGACCCATCACCGCTCATCCACCTGCGTCCGTTCTGACCGGACCCGACGCCTCCTCAATGGGTTCGCCCATTCACAGACAAACCAATCGAGGACTCGCGGCGCCTCAGGAATTGGCAGCGCCTTCCACCTTGACCTGAGGCATGGTGTTGGCCTTCACAACCTTCACCAGCGACCAGCGCTTCAGACGCGACATCGGTCGGCATTCAACGATTTCGACAAGATCTCCCTTCCTGGAGACGTTATCCTCATCGTGGGCATAGCAAACGGTCCGGGTTCGCAAAATCTTCCCGTACTTCGGGTGACGAAATGACCGCTCGACCTCGACCCGCCGTGTCTTGAGGTTCTGGTCTCGTGTCACAACGCCAATCACTCGTCTGCGCATGGTCTCAACTCGAATTTCAGAACACCGATGATCCGCATGGGGTCACTCACCCCGGGACAGCGCCAGGAACCTACGAATTCCCCGACGACAACACCCGTTCCCGCAGGATCGTCTTGATCCGGGCGATCTCACGACGGGTCTTCTGGATGTTGCTTGGAACGTCCAGCTTCTCGGTCGTTGACTGGACCCGCAGCCGGAACCACTGGTCCTGTGCCTCTTTCAACGAGAATTCCAGTTGCTCGTTGCTCATCTCACGCAGTTCGGCAGCCTTGGTCATCACTCACTCTCCCGGCCGACGGCCAATCATGCGGACCCTCAATGGCAGTTTGTAAGCCATACGAGCCAGCACTTCCCGGGCCGCCTCACGAGGCAACCCTGCCACTTCGAACAACACCGTTCCCGGCTTGATCACCGCCACCCAGTGCGCCGGTTCGCCTTTCCCCTTACCCATTCGGGTTTCCAGGGGTCGGGCAGTCATCGGCTTATGGGGGAAGATGCGAATGAACAGCTTACCATCTCCGCGGATGTATTGCATCGCAGCAATACGGCACGCTTCGATGGTGGTCGCCTTCACATAGCCACCTTCAGTCGCCTGCAGACCGAAGTCTCCCAGCGACACCCGGTTGCCACGTGTGGCATTACCTCTTATGCGCCCTCTTTGACTTTTGCGGTACTTGACCCGCTTTGGCATGAGCGGCATCGTTGGCCTCCTCGTCAGCGTATGTGCCGAGCGCGATCCAAACCTTCACACCAATCACTCCGACGGTGGTCATGGCCTGGGCGAACCCGTAGTCAATGTGTTCCTGCAGTGTCGAGAGGGGGATCGAGCCCCGCGCTGCCTTCTCGCAACGCGACATCTCCGCTCCACCCAGACGCCCCGACAACTGGACCTTTACTCCCTGAACTCCCGCCTCCATCACCTGCTCCAGCGAACGCTTGATCGTCCGCCGGAAACTGGCCCGCTTCTCCAACTGCTGGGCCATATCCTCGGCCACCAGTTGGGCGTTTCGATTGGGATTGTTGATCTCAACGATCTTCAAATCCATCCGCCGGCCAGTCAAATCCTCCAACTCGGACTTCAACCGGTCCACTTCCTGTCCCTTCCGGCCAATGATGATGCCGGGACGGGCACAGTGCAGATGCACAATCACCTGGTCACGCGTCCGCTCGATCACAATCCGCGGAATGCCCGCGAACAGATACTTCTTCTTGATGAAGGTGCGGATCTTGTTGTCTTCCACGAGCAGGTCGCCAAATTCCTTCTTGGAGGCGTACCACCGGCTGCGCCAGTCCTCGGTGACTCCAATACGAAATCCGGTCGGGCGTGTCTTCTGACCCATGATCTGTTCCTCGACTCCCCTGCTCACTGCTGGCCTTGGGTCAACCTCCGCATCGGAAGCTCAACCCCTGCTGTCTCTGAACCTTGACGACTGGACCGAACGGCCCCGCCTGACTAGTTGATCGCCACCTGAATGTGGGCGAATCGCCGCCGGATCATGTACGCCATCCCTCGGGCACGCGGGAGGACACGCTTGAACATCGGCCCCCCATCCACCCGGGCATCCACGACTGTCATCCGATCGACATTCCTGGCACCGCGATCCTCGGCATTCGCCACAGCACTGCTGAGAACCTTCTCCAGGAACCGGGCTCCGCGATTCGGCTCGTACTTCAACAACAAAATCGCCTCATCGACGCGGCGACCGCGGATCAGGTCAGCGAAAGGACGCACTTTCGATGCGGAAATGCGTGCGAATCGGTGTGTCGCGTTGTATGCCATGTGCATTGCTCCCCAGACCCGGACCTGTATTCAAACCGGCCCCAGCCCGTTTCTGAACCTATTCCTTCTTGGCCTTGCCACCGTGTCCCTTGAAGACACGGGTTGGAGCGAATTCCCCCAACTTGTGTCCCACCATCTCCTCGGTGACAAACACGCTGATGTGCGCCTTGCCGTTGTGCACCATGAAGGTGTACCCGATGAAATCAGGTGGAATGGTCGACCGCCGGGACCAGGTTTTGATCGGCTCTTTCGAGCTCGCCTTGATCCGCGCGTTGACCTTCTTCATCAGCTTGGGGTCCACATAAGGACCCTTCTTCAATGATCGACCCATCACTTGACCTCACACGCACCGGCTGGTTCACGGCGAACACTTCGCCGACATCATGGCCGCTGACTGACCCTCAAAACCACTCGGACCCCGAGCACCACCACTACTTCAATTGTCCGTACCGACGCGACCGACGCCGACGAACAATCGCCGACGACGAGGGCTTCCGACGCTTGCGCGTCCGGCCACCCTTGGCCAGCTTACCACTGGGTGAACAGGGATGCCGTCCACCACCACTGCGACCCTCGCCGCCACCCAACGGGTGAGCAACGGGATTCATGGCCACACCACGCACGTGCGGCCGATGCCCCATGTGGCGACGCCGCCCCGCCTTGCCATAGGTGATCGAGCTGTGCTCGCTGTTACCAACCGCACCAACCGTCGCCCGGCACTTGCTCGAGATCCGGCGAACTTCGCCTGACGGCAGTGTGATCTGCGCCCAATCTCCATCGCGGGCATTGACGACAGCCGAAACGCCAGCGCTGCGGCACAGCTGACCCCCACGGCCCGGCTGCATTTCGACGTTGTGGACCACTGTCCCCGAGGGAATGCTTCCCAGCGGGAGGGTGTTTCCCAGATTGGGCTCGACGCTCGGGCCACTCTCAACGCGATGTCCTGCCTGCAGGCCATCCGGAGCAAGAATGTAGGACTTCTCCCCGTCCGGGTACTGCAGCAGGGCGATACGACACGTGCGGTTCGGATCGTACTCGATCGCCACCACAGTCGCCACCAAACCATCCTTCTTGCGTTTGAAGTCAATCAGGCGATACTGACGGCGGGCTCCACCACCCCGGTGACGTGCGGTGATCTTCCCCTGGAAATTCCGACCATTGCTGGTGGGAAGACGAACCAGGAGGGATTTCTCCGGCTTCTTCTTGCGGTCCGTGATCTCAGAGAAATCGCTGACCGAGGCACCACGACGACCGGCGCTCGTTGGCTTGTAAAATCGCAGTCCCATTTTGGGTCATCCCCAGGAATCTTATGGCCTTCGACGGCCAGGATGCTTCGTGTTCACCCAGACTGTTTGAACCCGCCCAGCGGGCTCGACAGCCTAGAAGAGGTTGATCCGATCATCTTCATGCAGCGTCACAATCGCCTTCTTCCAGGAAGGAGACTGAACGTAAACAGTACGGGAACGCCGCGGCTTGCCGACGCGATTTTGAGTCCGAACACCGACCACCCGAACCTTCCACAGTGCCTGCACGGCAGCGCGGATGTCGATCTTCGTAGCCAGCGGATGAACCTCAAACGCGTAGGCATTCCGGCGACTTGACAGGTGCGTCCCCTTCTCAGTCACCAACGGCCTGAGAATGATCTGGTGGGGCTGCAACTCAACCCCAGACTTTGACACCACAGCCATCGCTCGCTCCCAATTCCCAATGGGGGACTCAACTTCCCCCGCTTGCCTTCAACCTGATCTCTTCACCTTGAGGCCGCATCCCGCAACCGGGAACCCCGACTTCAGGAGGCCCCTTCGGCCGTCCGAATCCGCTGACGGATCGCATCCAGAGCCCCCCGCGTCAACACCAACTGCTTCTTGTGAAGCACTTCGTAAGCGTTCAACTCGGCGGCGGGAGCAACCGAAACCCGGGGAATGTTCCGGGCCGACCTCCACACATTGCCGTCCGGGCCAGCCAATGCCAGCAGGCACGAGGTGCCATCGAGCTTCAGGGCCTTCAGCGTCTGTGCGACGTCACGCGTCTTCGGAGCCGCCAATTGCAGCTCGTCCAACAGAGTGACCTCATTGTCTTCGAACTTGCTCAGAATGGCCATTCGGGTGGCCAGTTGTACTGCCTTGCGGGGGAGCCGGTACGTGTGGTCCACGGGTGTCTTGGAGAAGGTGACACCACCACCACGACGGATCGGGGTCCGCTTGTTGCCCATACGGGCCCGGCCAGTCCCCTTCTGCTTGTACATCTTCTTCTTGCTGCCCTGCACATCGGCGCGGCCCTTGGTGGCCACAGTGCCGAGCCGGCGATTCGACTCGTACATGACAACCACGTCATGCAGCAGTTGCTTGTTGATCTGCGGAGCCAGCTCCGCCAGGTCGAACTCGTAAGTCCCAACCTGCTGGCCCGAACGATTGTGCACCGGAATGGAAGCCATGTGTCACTCTCCCCTGGAGGGGTCTTCCTGTGTCAGATGATCCAGATGACCGGACCAGAACTTATGTGCTGTCATGCCACCGTCGGTGGATCACCACCGGACGGCCCTCTGCCTGTGACTACTTCTTGGCTGCGACCGGACGCACCTTTTTGGTCGGGTGCTTCAGCGTCACGAACGCGCCGTTCGGTCCGGGGACCGAGCCAGCCACCAGGACCAGATTGTTCTCGACATCAACCCGCACAATCCTCAGAAACTTGACGGTCGACCGCTCATTCCCCCACCGACCCGACATCCGCTTGCCCTTCTTGATGCGACCGCTCAAACCGCGGTTGGTTGCGTGAGCCGCGATCGAGCCTCCTGCCCGGTGATGCCGCTGAACGCCGTGCGACGCCCGCAGACCACTGAAGTTGTGCTGCTTCATCACGCCGGCAAAACCACGCCCCTTGTTCCGCCCGACGATATCAACCCGCTGCAATTCGGCAAACGACTCCACCGACAATTTGTCACCCACAGCCGGTGCAGCCTCGCCAGCCGCCAACCGGAACTCACGAATGTAACGCAATGGCTCACAGCCAGCACGGGGAGCCTCAGCGACCCCCTGCTCCTGCCGCGCCTTGGAACGCTTTCCGCCCAGGTCGCTCAACCGGCCACGCTCGGCGCGGCTGGCCAAACGGCGAGGCTTTTCGCCAAACCCAACCTGTACCGCCGAGTAACCATCCTTCTCAGGCGTCTTGACCTGCAGCACCACACAGGGACCCGCCTCGATCACCGTCACGGCAACCGAGGTCCCCTCTTCGTAGACCTGCGTCATTCCGACCTTGCGGCCCAACAATCCAACTGGCATCACTGCACCTGCGGCAACTCGTGAAGCAACTCGTTCAATCCAATCGGCACCGGCAACGGACGCTGCCAGAACCCCATCTGCAATCTCTTCGCCCCAAACTCTTCACACCCGAGACTCAAACTGTTTCAACCCCAGATTCCCTCAGCACTTGCCAATCCAGCAGTTGGTCAACTGAAGCCTTGCTGCCCGGAATTCAGACAAGCCAAATTCCCAGACCAAACTGCCAACCAGCGACCCCCTGCAGCAGACCCGAATCGAGACTCGCAGGACAACCCCCAAAGGGGCGCCCAAAAGCAGAACCGAGAAACCTTGAGGCTCACACGGTCTCCAGCAACCGCGAACAGTCATACCCCAACCGGGGCAACACACTGTTCTGTTGAACGGGAGGTCTCCTGACTTTTACCCAGCCCAGATTGGCCAGTCCGCCCAGGACACTCACCGCTCCGCTCAGCCAAGCTCTGAGATCAATCCGCAGCTCAAGCAAATCCGAACCACAGAGATCGACCGCAGTCTATCAAAATCCAACTCAACTGGATACTGACCGTTCAAAATTCGCCCTGAGAAGACCTGCCATCCCCTCAAAAGCGCTCCAAATGGCCAACAAGCCAACCGAGCCCACCTTCAATCCCACGTTTGGTCGACCCGGAAACCGGAATCAACCACAACCCACTCAGCTGGCCCCGGGGACCAACTTGATCTTGATGTCAACGCCAGCAGGCAGTGACAGCTTGTTCAGGGCATCAATTGTTTTTCCCGGAGGCTGCAGAATATCGATCAGACGCTTGTGCGTCCGGATTTCGAACTGCTCCCGGGATTTCTTGTCAATGTGCGGACTTCGCAGCACTGTGTAGCGCTCAACCCGCGTGGGCAGCGGAATTGGGCCATGCACAATCGCGCCTGTCCGCTTCGCCGTGTCAACAATCTCAGCCGCCGACTGGTCCAGAACCGAGTGGTCGTAGGCCTCCATCCTGATGCGAATGCGCTCTTGCTTCTTACCGGCCACCCGGTCACCCTTTCCGACGTCGAAAACGCGCTGAGAACTCGATTTTCCCCGTTCATCTGAGGCCGTCCGCCACGCGGCGGAGGAGGGGAAAGTCCAGCAGTCTATTGTGAGACTCCGCTTGTGTCAACCGTGTGGGACGCATTTCCTCAACCTCACACCCCGATCGACCGCACCACACGCTTAACCCAACATCTCCTGCAGGACTTCCGCCGGTGCTTCCGAATACCGGCTCGGCTCCATCGAATACGAGGCTCGCCCCTGAGACAGGCTGCGGACATGTGTGGAATACCCAAACATGGCCGCCAGCGGGGCCTCCGCGTGAATGACCTGCAGATCCCCCCGCTGTTCGGTCCCCGTGATGACAGCCCTTCTGATCATCAGATCGGAGTGAATATTCCCCAGGAACTCGTCCGGGGTCGTCACCTCGAGTCTCATGATCGGTTCCAGCAGCACAAGATTGTCTTCGCTGACCCCCCGATGCATTGCATCGAGTGCGGCCGCCTGGACGGCCGCCTCGGGGTTCTCCAGCTCCGTCAACTTCACATCCCGAATCGTAAACCGCACCTGAATCAGCGGATAGCCCAGCAAGCCGGCTCCCTGGGCGCCGTCGCGTATCGACTGCTCGATCACCTTCTGCAATCCGGGAGCCAGGTCGGAGGGACCAAGCCGGTTGATCACCATGATCGGCTCCTCCCCCTGGTACGGCTCCATTTCCAACTCCACCTTGGCACTCTGGGGCACCCCGGCCACCTGTCGATGGAACTCACCCACCACCCGCCGTGGATTCCGGATCGTCTCGCGGTAACTCACCCGCGGTTTGTGGACCCGTACATTCAGCTTGAAATCCCGCTCCATCCGGTTCCGGATGATCTCCAGATGCAGTTCCCCCATGCCGCTGATGATCGTCTGTCCGGTTTCTTCATTGACGACCGCCCGGAATGTGGGATCCTGGCGGGCGAGCAACGTCAGCGTCTCGGCCAGTTTCCGGCGATCGGCAGACGACTCCGGCTCCACGGCCATCGAGATGACCGGTTCCGGAAACGTGATACTCTCCAGCGCAATCGGATGGGCTCCATCGCACAGTGTGTCGCCCGTCACCGTATCCTTCAGGCCGGCAATCCCGACGATGTCTCCCGCCTCGACTTCCTCAGCGGGAATCTTCTCCCGACGATCGGCATGGATGTGCCACAACTGGTTGACGAGTTCCTTCTTCCCCAGCCGCGGATTCAACACCCGCGCCCGCGATTTCAACACTCCCGAATAGACCCGGACGAAACAAAGATCCCCGTGGGCATCCGCCTGGATCTTGAAAATCAAACCGCAGAAGGGTTCGTCGGACCGCGGCTTGCGGGTCTCGGCCGTCTCCCGCTTGCCCCCCGGTTTGGTTCCCTGGACGGGCGGTCGATCAGCGGGACTCGGCAAATACAGCCCCACCCCATCCATCATCGGCTGAACGCCCACGTAGGTCAGCGAGGATCCGCAGAACACCGGCTGCAACTGCAACTGCAGCGTTCCCAAACGCAGCAGACGCCGTAACTCGGCCGGATCGATGGGCTTCTCTTCCAGATACTGCTCCAGAAGGGCATCGTCGAGCAGCGCCAGTTGCTCAATCAATCGGCCGCGCCACAACTCGGCCAGTTCCTGGTACTCCTCGGGGATCTCGCGGATCTCGATCTGTGATCCCTGTGAGCTGGTATCGAAGTGCAGGGCCTTCATTTCCACGAGGTCAATCACCCCGCGGAACGGATCCGGTTCACTGGGAGCTCCCTCACCCAGGGGAATGACCACAGGCACAGGATTTCCCTGCAGACGATCACGGATCTGGTTGAGGGTCCGCTCAAAATTCGCCCCGATCCGATCCATCTTGTTGATGTAGCAGATCCGGGGGACAGCATACTTGTTGGCTTGCCTCCAGACCGTCTCGCTCTGCGCCTCAACCCCTTCCCGGGCCGAGAAGACCACAACCCCACCATCGAGAACCCGCAGGCTGCGTTCCACCTCGGCGGTGAAATCCACGTGTCCCGGAGTATCAATCAGATTGATGTGCCATTCTTTCCACCGGCAGGTGATGGCGGCGGAATAGATGGTGATCCCCCGCTGCTGCTCCTCGGGATCAAAGTCGGTGATGGTGGTCCCTTCGTCGACATCGCCCATTCGATGCGACGCACCGGCATAAAACAGGATTCTCTCCGTGGTCGTCGTCTTGCCCGCATCAATATGGGCAATGATTCCGATGTTACGGATCCACTCCAGCTTGGCTGGCATACGGCACGACCAAGAATGGCGGGGCGGTCAAAGAAAAGCTGAAGCCCGCGATTCGCGGGCTTCAACACGAAACCTACCAGGCAAAGTGAGCGAAGGCCTTGTTCGCGTCGGCCATACGATGCACGTTGTCGCGCTTCGTAACAGCCGCACCTTCACGCTTGTAGGCAGCCAACAACTCGTCGGCCAGCCGCAGGTGCATCGGCCGTCCCTTCTTGTCGCGACAGACTTCGAGCAACCAGCGAATCGCCAATGCCTGCTGACGCTTGGAATTGACCGGAGTGGGAACCTGATAGTTCGCACCACCGACGCGGCGGGACCGCACCTCGATGCCGGGCTTGACGTTCTCCACCGCCTGGGTGAAGACCTCAATCGCCGGCTGGTCGGTCACCTTTTCGGCAATGACGTCCAGGGCACCATAGAACACACCCTGCGCGACGCTCTTTTTGCCGTCATGCATCAGACAATTGATAAACTTGGACGCGAGTACCGAATGGTACTTCGCATCGGGCTTCAACTGCTTGGCACTCGCCGTGAATTTCTGAGCCATCTTCCTTCACACCTGACAAAAACGCAACACACAATCATCGGCGACGCTGCCACCAACAGACCGCCGCAAGGGCTGGCTCCGACAGCCAGTCCCCTCTTTATGAAATTCGTCTTGATCTCCCCTTGGCAGAGCGACAGGTCCTGAAACCCAAAGTCGTCTGGCATCCGGAAACCAAATCCGCAGACCGAGACCACCCCGCCAGAGACGGGGCGAGTACTCATTTCTTCTTGGCACCGCCCTTGGCAGGAGCTGCTCCCGCCTTGGCCACCTTGGCACCATACCGGCTGCGCGCCTGCTTCCGGTCCTTCACACCCTGCGTGTCGAGCACACCGCGGATGATCTTGTAACGCACACCGGGCAAGTCACGGACACGACCACCACGCACGAGCACAATCGAGTGCTCCTGGAGGTTGTGCCCTTCACCGGGAATGTAGGCCGTCACTTCCTTCTTGTTCGACAGCCGCACACGGGCCACCTTTCGCATCGCGGAGTTGGGCTTCTTGGGGGTGACAGTCTTCACCACCAGGCAGACTCCACGCTTTTGCGGACAGCCATTCAACACGGGTGTTTTCGAACGAGACCGCTGGGCAACCCGCGGCTTGCGCACCAACTGATTGATCGTGGGCATACGGAACCAGACAAGACCAAGGCGTTTCCCAAATTCCTCAGCGGAATCTCCGGAAACGCGAAAAAGCTCACGACAACTGAGCGTCGAGAGAAGCCTGCAGCCTCATCCCAACACCGCCGACGTCACATCGCCGGCGACCACTGTCGAAATGGAACAAACGAAGTAA
>JBKDUK010000359.1:0-9541 GCA_046339535.1 Planctomycetaceae bacterium | reverse complement strand
GGTCCCAAAGTCTCCAGGTCAGGCCCGGTCATGCGACGCGTGGGGCCCACACGCAGAGATTCAGGGAGAGTCATCATCCGCCTCATTGAACTCGCGGAATTCCTGAAGTTTACGAAGATTCCCAAGATCGCCCACTTCGCGGTATTTGTCGAGATCCATCAGGATCTCATAGTCGTTGAGGATTTCCTCGGCTTCGTTGGGAATCCAGCGGTTGGTGGCCAGAAACCCGATGGTGCCCGCCGCTCCCAGGATCATCCCGGCCAGCGCGAATCCCAGAATGCGGCGGCTGTTGCGAGAGATGGCGTCCGGATCAACCCGGGGACCAGTGCGCGACGCCGCGATCGAATCGAGGGTCTTGCTGGTGAATTCCCGGGTGACTGAGATGTGGGGAAGTTCTCCCACCAGATCCCAGGTGCGGGAGAGCATGTCGACATCGTGACGGGCGACCGGGCTCGAGGCCAGTACCTGTTCGATTTCCCGCGCGGCCGGATCCTCCAGCTCGCCGTCGAGATAGGCGACCAGATTCTCTCGCTGCTCTTTCGACATCCGGACAATCTTGGCCATGTTGTTCCCACAGCTCCTCTTGAACCCACGATGTTCGCCGGTCCTCAACCCTGGGGAGTCCAGTGTCCCTGGGTCACGTACGGCTCCAGCTTGACCCGGAGGTTTTCGCGGGCACGAGACAACAACGACTTGACCGCCGCGACTGACAGGTCGAGTGTCGCGGCGATGTCGATGTAGCTCATCTCCTCAAACTTGTTGAGCAGCACGGCCATCCGCTGGTTGTCATTCAGCGACTCGAGCGCGTCCTGCACCACCGACTGAATCTCGGTGCGGTCAAATCGGCGGGTTGGCATCAGGGAGGAAGACTCCGCCAGGACCTGGTCCGCGGCTGGAGCACCCAGTGGACCCGACTCGGACCCCGGGAGATTCACCTCGCGCTTCCGACCCCGGTCCCGGCGTCGGTTACTCGCCAGATTGTTGGCGATCCGGAAGAGGTAGGTTGAGAACTTCGCCGTCGGCTCGTATCCATGCCGCGACTTGTAGATCTTCAGAAAGACCTCTTGTGCCAGGTCTTCGGCGCCCTGCCGGTCGGCGACCAAATGTGTCAACACGCCCACCAGCCGGTCCTGATAGGTCGTCACCAGCTGCGTGAAGGCCGCATCATCACCCTGCTTCGCGCGCAGCATCAGCCGTACGTCGGGATCTCGCTGGAAACCGCCAGCGTCGCCTGATGTTTCTGTCTCGGCCAACGTTCGGAAAGGGCGAAAAAAGGGACTGTGGAGATCCAACCCCTTGGGCAATCGAAAGTTGCGGTCAATCCGCAGAGTTCGACGTCCGGGCTGGTAGTGTACTCACGACAATCGAGACAGGCGAGTCCCCCTCCCCCTCGGGAGGCACTCTCTCAATTCCTCCTCACGGCTTGGTCTTGGCCCGCACACAACGCAAACCCACGGCGTCGTCCCGAGTCTCCTCGGAAATCGGTTCGCGATATGCGGAACGCAAACACTCGTATCTGTCTTTCCAGGAGCCTCCCCGAACAATCCGGCGAAGCGGTTCCGCCGGCATCGACTGGGCATAGGTCTCCCGCCACGGGTCGCTCACAAACTCCCGCAGGTAGCCATGCATGTCAAAGAATCCCCAGGGGTTCGCCCGCTTCGCGCCCACCGGAGGATCATTCCCGGCTGCGTTTCCCGTGTGCCAGCCGTACTCATCCAGCAAACTCGCCTTGGGGGCGACATCCCCCGGCTTCGTCGCACTCTCGCCAAAGCTGTAGGGTGTCGAAGTACCGGCCCGGCAGCAATACTCCCATTCGACTTCCGTCGGCATCCGAATCTCTTCGTCGTCCTGGAGCAAACCGGCCTGCCGCAACAGCATCGTCAGTTTCTGACAGAACTCATTGGCCTCGCGCCAGGAAAACATCTCGACCGAGTTGCGCGGTCCCTTCCATTTGCTCGGATTCGAGCCCATGACGGCTTCCCAGAGATTCTGGGGAACCTCATACCTGGCCATCGAAAACGCCTGCGTCAACGCCACCTTTCGCACCGGTTGTTCCGTGAAGGGTCCTCCCGGGGTTCCCATCTGGAAACTCTCGGGAAACATTCCGGAACCTGGGGTCACCGGGATGAATTCCTCCATGAACGTTTTGAGCAGGGCGCTGGTTGGTCCGGGAATCTCATCGGCTCGTGGCACCGCCGCTCCCAGCCAGAGCACCGCTCCCCAAGCGACCAGAAGACTTCGAAACGGGATGTCAATTCGCATTGGGATCTCCGGAAGAAACGTGCGGATAAGATCGCAGGCAGGGGGCTCGGGAATGCTGGGCGGCTAATCTGGGGACCACGCTCAGATGACCGGGAGTTCAAACCCTTGCCGGTACTGCCGCCCCAACAGTGCACTTGCTGCAGGGTTCTGGGCGATCGTCTCAGTCGTGCCGTCGTAGTCCAGCACCGATCGGGTCCGCCAGGCAATGTTCGCCAGATGGCAGAGCATCGTGCTCTTGTGATTGATCTCGATGTCGGCATTCGGGATCGAACGGGTCCGCAGGCAATCGAAGAAGTTCCGCCAGTGAGTTGCATCCGATTCTCCCGGATCAACCTTCGTCACCACGGCATTCTTGGGGTCGTAGACAGTCCATCCCCGCCCATTGGTCAGCAGGGTTCCCTCCGTGCCGTAAAACTCGACACCAAACGTCTCCCCATCCAAACCGCGGGGTGACCAGGTGCGATGTTCCCATTGAATGGCAAGGCCTGGGAACTCAAATGTCGCGAGCTGGGTGTCGGGAGTTTCCTGGTCATCTTCAAAGAAATAGCGACCGCCGCCACAGGTGATGCGGGTTGGAGCGTCGACACCGGTCCCCCATCGGGCCACATCCAGACCGTGGATACCATTGTTGCCGCATTCACCCGTGCCAAAATCCCACCGCCAGTGCCAATGGTAATGGACCAGGTTCGATTTGTAGGCATTCCCGGGGGCCGGACCGGCCCACAGATTGAAGTCGAGATTCCGGGGGGGCTCAGAGACCGGCATCTTGCCGATGCTGGGGCGGACGCTCGTGATCCAGGTCCGAACAAATTTCACCTGCCCCAGTTTGCCCCCCTGGATGTACTCGGCCAGCGCTGCCATGTCCGGGGCGCTTCGCCGCTGGGTCCCAACCTGCACGATGCGCTGATACTTGCGGGCTGCCTGAATCATCCGGCGTCCTTCCACCGGATTGTGGCAGCAGGGCTTCTCGACATAGACATCCTTGCCCGCCTGGCAGGCCCAGATCGTCGCGAGGGCATGCCAGTGGTCGGGGGCGGCACAGACCAGAGCGTCGACCGACTTGTCGTCCAGAGCCCGGCGGAAGTCGGCTGCGGTTTGTGGGGCGGAGCGCCCCGCGTCGGTCCATTGCTTGACGGCCGGATCCAGCGTGGCCGAGTCGGGATCGCAGATCCAGACGATTTCCGCCTCGGGAAACTTGGCCAGAACATTCATCAATTGGCGGCCCCGCCCGTTGACTCCCATGATTGCCAGACGGACTGGCTCGGGCTTGGCTTCCGCCTTCGGTTCGTCCTGTGCGAACAGCCCTGCGGACAGTCCGGGACTCAATGCCAATCCGGATGCAGCCACCAAAAAGTCACGACGATTCGATCCTGACATCACAGCCTCCGGAGTCGCGCGGGGTTCCTGGGATCCTCTTCCGCGGATGATATCCGGCCCTCCTGCGGTCCGCCAGAAAGTTCGACGGGCCGGGAGTTCTATCGTCTGACTCGCCCTCGCCCTCACGACAGGCTCCCCATTGCGTGGGCCTCCCCAGGCTGTCTGGCTTGCCCGGGTTCTCCCCCCGACGGCGATCTGGAGGAACAGGGTAACGCAGGCAGTTCGAAATCCTCTTCAGCAATTCGGGGTGAAGTGCTAGTTTTCGGCCCCCTTCGGTTGCTTCCGCCATTTCGAACTGGCCGTCCGCATGCTGCTGTCTGAACACGGAGATCCTGCTCGCCGGTTGTGGAACCGTCTCGTTCCGTACGTTCTGCTGGCGCTGTGGGGTTTCGGTTGTTTGGCGGGTTGTGGTTCTCAGGTGTCGGTCGATCGCTCGTCGGTCGACCTGGAATTCCCCGAAGAGGAGCAGGAGGGGGAGGCCCCGGCGAATTCGGCTGCCGACCCCAGGTTGCAACCGGGAGATCGCTTCGGATTCAGCCGGCGGTTGACAACCGTGTTGACCCAGCCTGGGGCCAGCGAACCGCACGAAACCCGGGCACTGTCACACCTCGACATGGCCATCGTATTCGAAGGGTTCAGCATTCCTCCCGGTCTGATCGACACGGAAGCCCGCGCGAATGCTCGTTCGGGGGAAACTCCCGTCCGGCAGTTTCAGCTCGGCTTTCTGCGGTGCCGACAGATCTATGAGTTTCCCGACGGGACTCGCGAGGTTTTTGATTCCCACAACTCGGCACAGACTCCCTCCCGGGGCGTTGTGGGGTGGCATGGATTGATGGGCAATGGGTTTCGGTTTTGGCTGTCTGAGCGGGGCGAACTGCTGGCGATCGATGACTTCGCAGGCTTTCTTGATCGCTGCAGCGAGGCGGTGTCCGACAGCCGCGCGCGAAGCCGGTTTCGGCAGGAGCTCGAGGAGACCTGGGGGAGCGAAAATCCGACCCAACTGCTGCATGACTGGATTGGCTTGATCGCCGTGCGCGGGCAGGACGTGGGGCAGCGCTGGGTAGAAAGCCGGCCGATCTCTTCGGTCGAACGGCTGCAGTCCTCCACCGAATATTCCGTGGTTCAGCAGCGAGAACGACAACAGACCCTGGAGTGGGCCGGTCGACAGACATCCCGCGGTACTCCGCAGGTCGACGAAGACATCGAGATCCGCAGTCTGGGGGCCGATTGGCACGGATCCGCCCGGATCGAAACCGGTTCCCAACTCTGTCTGGATTTGCTGGAAACACATCAGTCGAGAATGGCGGTTCGGACTTCCAAGGGCAGGGAATTCATTCAGTCCCGCACCACCACCCTGCGGATTGAGCGAGTGCCGCCCTCAGAGGCTGATTCGGCCCCGACACCCGGTCGGCACGTGGTCTCTCCGATCCAGGCGGAGAGGCCTGTATCCCGATCGGGCGGACCGGAGATCCGCTGATTCAGGTCGGTGTCTCGACTGCGGGCCACCCTTGGGAAAAGGGGAACACGTCCGCAGCTGTCAGGCGACCATCATGCAGGGCTGAGGCGACCAGCACCGCCGTCACGCCACGACGGGCCTCCTGTTCGAGGTCGGCAGCGTTCCGGACTCCTCCGCCCGTGATCACCCGCAGTCCCGGAAACCGACGACGGACCTCGTTACACAGCTCGGCTGTGGGAATTCCCGTCCCCATCCCGACCCCCGCGAGGTCGAGCAGGATCATGGATCGGATACCCGACTCCACGACCCGGGAGACGATCTGTGACACCGTCATCAACTCCCAGCCCGAACCTTTGAGAGTCAGAGGCTGCCCTCTGTTGAGATCGAGGCTGAACACCACCTGCTCCGGGCCCAGTTCATCGACGATTTCGCGCAGACTTTCCGGTCCGGGTGAGGTTTCCAGGCCCACAATCACGAGTTGTGCACCAGCGTCCAGAATCTCGCGGGCATCGGCCATGCGACGGACTCCCGCATCGATCATCAATCCAAACCCGGCGGCCCGCAATTGGTCGAACAGACGCAGATTGGGACGGCCATGCAAAATGGCGTCGAGATCGGCCAGGTAGCCGGTGGACAACTGAAACTGGTCGCGGAAGGCCCGCATCAGTTGCAGTGGTTCGGCTCCGCGGTACAGTCGGCTCTGTACAGGTCGATACGTCGAGCGACGTCCGGCAATGCCATGGACTGCCACGCTGTTCAGCAGATCCAAAACGGGTAAGACCCGCATCTCAGCTCAGGTGACCGCGGGGCCATGCTTGGAGGATTGGGACATGCTCTCAACCACGTGACTCCACCAGCACGACTTGGGAAGCAGCCCCAGGCCGCCAATCAACAATTGAGTTCCGATGAACAGGCCCAGCCACAGCAGCGCTCCTTCGGTGAATCCGTAGGAATGCAGTCCGACCCCCAATTCGTTGACGCCAAACCAACTCCAGGCCGTGGCGATGTTGCCCCCCACCGCGAGCGCGGCCAGGCCCCGCTCTTTGGCCATGCCGCCCCAGCGTGCGTGCAGCACCAGTGCATTCCAGAGCACGATAATGAGGGCTCCATTTTCTTTCGGATCCCAACCCCAGAAGCGTCCCCACGAATCATCGGCCCAGAGTCCTCCCAGAACCGTCCCCACAAAACTCAGAATGATGGCGAAACAGAGGGTTCCGTAAATCATCGAGAGCTGCATGGCGCGAGAACGCTCGGTGGCCAGCGGGGTAAACATGCCGTGCAGAATGTAAATGACCCCCAGGGTGCCCGCGACAAAGGTCGCCGTGTATCCCAGCGAAATGCAGACCACGTGGGTGGCCAGCCAGAATTGGGTATCCAGCACCGCCTGCATGACGGTGAAGGTGTCTCCGTCCCCCGCGAGTTTGAAGGAGATGTAGAGCGTCATGAAACCGGCAATCGATGCAACGGCATTGCCGATCCCCAGTCCGAATATCCACTCGAGCACGAGGCCAAAGGCGACGGCTCCCCAGCCGATGAAGACGGCTGAAGAATAGAGGTTGGTGACGGGTGGACGACCGGAGATGTAGATGCGGGCACACAGCGCTGCGGTGTGAATTGCAAAAATCACGAAGATGCCCACCCACGTGCCCCATTGGAACGTGCGTCCCCAGCCGATGGTTGCCAGCAGCCAGCCAATCGCCGTGGCGATGAATGCCAGGATGTACAAAGTCCAGGCGGCATGCAGAGGTGCCGTGGCGTTGAACCGGGTCTCGAACCTGGTTTTTTCGGGACGATAGTCTGGCGGAGAGGTCGAAGAGAGAAGGGACAGGTACTCGCCGACCGACCGATTGAACTCACCAGGCTTCTTCGCAGCGTAGCTGTCAAGGATTTTCCGCCAGGCCTCGACGGCCGGCGAGGGAGGTTGAGCCTCCAGCACCTTGGAAAGAATGAAGTCGTTGGTGAATGCGGAAACGAGTGGCTTCCATTGCGTCGCAGATTCGGAGGAGCCGTCAGAGACGGGGACGGCCAGGGGAGGCAGTCGCTTCAGCAGTCGCTCTTCAGCCGCAACCAGATCGTCCCGAATGGTCGCCGCCCGCTGCTGAATGGTCCGCCGAATCTGCGGATCAGTTGCATCGGGAAGAGCCTCGGGATGCATTGTCGCCTCGATCGAGGTGAAGGCCCGGACGCGGCGATCGAGTTCGACGAGGCGCTTCTCAAAGACATTCATCTCTTCGACCCGCTTCTTCTCGCGAAGTTCATCCACCTTCTTGTGGAACTCTCCCGCCTTCGCCGCCACTTCATTGCGGGAGTACAGGTAACCCTTCCGTTTCTCCAGCCCGAAGAAATCAAGGACTTCGGGATTGTCGATGCGGAACACCCGGTGATCGTGGGCCCGCGGTGCTCCCTGGGGACCTTCATCAGAAACCCCAGACATGACATCGAGAATCCAGCGGATGGCCGGCAACTTGCGCGAGGTGTTGTGGGCGTCGGGCACACTGTCGTAGTTCGACATGATCTGCAGTGTGTTTCGTGCCAGGGTATCGAGAGGCTTGACACGCCCTTCGTACACAATCGGGATCTGGCCCGCCGCACTCAGATCGAAGCCGTCGGGATCCTGCTTCGCACGTGTCGAGTAGCCAAGCATCAGTGCGCAGATGGCAACGGCCACGCCGGCCGCAATCCAGTCACCGCGGGTGCGCGGGACGCGGGTCACAGCCGTCGGGGAGGCCATGACATTCAGTTCGCCACCCGGGTTGGGGCCCTTGGGCCCTCGGGTCAGGAATCGTCCCAGAGTCACGCCGAACTGGAACAGCATCCCCACCGCCACCAGCATGCAGGAGACGTAGGGAATCATCCACCCGGTGTTGGTCACGACCTGCAGTCCGGTCGATTCCTCACCTGTGATCGGGTCCTGCATGTAATTGGACTGATAGAAGGTCTCTCCCCCGTAACGCAGGGGATTGTTCATCCAGATGTGGCGGGGAACAGACGTCCCCTGTTCGGTCAAAACCACATCGGAGGAATAGTTCTTGGCCGTGTTGGTCCCGATGTACTTGTCGAACCGCACATCATCGAGTTGTACCTGGTAAGGCTTGTAATTCCGCTTGAAACGCAAGGCGACACGATACGACTTGCCGTCGATTTCCAGCGTCTGGGGCTCGGTCAGCTTGTAGAGGAAGGGGGGCGTATTGGCCCGGACTTCCGCGTCGGTCCATCCCGACCGCTCGCGTGAATCCTGGAATCGAGATTGAGTCACGCTGAACAGGTAGGTCCCCAGGCTTTCCTGGGTCCCCTTGCGCAGGAATTCGACGTAAGCGGCGGAATCGTCCACCGCCTCCGACTTGACCCCGGTTCCCGCGGGGACTTCCACCGCCTGGGAAGTCAGACCCAGACCGCGGTTGGCCGGATTGGCGAGTTTGCCCTCTTCTCCGCCGACGGGACCGAGTTTCGCATTCTGGAAATAATGCACCACGCGAAGGTCACAGGGGAGAGCCGGATCGCTGATGACCGCGTCGGCCGGATGGGCTCCGACGACGGCACGCAGCGATTCAGGCATCTTGCGGCAGAAGGACTTCGTAAACAGCCAGTGTTGAGTCGATTCAAACGGCTCCTCGAGCCGCGACTGGGGGATGGACCACACCCGGTCATTCTGTGGGTCAGACGAATCGGTCAGTGCCAGTTCCACCTCGCGGATGTCCTGCACGTAATTGACGGTCTCGCCCTCCTTGATGTGCATCTGGGCCTCTTCGGCCGAGAGCCCCACCAGCAGTTCGCTGAACATCAACAGGCCAATACCGGCATGCAACAGCACCACTCCGCCGCGTTTGCCGAAGACCATCCAGCAACCCACCAGCAACACAATTCCAGCCATACCTCCCTGGATCAGTTGCCACAGGATGCGCATGGAGGAATCGCCCAGGGCGACCCGATCCCCCAGCACGAACAGCGCAACCGCTCCCACTTCGAGCAAGACCCCGAAGACAACGGACAGCCGTCTGAGAGAGGCCGACAGTCCTTGCTTCAGGACACCGACACCGACCAGAGCCAGGCCACCCACCGCCAGCAACAACTTGCAGAGGATCCAGGTCTGTTGCCAGCTCACCACCGGTTCTGCCTGCAGTCCCGAACCGGAACCTCCCAAAACAACCATGGTGGTCAGCACCAGTCCCACGGCAATCACCGCCACGCCCGACCATAACTTCGAGCCCCGGGCCTGCATGGTGAACCGCACCATATGGGCTGCCACCAGATTGACTGCCATCAGTGCCCCAATCAACCAGCCCCCGGGAAACGGGAAAGCTCCCGGGATCGGGGGAAGATTGGGGAAGAAGGACTTCGGAAAGAACACCTGCAGCGGAATCCAGGCGATGGCCGTGCGGAAATAATCCCGCACCACCACCCAGATATCGGCCTGCGTCTGGGCCAACGTACCCGCAAGCACAATGA
>JBKDUK010000358.1:0-2175 GCA_046339535.1 Planctomycetaceae bacterium | reverse complement strand
GCCCAGGGCCCAGGCCTGGCTCCCGGGGCCAAGGTCCAGGCCAAAGGCCAGCCCCTTGTCGTCCGCCCTCACGCGCATCAGGCGCACGGCGTCCTCGACCGCTGCCCCCAGCTGGAACGGGGCCGCTTCCAGCGCCAGCTGGCCCGCCTCCACCTTGGTCAGGTCCAGGATGTCCGACAGAAGGCGCTCCAGGGTCTGGCCGGAGGTCATGATCAGCTGGACCATCTCCTCCTGGGCCTTGGTGAGAGGCGTACGGTTGAGCGCTCCCACCAGACCCAGGACGCCGTTGAGCGGGGTGCGTAGTTCGTGGTTCATGTTGGCCAGGAAGACGCTCTTGGCCTCGCTCGCCGCGAGGGCCGCGTCCCGCGCCCCGGAAAGGGCGCGCATCAACTCCTGGGACTCGGCGACCATGGAGGCCTGGACCCCGGCCGCGAGGATGGCGCTGAGCGAGGAGTCGACCTCCGAGAAATCCGACATGCGCAGGCCCGAGTCCTGCAGGCTCGAGACCTGGCTGACCACATGGCTGACGCAGAAGAGAAAGTCCGTCTCGAGGGAAAGGACGAGGCCCCTGAGAAAGACAGAGCCCTTGGTCGCCCTGAGCTGGACGGGGGTCTTGTTGCGAACCCAGGCCTCGAGGTCCAAGAGCCCCCTGGGCCGCTCAATCCGGAAACTGTCCTCCAGCCGCGTACCCGGCGCGCACCAGGGCGTCAGGCGCCGCAGGGACTGGCCCGTCGACAGGATGGTCAGGTCGGGGCTTACGCGGATATGCGCAGGCAGGATCAGGTCGAGCTGAGACGGGTCGAGCCGCACCATCACCGAGAAGTCCTAGCCTTCGATGGCGATGAGGAATTCGACGCCGGGGTCCTGGGGCCCCACAAGATGGACCTCCCCCCGGTGGCCGAACCGCTGGAGCAGGCCCTCGAGGAGGCCGGTCACGAAGGGCTCAAGCCCACTTCGATTTGAGATATAGGCGATCCGGATGAAGGTCTCGCCGATCTCAAGGACACGAAACGAGGGCACGTCGACATCGGTCAGGCTGACCTGGATGCTGGCGTGCATGCGGTCCAGGTTCCGGCAGAAGTCGAAGAGGTCGTCCCCCGCCATGGTCATCAGCGGGGCATAGGCGCTCGCGTCCGCGAAGCCGATCCAGAACCGGCCGAAACGCACCAGGGTTTCCTCGAGGCTGAGGTTCATCTCCTGGGCGACGGCGCCGATCAGCCCGAAGGTGACGTCATCGGGGTAGGACAGGCCGCTGATGAAGGCCTCATCCTTAAGTCCTGATGTCCTGAGAATACTGTTCCAGAGAGGCTCGCCGCCGGAACTTTGCACCATTTCCCGCGCAGCGCGGTGGATCATTCCGTACATGTAGGCCCGGGACCGAGTCTGATTGCGCGATGAGCCTGACCCTGAGGGTAAGGAGTTAATGATTTCTGGAGGCCTGGGAGTTTCCAGTCCACTTTCGACCCATCCGTCCTGTCTTGAGGGCTCTAGACTGCCTCGCCCATTCGGGCGGCGGTCCTCGACTTGTCATGAAGCTGTATTTGACCTTTCAAGTCTTGGGTGGGCAATGACCCGACTTAAGGGATCCGCGCCGTCCGGGCGCGTTGGCCATGGTCCCGTGAGGACCATCGGATAGGCGCCAGCCCGGCAGGGGGCGCGCCGCCAACTGCACCCGACTCGACTTTGAGCCCGCCATCCTTCCCCTGGCGTCCCTGCCGGGACTCCTCAGAAGGGATGGAACAGGAACCGCCGCCCTTCAAGGCGCTGGCGATGCCTGGGTTCAATGAGCCCGAGGGCGATCATCTGGTCCCATTCGGAAGCCGAGGGCCTTCGCCAGCGACAACGGAGCAGGTCGGCGAGGTACTGGAGATTGTAGTTCGTCCGGGGGTCCTGATGGTGGACGTAGTGGGAAACCCGGGTCGCGACGCCGTAGGGCGAGCCCAGGATCAGCCTGAGCGCGGGCGGCGCGGCCTGCATCGCCAGGTCAAACCGCATGTGCATGTAGGGGTGCACCCACTTGGAGAAGACGAGGTAGGGCGTGGAGAACAGCAGGTTCGCCGCGACGCAGCCCGCCATCGCCGGGATCGTGGGCAGGGCGAGCAGCCAGAGGAAGTTCAGCCAGACGGGGACACCAACGAGAAGGAGGCCCTCCCAAGTGAAGCTCGCCCCGTAATG
>JBKDUK010000357.1:0-2187 GCA_046339535.1 Planctomycetaceae bacterium | reverse complement strand
AAACTTAAGGTGGCACGGCACCAGCAACACGCCGTCGAAGAGGTCGAAACGCTGGTCCTGCGGGGCCTGCAGGCCGAGGTCAGCAAATGGCAGGTACCGCTTTTGGTGCTGTCGATTCCCGAGTACACCGATTTTCTGCGTGGTCTGGGGTTTGTCGCGTGGCGGCTGCACCGGGCGGTCGCGGTTCCGGCCACCCATCTGCCTCCGCAGCCTGGCCCGATCAATCCCCCGACGCCCAACGACACGACCACCGAGACCAGCGCCCCGCCGCGGATCAGCGACTGCTGGGCGATGCTGTGGATGCCCCCGGAACCGGAACTACAGGACAATTGAAATGCCACCTCGCTGCCGTACCGCCGAAAAAATGCTGGACCCGTCGGAAAAAGTCTGGTCGACGCTGCGTTGTCTGGAATATCAGTTGGAGGCCCACGAAGCCCGCTTCCATCGTGACGGCGACGTGAACTGGCAGGCCATCCGCCACATGATCATGGTGGCCCAGCACGAAGCCCGCACAACTGGTGCGGCATTGCGGCGGGCCTGGACCGACGAAGACGCAGTCGGGGATGACTTGGCACAAATCAAACTGCAGTTGCGGGAGACCGAGCAGGAATTGCAGCGGCTGCGGCAGGTCCATCTGGAATCTCAGTCGGAGGAACTGCAAGCGGCCCGGTCCGAGATTGTCAAACTCCGAAAACAGCAGGACCAAACGCAGGCCGAAAATGCCGGGTTCACCGAGAACCACCGGTTGCTGCAAAACTTCGCAAAATCCGTGAGGCAGACTTGCCAGATGGAGGTCACAGACCACCAGTTTGTTCAATTGGTTGCCGCTGCTATGCACCAATACGATGCGTTGTATTGGATGCTGCTGTCCCAAAATACCAGTTTTGCCGCAACTGAATTGACCAACTCACAGACAACTCCGAACAGCCACCCGGCTCCGGTTACCGAACCCCTCGACGACAGCACCGGGGCTGACGGCCCGGGGCAGTCGTAATCCGTCGCGACCGTCCGGTTCCTGATCCCGTTTCCCCCTGCCGAAAGTTCGCCATGACTGACCCGACTGCCCCGAGCTACACCGCCCAGGCCCTGCGGACCGAGAGCCCGATCACCCCCGCGCTGCAGACGCGGCTGCAGCAGCAGGCCCGGCTGGTGCACGCCGTGCTGGGGCTGCAGACCGAGGCGGGGGAACTCGCCGACCCGGTCAAGAAACACATCTACTACGGCCGCCCGCTCGACCCGGTCAACCTGCGGGAGGAGATCGGGGACTGTCTGTGGTATCTGGCGGTCGCCTGCGACGCGCTGGGGACGACCCTCGAGGCCGAGCAGGCCCGCAACCTGGCCAAACTGCGAGCCCGCTATCCCCACGTGTTCACCGCCGAGGCCGCCCACGTGCGGGACCTCGACCGCGAGCGGCAGGTGTTGGAGGGGAATGACCTCGGCACGCTGCTGGAACAATCCCAACGAGTCGTCAGTGATGCGTTTTCAGAAGTGAACTCTCTGCGGCAGCAACTCGACGCGGCCCGGGCCGAGATCGAGACGCTGCGGCAGGAACTCGCCAGCGCCAAGCGGGCCGCATCCGACGAATTTACCGAGCGGCAGGTGCTGACGGTCGAGCAGCAGCAGGACGCGGCGATCTGGCAGCAGCAGTTGGACGCGGCCAGAGCCGAGATCGAGACGCTGAAAGGCGCGATGGCGGCCGACGACAAACGGCTGCGAGACGCAGAGCAAAGGGTCTGGCCCGGTATGACGTGGGGTTGTGATTCTCCGGACAAGATGGCCGACGCGATCCTGCACCTGCGGAAGCAACTCGCGGAACAACAGGCCGAGACCATCGACGTGCGACGGCCACGCAACAATGAGACTGACCGACTCAACGCAACGAATGCCGTTTCTGTGCAGCAACGCGACGAGATTGCCTACCTGCGGACCAGACTCGACGAAGAGCGGTCTGTCAGTGCTGGAGTGCGGGATAAACTCACGTCCGCAGAGGCAGCGGTGACTCTCCAGCGTGCGGGGATCGAGCGGCTGCAGGCGTTCGTCGGCATGGTTCGGGAACTGTTGGCAACTCCGCTCGCTCAAATTTCCTACGACGACATGTCTGTTGTGCGAGCGGAATTCGCAGCACTCGACGATGAGCCCACCCCGGTGGCCAAGCCGGAGGGCGGGAAGTGAGCAAGCCCTCACAGC
>JBKDUK010000356.1:0-12809 GCA_046339535.1 Planctomycetaceae bacterium | reverse complement strand
ACTGCCACTGATAATCCATTTCCCGTCCGGGCTGTAGTCCACGCTAAGGACCTGGTCTCTATGCCCCGTCAGTGTCAACCTTTCCTGCCCTGTCACCGCGTCCCACACCTTCAGTGTGTTGTCCCAGCTCCCACTGACAATTCGCGTCCCATCCGGGCTGTAGGCCACGCTGTTGACCGGACCCTCATGGCCCGTGAGCGTGAGCGTTTTCTGCCCCGTCGCCGCGTCCCAGACCTTCAGCGTCTTGTCGGAACTGCCACTGACAATCCGCTTCGCGTCGGGGCTGTAGGCCACGCTGTTGACCGGACCCTCATGGCCCGTGAGCGTGAGCGTTTCCTGCCCCATCGCCGCGTCCCTTACCTTGAGTGAGTTGTCGTTACTGCCACTGACAATCCGCGTGCCGTCCGGGCTGTACGTCGCGCTGAGCACAGGTGCCGAATATTTATGAAACGTCGTTTTCTCGTGCTGGAACAGCGTGTAGAGATAGTTGTGCTCCCAGCCGCGCAGATTCCATTGGGCCGAGTCAAGATACTGCCACGCCAATTTGGCGTTGCCATCACTCCAGGCGCGTTGTGCGTTCGCGATGGTGTTCACGTAGACCAAGCCTTCGGCACGCCGCTGCTGCTGCTGGGCCAAATCGCGGTCGCCTTCGGCGGCTTCCTTCGCCTTCGTAGCCAACTCTTCGGCCTTGGTGGCTCGTGAGGCGGATTCCTGTGCTTCGAGCTCTTTTTCTTGGGCTTCCTTGGCCAGGCTCACGGCGGCTTCCTGGGCCACCGTTGCCTTCCAATACCACCAACCGGCCCAGGCCGCACACAAGCTCGCGACCGCGGCGAACGTCAAACTCACCAGGGTGTACCTTCTCAATTTGTGCGCTGCTGCTCGTTCCTTTTCCAGTTCCTGTTGTGTCCGCCGCTGGGCCGCCTGACGTTCCGCCTCGGCTGCGGCCGCTACCCGGCTGCGTTCCAGAAAGTTGCCGGTGCGGGCGAACGAATCGGCCACGATGGCGTTCCCCCACGCCGCATTGGGGGCGAACTTGCGCCACCACTGATCGAGAAACCCCAGCTCGGGATCTTTCAACAGACCGTTGGTCGCCTCCCCCTCGGCCGCCTCGGCCAGACGCCGGTACCGCCGCCGGGCGAACTCCTCCCGTGTCAGCCACCCCTCGACGGGAATCTCTCCCTCCGTCGTGGCCGGGCGTCCCGCCAGCCGTTCCCACTGCCGCAACAGCGCCTCGTGCGTCACATCCAACACGTCCGCCGGCCCCAGAGGCTGGCTGGGGGTTTTGGTGGGGCAACGCAAAAAGGTGCGGCCGTGCTGCCGAAACGCGTCGGCCACCGCGCAGACCTCTTCGACCGGGCAGCCGCTGAACTGGGCCAACTCCGCCACCGACCGCGGCCGACGGATCACCTGCCCCGCCTCCCCCACCTCGGCCAGACCACAAAAGAGACGCTGCGCCAGCATCTGGCGGCGGGAGGGTTGATGGCCGAGGCCCAGGTCGCGGCTGGCGGCCGTGCCGTCGTTCAATTGGAGATAGGCCTCATCGCAATGCCGCGAAAAGGCGTTGCCACTGAGACTGCCGCTCGCATTGCCGGAAGTTCCCCGCGATCCCTCCCGCAACCCCCCCACGCACCGATAGTCGTCGACCGTCAGTTGGCTGGGGCTGGGGGTTCCTTCCCGCGTCTGGGCGGCCCGCCAGATGCGGGCCAGCACATGCTGCACCAGCGGCAACTGGTCCGAGTTGACCCCCGAGTCGTTGATCAGCCGGGTGACCAGTGCCGGGTCGACCGTGGCCCCGCGCAGTTCGGCGGGGCCCTCGATCGCCTCGGCAATCTGTTCGCGGGTCATGCGCGGGCAGAGGTACTGGCTGTCGTTGAGCGCCTCGGGCAGCCCTTCAAACACCGGGCATTGCCCCAGAAAGTCACTGCGCATCGTCAGCAGCACATAGACGGGCAACTGCAGCTCGCGGCAGGTGGTCAGCAACAGCCGCACGAACAACTGGGCTTCATTCGCCGCATGCTGCTGAAAGCGAAAGATCTCTTCAAACTGGTCGACCAGCAGCAGCAGGTGGGTGAACCGGGGAAGTTCGAGGGGGCGCACGAGGTTGATCAGCGCGCGGTCGCTGCGGCGCAGGGCGGCGGTCAACTGCGCCCGGCCCGCTTCGGTCGCGGGCCAGCGATCTCCCAGCACGCCCGATTGCAGCAGCGCCCCGGCAAGGTTCGCCAGAGGGGTGTCGCCGGGGGTGAAGTCGGCCACCCGCCAGTCGGAACCCAACTCACCCATCGCCCCCGCCTCGAGCGCGGGGACCACCCCCGCGCGAACCAGCGACGACTTGCCGCACCCCGACCCCCCCACCACCCCCAGAAACCGCTGGTCTTTCAACCGGCCCAAAACATTGTCGATCTGGGCGTCGCGGCCAAAGAACAGTTCCGCCTCGTCGGTGAGAAAGGCCCGCAGGCCGGGGTAGGGAGCCTGGGTCTCGACGGGGTTGGGCGCGGGATTCACGAGGCACCTCCCTCAGCCATGCCGGTCACCCAGTCGCGCAGTTTCTCGCGCCACTGGGGATCGCCGGTTTCGATCCACTGCAGGCCGGGGGCGTTGACTCCCGGATCGGGCTTGTTGGGGGGTTGCCCCTCATAGACGGCCAACGCGGGAATGGGGCGCGGCACCGCCTTCTTCTTGCGCCGCGAGAAGTGCCGCGGAAGTTCGCGAAACTGCGCCTTGAGCCAGGCAGGAGGAATCTTGCCGTAGAGCACAATCACGCCGTCGCAACTGTCGAGATTTTCCTCCAGATCGGCCCGAATTTCTTCGGGGGTCCCGGTGAGCAGCGGCCGTTGGGCGAAGCAGTTGCAGCCGGCCAGCAGATCGCTCAACTGATCGGCCTGGTCGGCATCTTCCACCCCCGCCTGGATGAACACGCTGCGCGCGTCGGCGGGGGTGGGACTGGCGGTGGGTTTCGATGCCACAACGGGTGGAAGAGGGGTGACGCGGCGGACGATCGCTTCCCGAAATTCCTGGATGGTGTGGACATATTCGGCCGCGTTGAGCACCTCGCGCAGGGCGGGTTCAGCCACCTCTTCGGGATCGGTCTTCCGCCAGAGGAACATGGTCTTCCCCGCCTGCCTCGCCCGGGCAAATTGCCCGAGCACGGGGCGGTGGTCGCTGCCAAACAGCTTGCGCCCGGGAAGACTGCCGACCAACTGCACGTACACATCGGCCGTTTGCAGCGCCTGGTCGAGGCGCCTGTTCCACTCGTCCAGGCTGCCGATCGGTGGGTCGTCGAGGGGTGGGGCAACGGTGAAGTGATCGGCCAGATAGCGGGCGACTTCGTCGCGTTCGTCGGCCACATCGTCGGTCGCCTGGGCCAGAAAGATGCGGATGCCGGGATGAGGGATGGCGCTTTGATCGAGGGTGGGGGCCCCGGTTGCTTTCAGTTGAGTCTTTAGCTTTCGCGCCAAATCATTGACTGCGTTGAAAAACCTGCGATGAGCGTGGTCATTGAGATCTGGAACGGGAAAACCGAACAGCTCACCGCAATTGGGTTCAGCCTCGTTTGGTGTGAAAAAGTCATGACCCCGAAGTTCTCGAAACTCCTCCGGGCGATCAGCCTTTCCAAGCTTACCCAAATCGATCAGAATCAAACGCCCTTCATTGAAGGCGTTGGGAAAGCGCGACAGAAACGCTTCTCTTTCCTGTCGGCACCAATCCGACTCACAATAGCCTGGGGAAAGCAGCACGACCAACAGACGGGAACGGCTGACTCGATCGCGAATTTGAGTGGTGAGAGGCAGGTTCTTGTCAATCTTGGCTTCATCCCACCAGATTCGCTGTTGATTTTTTTTTCCCAACTCGGAATTTAATTCGATTTCTAGATGTCTCACGAATGCCGCGACCAAGCCGCGTTGATTGTCGATCGTTGAGTAGCTGATGAAGAGATCGTGTTCGAGTTGATTCATGGCACGATGCGTGGGCGGAGCGCAGGTCACTTCGGGTCGATCATTCCCCCCGAACCAAACGACGGGACGGAAATCCTATGATACTTCAGTTCCCGGCCCGGGTTCCAGCGGCGCGGGCGGCGGACTGGGGCTCTGGGGCTCTGGGGCAGGCGGAAGGAAGCGGGTTGAGTGGACCTCGACCGATCGCGCCCTCTTCTCGCGGATCCCGGACTTCACCGCCGCCACACCCCACGACATCTCCCGCGACAACAACTTCTGCAATCGCCGGACCTGACCGTCCTGAATCATCGCCACACTGCTGTTGGAAATGGGCTGCGATTTTCCCCCTTGTCAACATTCGGCCAACCGGTTGGTTATCTGTATTGGGAGCAGACCTTGTGAATGGCGGTGGAGGTGCGTGAAGAGAGTGATCCTGAAAGGTGTTGTGCTGGAACGGAGTTCAGCGCTCGGGGCGAGGTCGCACGTGAACCTCGTGGAGGAGTTGCGGCGCGAGGTGCGCTCGCTGCGTTGGGAAGCCGCCGAACTCCGCCCGGAAGTGGCGGAGCTGTGTGTCGAGAATCTCGAACTGCGCCAGCACGTCGGATACGGGAAGGAAATGCATCGCTGGGCGGCGGATCGGGCCGCGAAACGGGCGCTCGATGTCGCCCGAGTAGGCGAGATTGCGGAAGGTGAGGTCGAGATCGCCGAAGCGGGAGACGAGACGGGCTTCGAGCCAGCCGTAGTGCTGCATCCGTTCGGCCAGACCGCCGCCGACGATGCAGATACGGTCCCCCTACTGGAGTGGAATGTCAGTGACCAAAGCGGTGGCAGCGAACCACAGAAGGAAGCAAGCGAGCAGCTTCCCTGTGATCGAAAAATCCTTTCGGGTCGGGCGAAACGGGTGGCGTATCCCGGGCGGGGCGGACGGCGTCGGGCGGGGACGCGGTGCCCCCGGCAGAACAGTCCGCCGGAAGGAGCATTGTTTCGGTTCGCGGGGGTTGTCGCGAGGCAGGCGCAGGGTGGGACGGGGGCTGCTTCCCACTGAAGACGCCTGAAATTCATCGCAAGTTCTTCTCGCCCAGCGACAGCGGACAGCCACAACCCGTGAATGGCAATCAAGGCGAGAGAGTCTCGCTTCGAGCCGAAGCGCGTATAAAACGTGATCAATTGCCCCGACCGACTCCCGCCACCAACTGGCTGACTGTCGATGGATGCGGTGCTCGATTACCCTCGCAATCGCTTCAAGGAACCTGGGGGCTTTGCGATGGACTTGCTGTCGCCACGTCCCACAACTTCAGTGTGTTGTCCCCACTCCCACTAACAATCCGCTTCCCGTCCGGGCTGTAAGCCACGCTGTTGACGGCATCCGTATGCCCTTTCAGCGACAGCATTTCCTGCCCCGTCGCCGCGTCCCACAACTTGAGTGTTGTGTCCGAACTGCCACTGACAATCCACTTCCCGTCCGGGCTGTACGCTACGCTGTTGACGGTATCCATATGCCCTTTCAACGTCAGCATTTCCTGCCCCGTCGCCGCGTTCCACACCTTCAGCGTTTCGTCCGCACTACCACTAACAATTCTCGTCCCATCGGGACTGAACGCTACGCTGCGTACCTGAATGCCATGTCCTCGAAGCGACAGCAATTCCTGTCCTGTCGCTGCGTCCCATGCCGTCAGCGAAGCTGAACCATTTCCCGTGACAATCCGTGTCCCGTCCGGGCTGTACGCTAAGCTCAACACAACAGCTCCATGACCCCGCATCCACGTTAGGTTCCCCGACATTGCATCCCTCACCTCCAACCTTTCTCCATAACTTCCACTGGCAATCCTGTTGCCGTTCGGACTGTACGCGACACTGAGGATAGCAATGGATTTCCCCGGTAAGCTCAGCATTTTCTGTCCCGTCACTGCGTCCCACACCTTCAGTGTGTTGTCCTCACTGCCGCTGACAATCCGCTTCCCGTCCGGACTGTACGCTACGCTGCGTACCGCCTCCGTATGTTCCACTAGCGTCAGCGTTGCTTGCCCCGTCGCTACATCCCACACCTTGAGTGTGTTGTCGTCACTACCACTGACAATCCACTTCCCATCGGGGCTGTACTTCACACTGAAGACAGGCGCGGTATGACCCCTCAGCGTCAGCGTGCCCTGCTTTGTTGCCGTAGCCCACACCATGAGAGTCTTGTCCCGGCTACCACTGACAATCCGCGTTCCGTCCGGACTGTATGCCACGCTAAAGATTCCGTCGTTATGGCCCGTCAGAGTCAGCGTTTCCTGCCCGCACGCCGTGTCCCACACCTTCAGTGTCTTGTCGTCACTGCCACTGACAATCCGCTTGCCATCGGGGCTGTAGGCCACGCTAAATATTCGGTCGTTATGTCCCTTGAGCGTCTGCGTAGTCTCACCGGTCTTCGCGTCCCACACCTTCAGTGTGTTGTCCCAACTGCCACTGACAATCCGCTTGCCGTCGGGGCTGTAGGCTACGCTGGCGATCCAATTCGTATGCCCCGTCAGTGTGAGCGTGTTCTGCCCCGTCGCCGCGTCCCACACCTTCAGCGTTTTGTCCTCGCTGCCACTGACAATCCACTTCCCGTCGGGGCTATAGGCCACGCTGTAGACCGGAGCCGTATGCCCCGTCAGCGTGAGCGTGTTATGCCCCGTCGCAGCGTCCCACACCTTCAGCGTGTTGTCCCAACTCCCACTGAGAATCTGCTTTCCATTCGAGCTGTACGCCACGCTGTGAACCGGTGCCGTATGCCCCGTCAGCGTGAGCGTGTTATGCCCCGTCGCCGCGTCCCACACCTTCAGCGTCTTGTCCTCACTGCCACTAACAATCCGCCTTCCGTCGGGGCTGTAGGCCACGCCTCTGACGACGTCTTTATGCCCCGTCAGCGTGAGCGTTTCCTGCCCCGTCGTCGCGTCCCACACCTTGAGCGTCAAGTCCGAACTGCCGCTAACAATCCGCGTCCCGTCTGGGCTGTTCGCTACGCTTGAGACGAGACCGGTATGGCTTCTCAAGGGCAGCGTTCTCTGCACTGCGGCCATGTCCCAAAGCTTAACAGTTTTGTCTACACTCCCACTAACGATCTGCTTCCCATCGGGGCTGTACGCCACGCTGACAACGCAGTCAGTGTGACCCCTCAGCGTCAGCGTGTCTTCCCCCGTCTCAGCGTCCCACATCTTCAGTGTGTTGTCACCACTGCCACTGACAATCCACCTTCCGTCGGGACTGTAGGCCACGCTGGTGACCGAATTTGTATGCCCCGTCAGCGTGAGCGCTTCCTCCCCCGTCAGCGCGTCCCAAACCTTCAGTGTGTTGTCCTAACTGCCACTGACAATCCCCTTCCCGTCAGGGCTGTAGGCCACACTGGTGACGGCACTCGTATGACCCGTCAGCGTGAGCGTTTTCTGCCCTGTTGCCGCGTCCCACACTTTCAGTGTGTTGTCACCACTGCCACTGACAATCCACTTCCCATTCGGGCTGTACGATATACTAGTCACCGCATCCGAATGCCCTGTCAGCGTTAATATTTCCATCCCCGTCTTGGCGTCCCACACCTTGAGCGTCGACTTCGAACTGCCACTGACAATCCTTGTTCCATCCGGGCTATAGACGACGCTGTTGACTGTGCCTCGATGCTCCAGCGTCAGAGTTTGCTGCCCCGTCGCCGCCTCGCTCACCATTAGCATTTCGTCCTCACTACCGCTGACAATCCACTTTCCGTCCGGACTGTAAGCCAAACTCGAAACCGGAAGATAGTGGTGATGCAGCGTTAGCGTTTCCTGCCCCGTCGCCGCGTCCCACACCTTGAGTGTCTTGTCGGAACTGCCACTGACAATCCACTTGCCGTCCGGGCTGTACGCCACGCTGCTTACACGTCCCCAATGCCCACGAAACGTCGTTTTTTCCTGACTGAATCGATTGTACAGATGGTCGTACTCCCAACCCCGCAGATTCGACTGGGCCGAGTCGAGATAGTTCCACGCCAAATTAGCCTTGCCATCACTCCAAGCGCGTTGTGCGTACGCGAGGGCGTTCGCGTAGAGCAAGAGTTCGGCACGACGCTTCTGCTGCTGCGCTAAGTCGCGGTCTTGTTCGGCAGCTTCCTTGGCTTTCGTCGCCAACTCTTCGGCTGTCTTTGCCCGGGTGGCTGCCTCTTTCGCGAGGGTTTCGTTTTCTTGCGACTTCTTCGCACTTTTCTGGGCGGCCTCTTTGGCAGTGTTCGCTGCCGTCTCCGCCGCGCGTGCCTTCCAATACCACCATCCAGCCCCCACCGCACATAATGTCGCCACTGCCGCGAGTGTGAGGCTCGCCTGGGTAAACCGTCGCATCTTGGCGGCCGTCGACCGTTCCTTCGCCAGTTCCTGTTGGTTCCGCCGCTCGGCCGCCTGCCGTTCCGCCGCCGTCGCCGCCCGGCTCCGTTCGAGAAAGTTGCCAGTGCGGTCGAATGAATCGGCCACGACCGCGTTCCCCCACGCCGCGGTGGGGGCGAACTCGTGCCACCACTGATCGAGAAACCCCAATTCGGGATCTTTCAACAGACCCGCGGTCGCTTCTCCCTCGGCCGCCTCGGCCAGACGCCGGTACCGCCGCCGGGCGAGTTCCTCGCCTTGCAGCCAGCCGTCGGCCCCGCGCTCCTGTCCCGCGCGCGCTGGCTTGCCCGCCAGCCGCTCCCATTGCCGCAACAGCGCCTCGTGCGTCACATCCAGCACGTCCGTCGCCTCAAGCGCATCTCCCGGTGTTTTGGCCGGACATCGCAAAAAGGTGCGTGTTTCGCGACGAAATCCATCGGCGACCCGAATCAATTCTTCGGGCGAACAGTCGGCCCACTGGGCCAACTCTGTGACCGTACGGGGCCGCCGAACCAACTGCCCTTGAGCAGTCCACTCGGCCAACCCACAGAACAACCGCTGGGCAATCCGCTGTTGCGTCGACGGCTGATGACCTGGCCCCAACTCGCGACTTCCCGGGCTGGCATCAGCCAATTCCAGGTACGCCTCATCGCAGTGACGCGAGAGGGCATTGCTGTGAGCCGCGTCCGATTCGCTTCCCGCAATCAGCTCACCATCACCGGCCAAACCGCCGACGTCGCGGTAATCATCGGTCGTCAGTTCCGCTCGACCCGTGGTCGCGTCGGCAAACAGCGCGGAAGTGCGATTCTGTGCCGCCTGCCAGATGCGCGACAGAACATGCTGTACAATCGGCAGTTGATCGGGATTGGCCGCCGATTCGCGGATCAACCGATTGGCCAACGCACGATCGAGTCCCCAACCGGCCACTTCGGCGGGTCCATCAATCGCCTGGCGAAGTTCCTCGGGGTTCAACCGGGGACATTGATACTGGCCATGATTCAGGGCCTCGGGCAGGCCCAGGAATTCCGCGCATTCCCCCTGAAATTCACTGCGCATCGTGAGGATGACTGCACAGGGGAGGTTCGGCTCCCGCGCTGTCGCCAACAGCATCTGCACGAACAGCTTCGATTGCTCGACATCGCGCTGCCGCAGCCGAAAGACCTCTTCGAACTGGTCAACCAGCAGCAGCAGGCGGGTTCCCGGCGGCAGCCCCAGGGCCCGGATCTGCTCGATCAACGCCCGGTCGCTGCGCTGTAGCGCGACCGTCAACTGCGCCCGGCCACTCACCGTATTCGGCCAGCGCTTCTGCAGCAGCCCCGTGTCGAGCAACTGGGCGGCGAGGGTCGCCAGCGGATTCTCACCCGGGGTCATCGTCAGAATCCGCCACGCCGAGTGCTCCGCACCCAGAGCCCCGGCCCGCAGCGCCGGCAACACCCCCGCGCGCACCAGCGAAGACTTGCCCGACCCCGAGCCCCCCACCACCGCCACGAACTGCTCGCTGCGCAGCCGTTCGAGAATCGCCCCCACCTGGGCCTCGCGTCCAAAGAAGACCACCGCCTCTGGCTCTTCAAATGCCCGCAAACCGGGATAGGGGGCAAACGGCAGAGTGGGAATCTGCGTCGCGTCAGCCTCCGCCGCCTCGATCCGCGAGGCGGTCTGGAGATTCTTGATCCAGCCGTCGATTTGCGCGGCAGACTGCTCCGCATGCTGGTCCACCACCGTCAGCCAACCGGCCGGGAACCGCGGGGCGAATTCGTCGTCCAGAAACCCCTGCCCGCTCACAACCAACACGGGCAGCGGGTCTTGCCGCACGCGCCGGCGGACCGCCAGACGCCGGGGGAGCCGGTGCAACTGCTCCTGCAGCCAATCCCGGTTTTCCTCCGAAGCGGCCAGAACCAGGGCGTCGCACTGCGTCAACGGCTCGGCTGTGTCGTCTGCGTGGCTTGTGCCGCCGGTCGACAACTGGGGCCCAACCACATTGAGGTTCGCCCGTTCGAGCTGCTGCTTCAGCCCGGTGCCTTGGGGGTCGCGGGGCGAGGCGACTTGGAGGCAGACCGCAGGGCCGGTGGCGGGCCGGCGGACAGCGGGTTCGGGGATTGTGCTCGGCTGGCTTTTGGCCCGACGTACGATCTCCTGCAGAAATTCCTGCAGATCGTCGCTGAACTGGGCGGCCTCCAACACCGCCTGCAGTTCGGACGGCCCACCCGCTTGATCCCGCCGCCAGACGAGCCGGGGCAGCTTTTTTTGCGCTGCCAGTTCAAACTGACGGACCACCGGCGATTCGGCTGTCCCCAGCAACGGCACACCCGTTTGGCTGCCCACCAACTGCACAAACAACTGGGCCTGGTCGAGCCACTGCGAAACCTGCCGATCCCACTGTGGGGCATCACGCGACATGGTTTGGTTGCCCGGGGGGAGGACCATCGCATGGGAGGCCAGATACTCCACCACTTCGTCTCGTCGACTGTCGACGTCGTCGGCAGCCTCGGCCACGTAGATGGTGAATGACTGGGTATTCACCGGCTGGGGAGCAGACGCAGGTTGCAGCCGCAGTGCCAGTTTGCGAGCCAATCGCGCCATTTCCAAAAAGAACGGCTGATGCGCCTCGTTGGCCGTATTGGGTGTGGGAAACCCAAAGGTCACGCGCGAGGAGTCGTCTCCTTTCCGTTGCTCCGCAAAAAACAACCGTCCGCGCAGGTCACTGAAGATAGCGGGGCGCTCCCGCAGGGGAACCGTTCCGACATCAATCAACACGATCCGTTTTTCGAAGGTGGCGTCGGGAAACGCCTCGACAAAATGCCGCCATTCCGCCTGGCACCAGCGGGATTTGACCGAGTGCTCGGACAGGATCACCACCAGGGTACGGGTGTGGGCGATGGCGTGGCGAATCTGGTCGGTGAGAGCTCCTTCTTCCTCAATATGGCTGCGATCCCACCAGATCCGGGGTTCGGCCGGCCGTACCAGGCTCGCCAGTGGTTCACGCAGTTCCTGCACAAACGCGTCAATCCAACCGTGACGATTGTCGGCAGTCGCATAACTGATGAAGAGATCGTTTTCGAAGTCAGCCATGGCACGTTGTCTGGGTGAAACGCAAGTATCTCCCCCGTACCAAACGGCCGGGAAGAACCCGAATGATACTTCAGTTCCCGGCCCGGGTTCCAGAGGCGGTGGCGAATCGCGACACGGTGGGAAGCTGATGGCGTCGGCCCCAGAGAGTCCTGCCCGATCGCGGCAGATCCCGACTTCACAACGGACAGCAGTTCGGATGAGTCATCACCGCGAGGACGGTGCTGCCGCCCTCTTCGCCGCGCGACCGTCGGGCCTGCGATTGGAAAGACCAGGCTCACTTCATCGAGTCTTCCCCCGGGGCCAGACCCTCAGCACGGTTGGACGAATTCGATACACTAGCTTCAGGAACCAGATGAGTTCGCCAACACGTGGGGAGAGCAGGATGACGGACGAAAACGCCGACAACAGCCCGTGGGTCGTGCGGACTGATTTTTCGAATGAGAGCGGCTGGCGCAGTCTGACGCCGGCGATCGCGGCACCGCAGCGCGAGCCCGGTACCGACCTGGAGTTTCTGGCGCACGTGCAGTTCGTCGACGAGCAAAAATACCAAGGACTCACGCCGGAGAAAGTCGTCCGGGAACTTCCCGCCGACTATGGGTTTGAGTTCTTGTTTGTGGCGGATGCCGAGACCTTTCGATCGGCGGAACGCCCCCTCCTGGTGGTGGGATTCCGTTCGACCGGGGAGTCATCCGCTGGTGGTCGGGGAGAGCGAAAGGAGATCCAGACCTTCCGGGCGATCCCGGCGGCGATTCAGTCGATCGAGAACAACCTGTCGATCGCCAACATGGACTACGCCGACTTCGCGAATTCGGTCCAGGCCGACGGCGTCTTTCGCGGCTTTTCCGCCTGAATGCTGGCGGTCATTGCCGGAGGTTTCTTTCGGCCTTCCCAAAAAAGGGCCGTCCCATTCTGACTGAGGTAGATCAGCGGCGACGGTTGTCGAGTGAGCGATCAATCTCGAGAAACGGGCCTGCTTCCGCCATCCCGTGCCGCCCCTCGCAGGGAGTCCGCACGTCGGCGATTCCCAACCAGCGACAGGAAACTGGGCATACACAACACCACACCGCAGATCAAAGCGGGTAGTCCCCAAGTGAGCAATGAAATGCCGAGTTGACGATTTTCGGCTGGGCCCACGTCGGCGAGGATTCCGAGGTAACCCAGAGTGGCAAATCCCAAGAGTGGCAACGAAATCAAGATGCCGATCACTCCCAAAGCGAGCATGGTCAACCTGAAGAATCGCACAGTCATGACCTGCCTGGGACGTTGCGCGGCGTCTGCCGAAAGATGTTTCGGCAATCGCTGGGCCGCTGGATTCGAAGTTTTAGCAGCGCGGCTCGCTGGGTGACCAGAGTTCGACGCAAAGCCGGCATGCGGCTCCTGATCTGCGACAGCGTCTGACAAGTCGTCTTCGAGCGATTCCAACCGGGGCCATTCGAGAGGGGCCAGCCACCGCTGG
>JBKDUK010000355.1:0-2639 GCA_046339535.1 Planctomycetaceae bacterium | reverse complement strand
CCCCTTCAAGAATGGGGAAGTCGACGAACCGGCGTTGCGGAAGCTGGTCGATTGGCAGGTGGAGAACGGGGTCGATTGCGTGAGTCCTGTCGGGACGACGGGAGAAAGCCCGACGCTGTCGCACGCCGAGCACGAGCGGGTTATCGCGGTTGTGTGTGAACAGGTCGCCGGCCGGGTCAAGGTGATGGCAGGGACCGGTTCGAACAGCACCCGCGAGGCGGTGCGGCTGACGAAATACGCCCAGTCGAAGGGGGCGGATGGGGCTCTGATCGTGGCCCCGTATTACAACAAGCCGATGGGAGAGGGGTTCTACCAGCACTACAAGGCGATCAGCGAGGCGTCGAGTCTGCCGATCGTGCTGTACAATATCCCCGGGCGGACCGCCAAGAACATGGAGCCCGATGTGGTGGCCCGGATTGCCGAACTGCCGACGGTGGTGGCGATCAAGGAGTCGACCGGATCGATGGACCAGGCGTCGCAGGTCAAAGCGCTGACCAACCTCACGCTGCTGTCGGGCGACGACAGCCTGACCTTGCCCATGATGGCCTTGGGGGGGGAAGGGGTGGTGTCGGTGGTGGGGAACATTGTTCCCCGCGATGTGCAGGCGATGATCAAGGCCTTTCGGGCGGGAAATCTGGCCGAAGCCCAGCGGTGGCACCTCAAGCTGTTCCCTCTCTGCCGCGACCTGCTGGGGTTGGCGACCAATCCGATTCCGATCAAGGGGGCGATGAAGATGCTGGGGCGCGACACCGGGGAAGTCCGGTTGCCGATGACGGCCCTGTCCCCCGCCGAGGAGACCCGGATGCGCGAGACCCTCAAGAAGTACGGGTTGATTTCCTGACCTGGCGCTGCAAAGCGAACCGCGGGCCGTGGACGGACGTTGGCAGGACCGTCGTCACGGCCGCGGGGTCGCTGAAGGAAATCGTGTGGGTTGTGTACGTGTGGTTGTGTCCCGGGGCCGACAAAGACTTCCCCCCGCCGTTCTGCGATTGATTTCGCGAGGAGTGGATCATGATTTTTGGATTCTTCGGCAAAAAGAAGGGGAAGGCGGACGAGGAAGAGGAACGGGAAATCGAGCCCGTCAGTTTCCAGGGTCCGATCAACGGGCAGGAGGTGAACCTCAAGGCACACGCCAAGCTGGTCGAGGCGGGGTTGGTGCGGGCCAAGGATGTGGTGACCGACGCGATGGCCCTGCGGGCCGACTCGGTCAAGGTCGAGCCCAAGGGCCCCGGCGGGCTGGTGACGATCTACATCGATGGGATTCCCCAGTCGGGCGGGAAGCTGTCGAAGCCCGAGACGCTGGCCATCACCCAGGTGCTGAAACTGGTGGCGGGGCTGGATTCGAAGGAACGGACGAAGCCCCAGCAGGGGGGGCTGAAAGCCGAGTTCGAGGGGAAGAAATACGTGCTGCGGGTCTCGAGCACCCCCGTGCCCGAGGGGGAACGGCTGCTGGTGCGGATCCAGGATGTCGCCCAGAAACTGGAAACCCTGACTGAGCTGGGAATGGGTGAGCCGATGCGGCAGCGGCTGCGGGAAATACTCGTGCAGCCCGGCGTGATCCTGGCGGTTGGGCCTCCGGGCTCGGGGACGACCACGACGATGTTCGGCCTGCTGAAGAACGTCGATTCGTACCAATACACTGTGTTCTGCATGGCGGACCCGGGTGGCCGCACGCTGTTTGGGGTCTCCACCTACGATGATAAGCCCGCGGGAGAAACGCTCGAGGATTCACTTGTCCGGCTGTTCCGCAAGGAAGCGAACGTCATTCTGGTCGATCCGGTCAAGAGTGCCGCGGTCGCCAAACCGATTTTCGGAAAGGCCGCCGATCTCACGCTGATCAGCGAGATGCCCGCGAAAGACACCGCTTCGGCGGTCGCTCAGCTGGTGCAGGTGGTGGGCGATGCCGGAGTGGTGGCCAACGGGTTGAAGGCCCTGGTGACGCAGAAGCTCTTGCGGAGGCTGTGTCCCGACTGCAAGGCCCCCTACCGTCCGAAGCCCGACTTTCTGAAGAAGCTGGGATTGGATGAGTCGGTGAAGACGCTGTACCGCGTGCCGCCCCCCCCGGACGATCCGAAGGAACAGCCCGAGCCGTGTGGCAAATGTGGGGATGTGGGGTATTTCGGCAGGGTGGCGATGTTTGAGGTGCTGGAAGTGACCCCTGGGATCAAGGAATTGATCGAAAAGGGAGCCGATCCCGCCACCATTCGCGAGCAGGTCAAGAAAGAGAAGCAATCGACGCTGCAGAAAGATGGACTGAGGCTGGTTGCCGAGGGAGTGACGTCGCTGGAAGAGCTGCAGCGGGTGTTCAAGCCGGCCTGAGGGGAAAACGTTCGGGTCAGCGCGTGCGGGGCGGGAGGATTCTGCCGATTTGACGGGATTCGCCGAAGTTCCGGAATGAAGTGGCCGATAATGAGGGGGCGTTGATACTGTCGCGGGGTCAGGAGGATCCCGGAGAGGTATTGGCGTTCACGTTGGTTCCCCCCTCTGATGGCGTTGTCGCCAGTGAGTCGTGCCATGAAAACGCGACCTGTTTCCGTGTGGTCCACACTGCTGTTCGTGGGGTGCGCAGCCCTGTGCGGAGCCTCTTCAGGCTGCCAGGTGAGTGTCGGGGGTCAAACCCTCCCCTCGGCGTACTACCT
>JBKDUK010000354.1:0-51021 GCA_046339535.1 Planctomycetaceae bacterium | reverse complement strand
GGGCATTCGTGGTCACTACGAGCCGCAAGCCCTGGTCGGGACGCAGATCGTGGTGGTCAACAATCTCGAACCAGCGATGATCCGGGGCGAAGAATCGAATGGCATGCTGCTGGCGGGCTCGGATGATTCGGGTGTCGTGCTGGTGCGGCCCGAGCGGGAATTGGCCGAAGGGGCGAAGGTGAAGTAGGCGGAACCCTCCCCAGGCGGGGCGGACCACAACCGTCGGGCCCCCCATCCATCGTTTTGGGGGGAGGGGAGGGGAGCTGTTTGGCTGGGAACAACATCGAATCGGCGTGCGGCTATGCGTGAACCGTCGGGCTGGGAGGTGGCTGCCGAAGCAATCACGCTGCGCATCCGTTGGTTCGGGGTGGTGGTGGGTTACCTGCTGATCAATCTCCTCTCCCGGCCTGGCTCGGAGCGCCCGTTGATCAACGCCATTCTCACGCTGGGGGCCGCCTATACCCTGACCGACACCTGGCTCAGCCTGAAGAAACAGGTGATGCTGGGAAGGTATCCCCTGCTGATTTCGGTCATGGAGGCGGTGTTCATCGGGCTGCTGTGCTATTTCGACCAGGGATTGGAGAGCCCGTTCCGGTTCTACTACTTCCTGTCGTTGCTGGTCTGCGCGATCCGCTATTCCCCCGCCACCACCGCCACCACCTACCTGCTGCACGTGGTGAGCTGCGCGTGGTTGTTTTTCAGTCCCCGGCACCACGGGCAAGAGACCGCCAGCCTGTTCGTGAGGATTGTGTCGATGGGTTGGGTGGCCTGGGCCTGCACCAACCTGGCGGGCTTGCTGAAGGGGGTGGGGCGGCAGCTGGGGCAGGCGAATCGCGAACTGCAAGAGAATCAGGCGCTGCTCGAACAGAGGATCGCCGAACGGACCAGCGAACTGCAAAAGTCGCAGGCGCTGGTCGTACAGCAGGACAAGCAGGCGGCGTTTGGACTGTTGGCGGCGGGGATCGCCCACGAGGTGGGGAACCCGCTCGCGGCGATCAGTTCGCTGGTGCAGATGCTGAACCGCCGGCCGCAAGACGACTACACCCGCGAGAAACTGCAGTTGGTGGATGACCAGCTGCGGCGGATCCAGCGCACGCTGCGGGAACTGGTCGATTTCAGCCGGCCCGCCAGCGTGCAGCAGAGCCTCTGCGACATCCGCGAGGTGATTGAGGCCGCGCTGAACATCGCCAAGTATTACAAACGCACCAAGGGGAAGCGGATCACCACCCGCTTCGCCACGCAGCTTCCCACGCTGCGCACCGTCCGCGACCAGTTGGTGCAGGTCTTCCTCAATCTCATCCTCAATGCCATGGACGCCACCGAAGAGGGGGGTGAGATCGAGCTGACGACCGAATTGACCGAAGGCTGGATCGTCTGCACCATTCGGGATGACGGACATGGCATTCCCGAGTCGAAGGTCGGGCGGATCTTCCAGCCCTATTTCACCACCAAGGAGACGGGAACCGGTCTGGGTCTGTTCGTCTGCCGGCGTTTGATGGAATCGTCATTGAACGGGCGGATTGAACTGGCGGGAACGTCACCGGCGGGAACCGTCTTTCGCGTCTCCATCACCTGCGACAATGTGCGCGCCCATCCCGACGTCCCCGCGCCGCAGGAAGCCATCAGCGAGGTCAGTTGAACGTGAAAAGCATCCGGAACGTCCTGGTCGTCGAAGACGAACAGATCATTCGCACCACCCTCCGCGAATTCCTCACGGGGGAGGGCTTCATCGTCTCCGAGGCGGGCAGCGTCGCCGAGGCGCTGCAGGTCGTCCGGCAGCGCGATTTCTCGGTCGCGATCTGCGATGTCCGCCTCCCCGATGGAGACGGGATCCAGCTGCTCCGCCGCCTGCAGCAGCTCAACGCCGATCTGTTCGTGCTGATCATCACCGCCTATGCCACGGTCGAAAACGCCGTCGAGGCCTTCAAGGCGGGGGCCTACGACTACCTCGTCAAGCCGGTGTTGTTCGACGACCTGCATCACAAGCTCGAACGGCTGTTCCGCTACCGCGAGTTGTTTCTCGAGAACCAATCGCTCCGCCGCGAACTGGCCCGGCAGCAACCGTTCGAAGATCTGGTCGGTTCATCCAAGGCCCTCCAGGAGGTGCAGCAGGCGATCCGCAAGATCGCCGCGACCAGCAGCAACGTGTTGCTCGAAGGGGAGACTGGCACGGGCAAAGAGCTCTTCGCCCGTGTCATTCATCGCACCGGCCCCCGGGCCCAGGAGAAATTCCTCGCGGTCCACTGCTCGACCCAGCCGGTCGAACTGCTCGAAGCCCAGCTTTTCGGGCAACGCCAGGGATCGTTCCCGGGAGCCACCGCCAACCTCCCCGGCGTGTTGCTGCACGCCGGCGAGGGGACCGTCTTCCTCGACGAGGTAGGGCAATTGCCCCTCGCCACGCAGGCCAAGCTGCTGCGGGCGATGGAATTCCAGGAAATCATGCCCCTGGGAGCGACCGAACCGGTCCGGGTTTCGGCCCGCATCATCGCGTCCACCACCCGCGATCTCGAACGGGAAGCGGGCGAGGGGCGGTTCCAGGAAGATCTCTTTTACCGCCTCAATGGGGTGAAGATTCGCATCCCTCCCCTCCGTGACCGCCTCGACGACATTCCGGAACTTGTCGAGTTCTTCATCGCCAAGTACACCCAGTCGCTGGGCAAGCGGGTCACCGGAGCCACCAGCGAGACCATGCGCCTGTTGATGTCGGCCCGCTGGAAGGGGAACGTCCGCCAGCTCGACAATGCGATCGAACGGGCCGTCATCATGTGCGAGGGAACACAGATCGAGCCCCGCGACCTCCCCCCTGACCTGCTGGGCGTGGGGCAGATCCTTCCCGATACCGATGACCTCCGCTCGGCCCTCCGGCATTACGAAAAACTGCACATCGGGCGGGTGCTGCGGCAGTGGCCCGACAAGCGCGAGGCGGCCAAACGGCTGCGGCTGGGTCTGTCGAGTCTCTACCGCAAGATCGAAGAACTCGGGCTCGACCTCTGAAAGACCAGGGCCGGCGGCCACCGCCAGACTGTTGCCCCGGCCACCACTTTTGCTAGTTTTGACCCTCGACCGGTCTCCCCCTCGCCCAGAGCGTGAGATTCGGCGGAGTGGGTTGTTGTCTGTCCCTGGTTCGACCTCTTTTCCGACCTGTTCTTTCGGGGTTTCGCGTGAATTCTGCCAATCCATGGTCCGACTTCGCCCAGCGTGTGCTGGCGGGGGACTCGCTGAATCGTGCTGAGGCGCTGCAGATCCTGCAATGTCCGGACGAAGAATTGCTCGACCTGTTGGCTGCGTCCTATCGCGTGCGGAGGAAGTACTGGGGCCAGGAGGTGCAGCTCTATACCCTCAAGAACGCCAAGAGCGGGCTTTGCCCCGAAGACTGCGGCTATTGCAGCCAGTCGAAGATCTCCAACGCCGACATTCCCGTGTATCGCTGGAACGACGAGGCAACGTTGCTGGCGAACGCCCGGGCGGCGGCCGAGGCGAAGTCGCGCACGTTCTGCATCGTGGCTTCGGGACGGGGGCCCACCGACCGCGAGGTCGAGCATCTGGCGGGGGTCGTCCGCCGGATCAAGTCGGAACTGCCGCTGAATGTCTGCGCGTGCCTGGGGCTGCTCACCCCCCACCAGGCGAAGAGCCTGGCCGAGGCCGGTGTCGACCGGGTCAACCACAACCTCAACACGAGCCGCGAGCACTACGAGCAGATCTGCTCGACCCACACCTACGACGACCGCCTGGAGACGCTGCGTGTGATCCGCGAAGCGGGGATGGAGATCTGTTCGGGGGGCATTGTGGGGATGGGGGAACAGTCGGGCGACATCGTCGACATGGCGTTCGAATTGCGGGAATTGCAGGCCGAGTCGATCCCTGTGAACTTCCTGCACGCCATCGAGGGGACGCCGCTGGAGGAACAGCAGCGTCTGGATCCGCGGTACTGCCTCAAGGTGCTGTGCCTCTTCCGGCTGACCAATCCCTCCAGCGAGATCCGGATCGCCGGCGGCCGCGAACTCTGCCTGCGGTGGCTGCAGCCGCTGGGGCTCTATGCGGCGAATTCCATCTTCCTGGCCGACTACCTGACCACCAAGGGGCAGACCGCCGAGGAAGATTACAAGCTGATCGAGGACCTCGGGTTCCAGATCATGGAACCCGGCCCCGAGACCGCCAAAGGCAAAGCCGCCCTCGCCGCGGGCAACTGTGGCAACGGCTGCGGTCATTGATCTGGCCGTGGGACAGGCTTCCAGCCTGTCACGTCAAAAACCGGGTTGTTGCCAGGGTCTCACCCAGCGTTGCCGGGTCAATAACTGGACTGACAAACTGGAAGTTTGTCACCACGGAAGCGTTACCGCCGCATTTCCAGTGTCCAGACCAGCGGGATCACAAGCATGGCCACGATGAAGCAGATGAGGTCGAGCGGCAGGCCGACTTTGATGTAGTCTCGGAAACGGTAGCCGCCGGGATTCATCACCATCAGGTTGGTCTGGTAGCCGATCGGTGTCGCGAAGGCACAGGAGGCGGCGATCGCGATGGCGATCATCAGCGGGCGGGCGTCGAGTCCCTGCTGCAGGGCAATCGACTTGGCCAGCGTGCACATCAGCGCCGCGGTCGCACTGTTGCTGAGCAGTTCCGACAAGACCATGGTCAGCAGGTAGACGGTCGCCAGCACCGCTACCGGCCCAAAGGGGGACGAGACCGCCAGCAGCTTGGTCGCGATCCAGCTGGCCGCCCCGCTGATCTCGAGCGCCTGGCCAATCCCCAGGGAAGCGGCCACCAGTACGATGACCCCCATGTCAATCGCCCGGATCGCGTCGTTTCCCCGCACGCAGCGGGTCCACAACATGGCCACCGCTCCGCACATCGCCACCAGCGACTGGTTCCAGTAAACATTCTCTTTGCTGTCGGGTCCGAACGACATTCCCAGCAACACCGCCAGGAAGATCAACAGGGCGATCCATGCCCGGTCATGGCGGACCGGCGCCGTGTCTTCCAGTCCCGAGACCAGCACGAAGTCGGGAGAGTGCCGCCACCGATGCACGAAGTCTTCGTCGGCGTCGACCAGCAGGGTGTCTCCCGTCAGCAGTACAATCGTGCCGATTTTCTGATCGAGTTTCTGGCCTGAGCGATGGACGGCAATCACCGCCGAGTTGTAGCGCCGGCGGAAGTCCGAGTCGCGAATGCTCTGTCCCAGCAGGGGAGAGGTCGATGAGATGACCACCTCGCACAACTGCCGCCCCCGACGGGGCATGGGCTTGGGGGCGGGGGCGACGGGCGTGTCGACCCCCTCGAACGAATCGAGCGAACCGGCCGTGGCGGCAGCCGTCGCCGACAGCGGAGTGAAGCCCCTTTCGGCGGCCTGATCACGGTGATCGATGGGGACCAACCCGCGAATCTTCTGCAGGTCAACAATGTGGGAAGCCATCCCCGAGAAACAGAGCAGATCTCCCGAACGCAGCACCTCGTCGGGCCCCACTGCCGAGATCACGTCGGAATGCCGCTCAATCCGGTGCAGGTAAAGCCCGGCCACATCCCGCAAGCCCCCCGCCCGCACCGTCTGGCCAATCAGCGGGCAACTGGGGGTCACCAGCATTTCGAGGGTGTATTCGCGGGGGTGGGTCTCGGCGTATTCCAGCAGGTCCTGGCGATTGGGCAACAGCCGACGGCCGATGGTCACAAGGAACAGTAGCCCCACCATGGCGATGGGAACTCCCACCCACGAGACCTCGAAAAAACCCATCGACGGACCGTCGCTCATCACATCCCCGGCACGTTCCATCGCCCCGGCGACGACGATGTTGGTGCTGGTGCCGATCTTGGAGCAGACCCCCCCCATGATCGTGGCGTAGGAGAGGGGAATGAGCAGTTGCGACGGGGAGATTTTCATCCGCCGTGAGATATTCACGAAGATCGGCAGAAAGAACGCCACCAGGGGGGTGTTGTTCATGAAGGCCGACAGGGCGGCAATCGGCGCCAGCAGCCGGATCCGGGGGGTCTGCGGCCCAGGCTTGCCGAACATCACCGCACTGATCGATTCCAGCGCTCCGGTCGACCGCAAACCGAGCCCCACGACATACAACGCCCCGATGGCCAGGCAGCTCTTGTCGGCAAACCCTTCGACCGCGGTCTTGAAGGGCAACACCCCCGTTCCCACCAGGATCACCAGAGCGGTGAACATCACCACTTCGGCGGCAATATACTCCTGCAGCAGGCCCAGCAGCACGAAGACCAGCACGGCCATCGTGATCACGAAGCTCGAATCGAAGTTCATTCCAGACCAGCATCCTGCAACAACAAGTCAGACGTCGGGCGGTCCCGTTCGTGCGCTGACCAGAATCCCCTCAATCCGGATCGAACACAGACCCGGTCTCTCGTGGATCGCGACCTGGCAGCAATGGTCGGAAAGATAGTCCAGCCGGGCGGTTGTCGCGAGATCAGATCCCCCCGCACCGTCCCGGATGCTTGCGTGTTCGATCCCGGAGTTCTAACCTCAACTGTGGGCTTTCGGCAGCATGTCAGGCTGGGGATTCTGGGGCAGAGAACGAGTTCCGCTCGTGCCTTCCCGGCCCCCCATCAGCCCGACATCCGCGGCTGTTGCGTTGACTGCCGTCAATTGCCCGGCCCGGCGAGTCTGCCGCCGGCGTTTCCCTCCCGGGTTGGCCGGGCGGATGGTCGTCCGGGAGCAGACCACTTCGGTCTCTCGCGTCCTGTTCCCACTTCCCTGGTGTTTCGCATGGCCTATGCCGCCAGTCTCTCGCTGCAATCCAACCTGGCGGTCGCCCTGAATGAGCTGACTTCCGATCTGATGGGCCAACTGGGGGGGCCGACTCCCGATCTGGTTCTGTTGTTCGTGGGAGGTGCCCACGCCGAACAACTGCCGGCTATCCAGGGGCAGTTGGCTGCGACCTTCCCCAAGGCCGTGCTGCTGACCTGCACCGCCGAGTCGATCGCCGGCGGGGCCCGCGAGGTCGAGGAAGAGCCCGCTCTGGCGGTCTGGGGGGCCACTTTGCCCGGCAGCTGCCTGCGGCACTTCCACGTGGTGTTCCAGAACACGCCGGACGGATTTGTGTGCGACGGTCTGCCCGAAGCCCCTGAAGACCAGTCCGACTTGCGGGCCATTCTGCTCCTGGCCGATCCCGTCTCGTGCCCCATTCAAGAGTTGCTCGAACGCCTGGAGCAAGACTATCCGGGGGTGCCTGTGTTGGGGGGGATGGCCAGTTATTGGCAAAATCCCCGAGATCCCAAGCTGGGACTCAACGCCAGTGCCGTTCCCCGGGGCGCGGTGGGGGTTGTCTTGCAGGGGGGCCCGCGGGTTCGGGCGGTTGTCTCGCAGGGGTGCCGGCCCATTGGCGAGACCATGATTGTGACCAAGGCCGAGGGGAACCAGATTCTCGAACTGGGGGGGCGTCCCGCCCTCACCCGGCTCGAACAGACCTATGCCGGGCTTTCGGAACAAGACCGGACTCTGCTGCGCAACGGTTTGCATCTGGGAATCGCAATGACCGAGTATCGCGCGCAGTTTGGCCGGGGAGACTTCCTGATCACCAATGTGATCTCGGCCGAACGGGAATCGGGGGCACTGGCGATTGGCAACCTGGTCCGCCCCGGTCAGACGGTGCAGTTTCACGTGCGCGATTCCCAGACGGCTCACCAGGACCTGCTGGAGTTGCTGACCCGCCTGCAGGCCGATCGCTCCCCCGGGGGGGGCGCGCTGCTGTGCAGCTGCAATGGCCGGGGCTCGCGGCTGTTTTCGCAACCGAACCACGATGCTGCCCTGGTCCAGGAGATTTGCGGCCCACTTCCCCTCGCCGGCTTCTTCGCCCGGGGAGAACTGGGGCCCGTGGGCAAACGCAATTTCATCCATGGGTTTACCGCCAGCCTCGCCTTGTTTGACGAGGTTTGACGGCCGTCGGGGGAAACTGTCATATTGAAGTCTGTTGATCCACAGGCCGGGTCCATTCGGCTGTCGGCGGTCTCTCGACGCGAGAGACCGCTGGATGGGAACGGTGGACACACGTCCCGGCCAGGGTTGGCTGCCGTCTTCGAATTGAGCTTTCCTCCGCGAGCGTCCAAGCCATGCTGCTGTCGCGTTGCCGCCCGGTCTTGTTGCCCTTGTCACTGCTGGTGGGCCTGGTGTTGCTGGGCCGGGTTTGGGACGTAACGCCCGCCGGCTGGTCCCTGCGATGGGCTGCGGGAGAGGCCGCCGCCGCCGAGGAAGAAGACTACAGCCAGGAATTGCCCCGTATTCCTCCCACCTCACCGGCCGATGCCCTGAAGACGTTCCGCACTCTGCCGGGCTTTGCCATCGAGCAGGTGGCGGCTGAACCGCTGCTGCACTCACCGGTGGCCGTGGCCTATGACGGCGTCGGCAGGGCCTACGTGGTCGAGATGATCGACTACTCGGAACAAGACAAAGAATTCCTCGGGTCGGTTCGGTTGTTGGAAGATCTCGACGGCGACGGGATCTTCGACAAGAGCACACTCTTCGCCGACAAGCTCTCGTGGCCCACCGCCATCGCCTGCTACGACGGTGGGGTCTTCGTGGGGGCCGCTCCTGACATCTTCTATCTCAAAGACACCACCGGCGACGGCAAGGCCGATCAGCGCGACGTGGTCTTCACCGGGTTCGGACGCAGCAACGTGCAGGGTCTGTTCAACAGCTTCCACTGGGGGCTCGACAACCGCATCCACGGCGCCGTCTCCAGCTCGGGAGCCCAGGTGAAACGCCCCGGCGACGACTCCGCCCCTCCCGTCAGCCTGAATGGACGCGACTTTTCGTTCGACCCGCGCAAGCTCGACATCCGTCCCGAGAGTGGCGGGGCGCAGCACGGGATGTGCTTCGACGACTTCGGTCGAAAGTTCGTCTGCTCGAACAGCGACCACATCCAGCTGGTGATGTACGAAGACCGCTACCTGGCCCGCAACCGCTCACTCTCGGCCCCCGGGCCCCGGGTGAGCATTGCGTCCGATGGACCCCAGGCCGAAGTATTCCGCATCAGCCCGGTCGAACCGTGGCGTATTGTCCGCACCCGGTTGCGGGTCTCGGGCAAAGTGCCCGGTCCGGTTGAGGGAGGCGGGCGGGCAGCCGGCTACTTTACCGGAGCCACCGGTGCCACGGTCTACCGGGGCGACGCCTGGCCCGCCGAATACCGCGGACAGGCCTTCATCGGTGACGTGGGGAGCAACATCGTCCACCGCAAGGTCCTCACGCCCCAGGGAGTGGGACTGGTGGCCGAGCGGGTGGATGACAAGGTCGAGTTCCTCGCCTCGACCGACACCTGGTTCCGCCCGGCCCAGTTTGTGAATGCTCCGGACGGCTGTCTGCATGTGATCGACGTCTGCCGGGAAACGATTGAGCATCCCGCCAGCCTCCCCCCAATGATCAAGAAGCATCTTGATCTCACCAGTGGCCGCGATCGGGGCCGACTCTATCGCGTCCGTCCGCAGGGTTACCAATCGCCCGAGATTCCTCGGCTGGCCGAACTGAAGACCGCCGCGTTGATTCCCTATCTGGCTCACCGCAATGCGTGGCACAGGGTGACCGCCCAACGGCTGCTGTGGGAACGAGCCGACCGCACGGTCGCCCCGGCGGTTGCCGAACTCGCCAAGACCTCCCCCCTGGCCGAGGGACGCCTGCACGCCCTCTGCACGTTGGCCGGGCTGGGGCTGCTGGAGAGTGGGCATCTCGTCCCCGCGCTGTCCGACGGACATCCCGGTGTTCGCCGCAACGCCATTCGGCTGGCCGAACCGCTGTTGGCCAACTCGGTCGAACTGCGGCAGAAGGTGGCGGCTCTCGCGGCCGATGAAGATCCGCTGGTCCGCTACCAACTGGCCTTCACCCTGGGTGAAATCGCGGGGGACTCGCGTCTCGATGGCCTGGTCCGGCTGTTGGCTCGCGATGGGGGAGATCGCTGGGTGCGGCTGGCGTGTCTGTCTTCGCTTTCGGAAGGGGCCGGGGATGTGCTGACCCGCCTCGTGGCCGATGCGAATTTTCTCAAGCAAGCGTCGGCCAGCCCCGTGCTGACCGAGTTGACCCAGTTGATTGGCACCCAGGCCCGCCCGGGGGATGTCTCGGCGGTGTTGACGGCCCTCGAAAAACTCCCCCCCGAATCAAAAGAGCTGGCGGGCAAGTTGGTGGCCGCGCTCAGCGAGGCACTGGTGAAGGCGAACAGCCCCCTGCGGGACCGGATCACGGCCGACGCCGGCAAGGCGAAAGAGCTGTTGCGGGAGTTGCTGCAAAATGCCCAGACAGTGGCGGTCGACGCGCAGCGTCCCGAGCAGGAGCGGGCCGACGCGACCCGCACGCTGGGGCTGGGCGAATACACAGCCAGCGGCCCGATTCTGGCGCAGCTGGTCGACAGCCGGCAGCCGCAGACGGTGCAGCTCGCGGCGGTCGCCACCCTGGGCCGGTTTCGCAATCCCGAGATTGGTGCGTTGCTGGTCGAAGCATGGCCCAGTTTCGGCCCCAAGCTGCGCCCGGTTGCCCTGGAGACCATCTTCTCGCAGGCCGAATGGCTGGTGCCGTTTCTGGAAGCGATTCAAAAAGAAGAGATTCCCGCGTCCGACGTCGAGCCGGGGCGGTTCCGCTTGCTGGAAGCCCATGCCGATGCGCGCGTGCAGAAACTGGTGGGCGAGTTGAAGTCGAAGGTGGCAGTCAGCAAGCGGGCCGACGTGTTGGCCGACTACGCCCCCGCCCTGCAACTGGCGGGTCGGGCTGACGAAGGGCGGAAGCACTTCCAGAAGGTCTGTTCGGTCTGTCACAAGCTGGAGGGACAGGGACACGAGATTGGCCCGAACCTGGCGGCAATTCAGAATCGGGGGGCCGAGGCGATTCTGGTCAACCTGATGGATCCGAACCGCGAGGTGAATCCGCAGTATGTGAATTACATTCTGCAGAACAAGGCGGGGAAATCGGTCACGGGGCTGATTGCCGCCGAGACGGCCAACAGCGTGACGCTGCGCCGACAGGAGAACCAGCAAGACACCGTGCTGCGGGACGACATCGAAACCCTGCGCAGCTCGGGCCTGTCGATCATGCCCGAAGGTCTCGAAAAGAACCTCGACCGCCAGGCGGTCGCCGACCTGATCGCGTACCTGCTGTCGATTAAGTAGGGGCAAGGCGCCCTCAACAAGTTGAATTGCCGGGAGAGCGTACGGACTTCGGTGGGCTGGCATCGCTTCGGCAGGTGGACCGCCTCACTTGAGTCAGAATCGCGACGACCCGTCGTTTCGATGCGGATTTGGTCCGGTGGTGCGTGGTGGGGTGGTGGTGGGCGGAGGAGTCGGGTCGCTCGGCCGATATCTCCCCGTATGAACCACCCCGATCTGGACGCCTTTGATGCCCACCCCGAGTGGAGCCCGGTGCTGCAGGCCTATTGGCAGGCGCAGCAGCGGGTCGAGAAGGGCTGGGTCCCCCGGCTGGCGACTGTGGCTGAGGTTCCCTCCGAGAAGCTCTCGGCCATACACGGCCGGTTGATCGCTCACGGTCTGCTGCGGTTCGAACTCGCCGGGCGGTCAGAAGGGGTCGAGTCCCAGTTGACCCCCCTCGGGCGGCAGGCAGTCACCCCGCCCGCGGACCGCCAGATCGTCCCCGAGTGGATGATCTCCGAAGAGGCGGCGTGACTGTTGGGTCGAGCGGCCGGCACGAAGCTCCCTCTCGGTCAGTTCGTGTGACCTTGCACCCAGTGCGACTTCGGCTGATCTGCTCTGTGTTTGATCGACTCGGCTGGGGCGTGCTGTCGCGCGATCTCTCGCACAGGTATGATTCGGCAGAGCGCCCGGCTGGCGCTCTGCTCCCACCCGGTGCCCGGTTTTCGCCCTGCCTGCCATGTCGGACCCTCGCTCTCGTTTCTCTGGGCTGATGATTCCCTGTCTCCGGCGGGATGTGCCCACGCCGGTTGGCCAGGTCTTGCGGATCGGGGCTATGGTGCTGTGGTTGGTCGGGTTGGCCTCGGGTGTCTGGGCGGCCGATCCTCCGGAAAATCCCCAGCCAGGCTCTCCCGTATTGGCCGGCTCGGCTGCGGCGGAAAGTCCTGCAACATCGTCACGTCCCGAGTGGCCTGGGCCTTCGTTTCAGATCGACGTGATGTCGGTGTTGTCGAAGGCCGGTTGCAACCTGGGGGTCTGCCACGGGAACAAGAATGGGAAGGGGGGCTTCAAGCTTTCTCTGCGGGGGGAGGACCCGGCGTGGGATCTGCATGTGCTGACGCGCGAGCAACAGGCCCGCCGTATCAACCTGCTCGCACCGGATGACAGTCTGATTCTGCGAAAGGCGCTGCTGGCGACGCCGCATGAAGGGGGCCGACGGTTTCGGGCAGACGATCCTGAGGCCCGAGTGCTGCGAGACTGGATCGCTCACGGAGCCCACGATGATGTGGGAACAGTCCCCCAACCGGTCTCGCTGCGCGTCGAACCCGCGTCGCGCGTGCTGATCGAGCCGGAGTCCACCGTCACCCTGCGAGCGGTCGCCACATTCCCGGATGGCACCACCCGCGATGTCACCCGGTTCACGGTGTTTGAGCCAGCACAGCCAATCGTCGCCATCAGTCCGGAGGGAGAGGTCCGAGCGCTCCGGTCGGGGGAGACCACGGTTGTCGCCCGGTTTCTGACGGTCCAGGCCCCCTCGCGGCTCGCCTTCATACCCAACCGCCCCGAGTTGACCGAAACGATTCCTGCGCCCACCAACCTGGTCGACCGGGAGATTTTCGGACGGCTGCGGGAATTGCGCATCGAGCCGGCACCGTTGACGACCGACGCGGAGTTCATCCGCCGATTGTCTCTCGACCTGCTGGGGATTTTGCCCACCGCGGCCGAGGCCCGCGCGTTTGTCGCCGATCCGTCTCCAACCAAACGGGACCAGTGGATCGACCGGTGGCTGGAGCGTCCCGAGTTCGCCGAGTTCTGGGCCCAGAAGTGGGGCGATCTGCTGAGGAATGAAGAACGGACGCTGGATCGCAAGGGGGTACAGAACTTCCATGCGTGGCTGCGGCAGGGAATGGAGACCGACAAGCCGCTCGACCAACTGGCCCGCGAACTGCTGGCGGCACGGGGCAGCACCTACACGCAGCCCGCGGCCAACTACCTGCGGGCCCTGCGCGATCCCATCGAGCGGGCCGAGACCACCGCCCAGCTCTTTTTGGGGGTGCGGCTGCAATGTGCGAAATGTCACAGCCATCCCTTCGACCGCTGGACACAGGATGATTACTACCGTTGGGCGGCGGTCTTCGCCCGTGTCGATTACCGCGTTCTCGAGAACCGCCGGACCGACAGCAACGACTCACACGAATTCGATGGCGAACAACTGGTGCTGCATGCGGGCCGGGGAGAGGTCACCGATCCCCGCACCGGGAAGCCCGCGGCTCCGCGCCTCCTGGGGGGGCCGGATCTGCCCCCCGAGGTCGACCGGCTCGACGCCGCCGCGGAATGGTTGGGCAATCCGGGCAATGACCGCTTCATGGAAGCCCAGGTCAACCGTATCTGGTTTCACCTGCTGGGTCGGGGATTGGTGGATCCCATCGATGACTTCCGGGGGACCAATCCGCCGTCGCATCCCGTGCTCTTGCGTGGACTCTCGCAGGAGTTCCTGGCACACGGTTGTCGGCTCAAGCCCTTGGTAAGACTCATCTGCCAGTCGCACACCTACCAATTGTCGGCCCGTACCAACGCCAGCAATGCCGGCGATGAGACGGCGTTTTCCCGGGCTCATCCGCAGCGGCTGGCGGCCGAGGTGCTGCTCGACGCTCTGGCCACGGCCACGGCGGCCCCCTTGTCCTTCCCTGGTTATCCCTCCGGATATCGGGCGGGGGAACTGCCAGGTGTGCGCGGCGTGCGTGAACGGGATCGCGGTCACACGCCTCATGACCAGTTCCTCAAAGTCTTCGGCAAGCCCCCCCGGTTGCAGTCCTGCGAGTGCGAGCGCTCGAATGAACCGACGCTCTCCCAGACGCTGCAACTGGTGACCGGTGACGTGGTTTCGGGGCTCATCGAGACTCCCGACAACCGGCTGGGAACGTGGCTCAAGGAGGGACACTCCGCTTCCTCCATCGTGGATGAGCTCTTCTGGACCTGTCTGCAGAGAAGCCCCACCCCCGAGGAACAGGCGGGTTTCACACGGCATCTCGAAGCGGCTTCCAACCGCCGGGGGGCCCTGGAAGATCTCTGCTGGTCGCTGCTCAATTCACGCGAGTTCCAGACCCGGCGGTAGGGGCAGGTAACCCTGGCGCCCGAAATTTCTCTATGCCGGTTCCCGCTAATACCACGCCTGTTTGTCGACCAGGGTTGTTGGTGGTTCTCCGCGCACAAACCTGCGGATGTTGTCCAGCAGGGTGGCGAGATGCCGGCGGGGAATGGCTGGCGAAGCCCCTGCGATGTGCGGCGTAAGAATGACCTGCGGCAGATCCCACAGGGGATGCTCGGCTGGCAGCGGTTCGGTTTCGAAGACATCGAGCCCCGCCCCGGCGATGACACCCTGCTGCAGGGCGGAGGTGAGGTCGGCCAGGTCGACAATCGCTCCGCGGCCGATGTTGATGAGATACGCGGTGCGGCGCATCTGTGCGAAGAGCGACGCACGGAACAGCTTCTCGGTCTGGGGGGTATGCGGAGCGGCGATGACGACGTAATCGCTCTGGGCGAGCAGACGGGGGAGTGCCGCCAATGGCCAGACCTCATCAATCACGCCGGGGAGGTCCCGGGGTTGGGGATCGACAGCCAGAACAGTGAGACCGAAGGCCCGGGCCCGGCGGGCGACCTCGGCGCCGATTGCTCCGCAGCCGACAATTCCCAGGGTCTGATCGGCCAGATGGCGATGCGCGCGGTCGATGGCATTCTCGACACCGGGGCCCGAGATGAAGTCGGAGCGCGCCGCTTCACCACCGAGGGGCGCCCAGCGATGCTGGACTTGTTGGCGGATGTAGAGATGCAGATTGCGGGCGAAACAGACCACCAGTCCCAGCACATGATCGGCGATGACATCGCTGAACAGTCCCCGCATGTTGCTGAGCTGGCAAGGATGCGCAACAAGTTCGGGAAAGAGGTAGTGCTCGAGACTGGCCGTGGGCGATTGTACCCAACGCAATCGTGGGGCGGCGGCCAGCAGTTCGGGAGTGATCTTTCCAAAAAATGCCGTGGCCTCAGGCATCGCCTGGCGTGCGTCATCCAGGGTATGGCAGTTGACGACATCCAAGGGGCGTGCAGCCTCGTCCACGGCGGCCAGACGACACACATCGAGCGCCGGAAAGAGCACAAGAGACATGGCCATGCGCAAGGGTGAGAGGTGTGGGTTGCCGGGACTGTCAAGGCGGCACGTGAACAGTAATCTCGAAGGAATGCGAATTCGAGAGCGCGAGCTTGTCAGTTGCAGGGGGGCATTTCAGAATGTGGTCTCTTCGGGGGACGAATCCAGCCCCCCCCAGTTGTGTCGCTTCTGACCGCTGGGTGCTGTGTGTGGTCTACACCGATCTTTCCCACGCCTCTCACTCGTTCTGCAAGGAATGGTTCCGATGACGCAACTCTGGCGACGCGCGAATGAGGAACTGGCGATTGGAGACGATGTGACGGTGCGCGTGCTGGAGGTAGGGCTGACCTTTGTGCGGCTGGGGATCACCACCCGGGGACGTGAGCCTGGCTATCGCGAAGTGGAATTGAACTGCACGGCGGCGGTCTCGGCCAGCGATGACGCGTCGGATAGCGATCCCTTCGTGGATGGGCGCCCGCGATTTTCTTGAATCGTTCCACCGGGACAGGACCATGGCCTGCAGGGGCTTGGTCTGGAGAGCGCCCCCCGTGACTCACGGGGGGACTCCGACGATGATTGTGCTCACCCGATCCGCAATCGTCCCCCGTGGGGCTCAGCCGTCTGTCCGTATCCCTGCCGCCCAGCGGACACCATTCAGTAAAAGTCTCTGAAACGACGGCTCGGCGAAGTCGTCGACGTGCCCCAGCGAGGTGTAGAAAACGCGACCACCGTACTTGTTGGTGTAGACCCAGGCCAGTGGCTCCACGGGTGTGTCGGGAATGGTCCCCAGCAGGATCGGTGTGGCCGAGATCGCCAGCGGGTTCACCTTGTACAGCGAACCATTCCCCTGCAGTTCGCTCAGATCAACCCCGGCGAGGATCGGGTGTGGAGTTTCCCCTGGCCGGCTGACCGCCACCTTCGGTCCCACCCCGTGATGCCCTGTATAATGACCTCCCAGCACATCGGGGTCGAACGTCAGCCAGGCGGCATGACCCTCGGGAGGTGGCGCCCCGTCCCGCAGTGAAAAGGCATGGCTCGCGGTGCGGATTCCCACCACCGGCTTGCCCGCCTCGATGAACTTCCGGATCTTCGCCAATTGGGCCGCGCTGGGAACCCGCCGCCGCACACTCACCAGCAACACATCGGCCGTCTCCAGGGCCTCGAGCCCGGGCAGGTCGTTCCGCTCGGCATCGTTTCCGTAAAGCAAAGTCGTGCGGAATTCTTTCCCGAGGTGGCCCCGGCTCCACTCGGGCAGGGTGACTTCGGTCTGGTATTCATCTTCGGCCATCAGAATCGCCACATGCGGCCGCTGATCTTCCGAGAAGCGAAACTCGCCCCCCCCGATGAGATCGGTGCTGGTCACGGTGGGGCACCAGTGCCGTTCGATGTGCTCGACCACCAGATCGGTCCCAGTGCAGTGATGGACGAACGGAGCCATCCGAGGGTTGTACATTGTGTCGGTCATGTCGCGGACGAGAATGACTTCCTGACCCTGCCGCACCATCTGCCGGATTGAAAAGGGCCGTCCCAGCACGCAGATATTGGTGTGAACCCCCATCACCAGCACGTGGCGGATCCCCCGGGCCTTCATCAGGAAGAACGCTTCCTGGCTGTCGGTGACCGCGTCTTCGGGATGAATCTCCAGCGTGGCGATCTGCCGGCTCCAGGCCTTGCGATTCTTTCCCTGGGGAATCGCGTCGCAGCCCCCGTCACTGTCGTCGATCGGCAGCTTTCCCTCTTTGTCGGGAATGAGCTTGCACCAACGCTCAAGGGGAATCTCGGTCGCCACTGGTGGTGCCTGACGGGCCCGCTCGCGCTGGGGAGTCCCTTCATAGAAGGGCATGGTGTCGCTGGGGCAGTGAATAATCAGCGCCCCCCGCCGGCGGGCCTCGGCCACCACCTCGTTCATCCGCGGGGCCATCTCGGCCACCCGCCGTGTGGCTGTGGGGCTCCAGTGCTGGTCCCACATGTCGCAGATCACCACGGCGGTTTGCGCGGCAGGCCATTCCACTGGCTCGGTCAGGGTATGATACCGACCACTTCCAGCGCTTGTTTCCACCTGACGGCGGGCGTGCAAGACAAATTGTCCAGGAGCCTCAGCACAAATCGCCCGGTCAAGACCGCAGAGGCCCACGGCCGCACACATCCAGACCAGGGACCACACACGGCCGATTCGTCGCGACAGCATCGGAACACCCGCAGGTTCGAGGAGAGATCGAGACCTGCGCGATTCTAACCAGCCACAGCGCTGGTCGCGATGGTTACCGCTGCACGCCGAGGTAGAAGGCAAACACCTGGGTGTTGTCGTAGTCCTGCTTGACCAGCGGAATGCCGAAGTCGAGCGCGATGGGGACCGGCCCCATCATGGGAATGGTCAGCCGCAACCCGGTACCGACCGCAACGCGGAAGTTGTCGAGGCTGACCTCGCTGTCGACCGTACCAAAGTCCGAGAACGCCACCACCTGGATCATGTCGTCGGCGGTGATCGGCAGCAGATATTCCACCGAGCCCAGTGTCTGCCAGGTACCACCTGTCCGCACCCCCATCTCGCGGGGGGTCACGCCGTAGAACGCGAAGCCGCGGAAACTCTGGAAACCACCGGCGTAGTACCGCTCGAAGATCGGGGTATCTTCCCCTGCCCAGCCGACATTTCCCGTCAACGACAGGATCTGGCGATGTCCTCCCGTGGGGCGTTCGTACAGGGTGAAGTACTGTTTCGCCTCGAGGTCGATCTTGGGATAGACCCATTCGCCGAAGCCCTGTTCGTAGCCCAGCTCGAGGTAGTGCCCCGAGCCCGCCATGAAGGGGCTGTCGCGGGTGTCGTGCACGATGCTGCCGCGGACGGTTGACAGGAAGGAGTGCCCCAGGGCCTCCTGCAGCGCCTGCGGGGTGGGGCGTGAGGGATTCGAGATGCCCACGTCTTCCAGTCGCAGGGCCACCGAAGTGGACCATTCCGAGTTGATCTGCTGGCCAACGGCCACACGTCCACCCAACCGCTGTTCATTCCAGTTGGGGAAGAACCGCTGGTAGTAGAAGCCGCTGACCCCCAGGCTGAAGTTCTGATCGAGGAAGTAAGGATCGCGCCAGCTCACCAGGTAGCGGCTGACCTGCGCCCCGGGGACTGCTTCGATGCGGAACTGCTGTGCGCCGCCGCGCCAGGCGGTGCCATTGGCGATGTCGGCCCAACTGGTGGGGGGCCGGAACAGATCGAAGTTGTTCTCTTCGAGCACGAAGGTTCCCACGACCCCCTGGTTACTGTTCACCGCGACGCCGATGTTCAACCGGCCGGTCTGGGTATCGCGGGCGAACACGTCGACATCCAGATAATCGGGCGGGACATCGTCATAAGTGGCGGGATTTCCCCCGAGGGGTGAGGTTTCCCCCAGCAGCCCCTCTTCGAGCGTGCCTTCAAACTCGGGACTCTGGCCCCGCAGGATTGGCGTGTCGTCGAGCGACTCGGGCTGGAAGATGGGGGGCAGATCGAAGTGCGGGCGAGACGACCGGCTGCGGCGGGTTTCGCCCTGCCGGATCGCCTCGTCGAACAACGTTTCGTTGGCCCGCTGGCCATTGGGCAGCACGCCGGGACGCCGTTCGCGCGTCTCGTCGAAATCATCAGCGGCCTGGAAGCGGGCCTGCCTCACTTTCGACTTCGTCTTCGCACCGGCGGTCGCTTCTTCCAGCCCTTCGGCCGGAGCGACAACGATTTGCGGACGGTCGGGACTTCCCGGGGCGGCCCCAGCGAAGACCTGCGAGCCCGCCAATCGCTGCTCGCCCCGCTTGATCAGATTGCGGCTCGCCATGTCGCCCGTGCGGAACGGCAACCGGTTGCGAACCACCGTCTCCTTGGTGTGGGGATGATCCCCCTGAATGTGCACCCGGATCCGACCGATCTTCCACGGGCGATCCTCATCGATCTGGAACACCAGGTCGAGCGTCCCTTCGGCCTCCGAGAATTTCGGAGTGGGGTTCACCTGGGCGAAGATCCGCCCCAACTCGCCGTATTGGTTGACCATCTTGTCGACGTCGGCCGTGAGCTGCCGTTCATTGAAGAACTGCTGCTCCTGCAGCTTCATGTTTTTCGCGAGTTCCTCGGAGGGAATAACGCGATTGCCGTCGAACTCGATCTTGTTGACCTTGTACCTCTGCCCCTCGGTGACGTGATAGACGATCTTCACGCTGGCGCGGTCGTCTGACTGCGAGATCTCCTGACGCAGCTTCACGTCGAAGAAGCCGACGCTGTGGTAGTACGCCTTCAGCGAGCCAATGTCTTCGGGCAAGGTCGCGGGATCGTACTTGCCGCCGAACAGCCATAGAAAGCGCTTCTTGGTCTTCAACTGGGTCTTGAGGGTTCCCGAGTCGAAGAATTCGTTCCCGGCGAACTCAATGCGGTCGACATGGACTTTGGGGCCCTTGTCGATCACGAAGATGATGTTGCGGTGTTCGGGCTGGTCCCCCTCTTCGAGGGTGACTTTGGCGTAGATGTAGCCTTTTTCCTGGTAGTAGCTCTCGATGCGGCGGGCCGCTTCCTGATTGGTGCCGACGTCAAATCCCGAACCGGTCTTCAACCCGGTCAGGTCGCCGAGGTGTTTCAGTTCGCGCTTCTTGCTGCCGGGAACCCACGAGCCTTCGACCCCCTTGTACTCCACGCTCTTGACGATGGGCCGTTCGACCACCTTGAAGACCAGTTCGGGGCCTTCGGGAGTCTGGCGGACTTCATTCTCGATGCGGAAGAACCAGCGGGTGGCATAGAGCGCCTTGACGTCATCCTTGACCTGGTCGGCATCCGGGAGGCGGCCGGGGCGGGTCTTGATGCGCTTGGTGATTTCGTCGGTGGCGATGGTCCGGTTGCCTTCGATGACCACGTTGGCCAACGGTTCGGAAATCTCGACCACCTCGTCGCGGCCCGTCAGCGACTTGGGACGCCGGTTCGTCGCATCCTCCGAGGCACCGCCCGGCAGATCGTCGTCCACCTCATTGGAGGGGATGGCGGTGTCCTTGATGCTCTTGGGGAGCTTGCGTTGCGGCGCGGCGGTGGCGGTGGAACTTTCCCGGGGCGTCTCGTCGAAGACGTCGTCCGCGGACTGAGCGCGAACCGGGCCGGCACACGCCGTCAGCCAGACGGCCAACAGCAGGCACGGGGGAATCAACCGACACGCGGTCCGGGTCGGCGCAGTGCGTCGGACTCGGCGGACACCGGTCATGGGGACAATCCAGGGGAGGGAGACGTGGAGGGGATCTTCGGGACCGGGCGCAGAAGTGACTTGGTTGCCCAGTCCGGCGAATTGTGGAGGGTCGGGGTGATACAGGAATCGCAAAAATCGGGCAAGACGAGTTCAAGATTTGCCTGAAAATGCTGGCAAAACCCCCATTCCGCCTGCCACGGTCCCTTACCGGTCCCCCGCAGTTTCCAACACCTGCCCAGCTTTCGATTTGCCGCCAGGTCCGCCGTTTGGCCTGCTTGCCTCAACCCCCGCGCTGACCGCGGACACGAGGCCACCTCCACACGGCGTTCGGTCCTGAGACACCTCTCCGTGACGCCTTCAACACCAGGACCGGGCCCGCAGGCTCACTGGGTTGTGGTCCGTCCAGAACCAGGGACCAATCGCTCCAGTCACCACTCGGGAGGCAGTTCCCCCCCCGCCGGAGTGGCGAGGTAGCGCAGGACCTTGGGGTCGACGTTCTCCGAGAGGAACTGGACCGACCCGTCCGCCATCATGATGTGCCCCCCCCCAGAAAAGGGCGAGCCAAATCCGTCCGGAGACTGGTTGATACCCAACTGCAGGTCGCGCACATTGCGGGGCCGCCCCCAGGGGACGAAGCGGTCGCGGATTTCACCCACCAGCATGGTGTTGCTCAGCCCGTCGGGAATGTCCTGGACTGCTCTCAGCCGCTGGTCTCCCAACATCAGCACATTCCCCGCGTAGTGGGTCTCGGCCAACCGTTCGGTCGCAAACTGTGGTGCGCTGTAGGCCGGGTTGAGGTACTCGGGAATCGGTTGGCGGAGCGCACGGGAATTGACGGGATCGTTCCAGGGACGGGCCCGGTCGATGCGGTGGGCGACCGCGTCCTGCCCCAGAAGTTGCAACAGCGCCGTCTGCCAGCCATGCAGTGGACGCCCGGCACTATCGAACGTCGCTCCCGCGGGAAACTGCCCCTCGAGATCGTGCAGATTCCACATCGCCAGACCAGTTTGCTTCAGGTTGTTCCTGGAGAGCACCCGGGCGAGACTCTCGGGGGGCCTCGTCAACGGCTCGGGACTGGTCAGCAGCCACAACGTCTGGTGCGCGACACCGGTCAGGGCGATGCCCGCGGCAAATGCGGTGACGATCAAACCAGCAATCGACAGCGTCCACCGCCAGGGCCAGACCGTGCGACCCTTCTCTCCCGACTCCACCTGACGCGCTGCCGTGAACCACTGGGCGAACCAGTGCAGTCCGGCGACGAACCCTCCCCCCCAGACCAGGGCCGAGAGTACCCCGACCCAGGAAATGGAGATCTTCCCCACAACCCGGGAGAGAAACGACATCCAGCCAGCAACCAGCTTCCCGCACACTTCCGCGGGCAATCCGAGGCCGATGGCTGGTGCGATGACGTAGAGCCCGCACAGTGCGATCACCAGGCCGACCTGCCATGACTTGGTTCGGGGGGCTGCGGGCGAAGTCATGGGTTCCCCGGGTCGGCAGGACAATCTTCCATGGAGTGCGACGGCTTCCCGGGATCGAGAGGCCCATTCGGAATCTCCGTAATCTCTCCCGAAGCCAGCAGCGTCATCCGCGCATCGTCATAGACGAACGGCTCGACCACCAACAGCTGTGTCTCGGTTGGCACTGCGGGAGGCGCCACGTAGACATAACGCGCCTCGGGCCGCTCTGGCAGCGGGAACCGGCTGGACCAGTCTCGTTCGAACTCGGCCGCGGTGGGATAGGCTTGGCCGTGGTCGCTGGCGTAGCGGGTCAATGCGGCGAACAGTTTCTGCAGCGACTCGGTCCGCCGTTGACGCAGATTGACCGGTGCCGGCATCGCTGGACCCTCCTCCACGGTAGCGGCCGGCTGTGTCGCGGCGGGGCCCGACAAAGTGTAAGTCGCCCCTTCTTTCCGCCAGGCGCCGGGGGTCAACAGTTCCCGCGCCCCCGAGATCATCGTCAACACCAGCAGGAACAGCATTCCCCAGACCAGGGTCAGTCCCGCGGCCCGGGGAAAATTCAATAGCGGCAGCCGGGGAAAATCATTCCGCAGGGAATTCCACAGCCAGCGCACCACCGCGCTGCAGGCAAGGAAAGCGATCCCGAAGAACGAGATCACCTCGAGTCGCGTGGAGGCGGGTTCACTCAGCGTGAAGGACGGCATTCCCGCCCAGGCCGCTGCCGGCACCCCCACCCATGCGGCAACCACCAGCCCCATGTGGGTTGCTTTCCTTGGTCCCAGTCGGTCTGGCCAACGGGTCGGATGGAATGACTGTCCCCACCAGGGTGATAACCACCAACTCCCCTGAGAGCTTTTCTTGGCAGTCAAACGGCACCCCCTGAGAATGCTGGGACGCGTGAATCTCTTTCCATTGTACCCCCGGTTGGAGCCAACCTCCAACTCGCACACTCTCCCCGGGTTTGGGCGATTGGGCTCTGCTCGCCGTGTCCAATGGGCCCCGCCGTTCCCCAAAATTGCTTTTTTCCTGATCCACACCGTACGATCGACTTCATGACCGCTCGCAAGACTCCTGCTGGATCCCATCGACCACCGGCCCCCGCCCCCCAACTGGGGCCCGCCCTGATCGCTCCCCGCCCGTTTTTCCCCGAATCCCTTCAAGTCGCTCCTGCGACTGGGAGTTCCGCCGGGATCCCCAGTGTGCATCTGCGGTCGGTCCGCAAACATCCCAGCCTGTTCCGCAAGCTGGTCGGGGACGTTGACCGAACGGCCCGTGCGGGCGATCTGGTCCGGCTCGTGTCTCCCCAGGGGGAAACCCTCGGCTATGGCTTCTACAACCCGATGGCCGAGATTGCCGTTCGGGTCTGGTCGTGGGGTCCCCAGCCCCCCGGTCCCGAGAGTGTCGAGCAGCGCCTCGACCGGGCTCTCGCCCTGCGCCGCGATCTGCTGCGGCTTGATGCCCAGACCACCGCCCAGCGGCTGATTCATGCCGAGTCCGATGGCTTTCCCGGCCTGGTGGTCGACCGTTATGGCGACGTCCTCTCGGCTGAGACGTTCAGCCTCGCGATGTACCAGCGGGTCGACGACGTGCTCGATCGGCTGGAAGCCCGGTTGGGAACCAAGCACCGGGTCGTGCAGGCCCCCGCCAAGACCCATGGTCAGGAAGGCTTCACCGCCCCCGCCCGACTCTCCGAGGGGTGCCCGACCAGTGTGATTGTCGAGGAATTCGGCACGAAGTTCCGCGTCGATTTCGAGGCGGGGCACAAGACCGGATTCTTCTGCGACCAGCGCGACAACCGACGGCAACTAACGCAGTGGACGAAAGGCCGCACCGTCCTCGACCTCTGCTGCTACACCGGCGGGTTCGCCCTGCAGGCGGCCGTGCTGGGTGAGGCCGCCAGCGTGACCGCGGTCGATCTGGATGAAGGAGCCCTCGCCACCGCCCGGGCCAATGCGAAGCTCAACCGGGCGAACATCCGGTTTGTTCAGGACGACGCGTTCCAGCACATGCGCAACCTCATCAGCGAGGGGAAGACCTACGAGGTGGTGATCCTCGATCCTCCCAAGCTCATCCGCAATCGGGCCGAACTGGAAACGGGCGAACGCAAGCACCTCGACCTCAACCGGCTGGCGCTGCAGATTGTGGCCCCTGGGGGGCTGCTGTTGACCTGCACCTGCTCGGGGCTGCTGGGGGAACCCGAATTCCTGCGGCTCTTGCAGACCGCCGCCCGCCAGGCGGGCACAGGCCGCACGATTCAGATCCTGCAGCGCACCGGGGCGGCCGCCGATCACCCGGTGCTGGGGGATGTTCCCGAAACCGAATACCTGCACGCCGCCTGGCTGCGGGTACTGGAGTAACCCCCATGCCCCTCCCCCCGCTCGTCCAGATCCGCGTGATTGTGGCGACCGACTGCGGCAGCACCACGACAAAAGCCATTCTCATCCAGGTGGTCGACGGGGAATACCGGCAAACGCATCGCGGCGAAGCCCCCACCACGGTCGAAGAGCCGCTGGCCAATGTGACCATCGGCGTGGTGAACGCCCTCACCGAACTGCAGGAGCTGGCCGGCCGGCGGCTGATCGACGACCACGGCCAGATCATCCGCCCCGCCCGCGGAAACGACGGCTGCGACATCTACATCTCGACCTCGAGTGCCGGTGGTGGACTGCAGATGCTGGTGGCTGGCGTGGTCCGCGAGATGACCGCCGCGAGCGCGAAGCGGGCCGCTCTGGGAGCGGGAGCGATCGTACTCGAAACACTGGCGGCGAACGACCGCCGTCCCCCGCACGAGCAGATCCAGCAGATCCGGGAACTGCGTCCCGACATGATCCTGCTGGCCGGGGGGACCGATGGGGGGAACATCCGCCAGGTGGTGCAGATCGCTGAGCGCATCGCCCCGGCCAGGCCCCAGCCGCGGTTTGGGGGGGAATATCGCATGCCGGTGATCTTCGCCGGCAACCGCGACGCCGCCCCACTGATCCGAGCGACCTTCCACGACGACGTCGACCTGACAATTGTCGACAACCTGCGGCCTGTGCTCGAACACGAGAATCTCGAACCGGCCCGCGATGCCATTCACGATCTGTTCCTCGAGCACGTCATGGCCCACGCCCCCGGGTACGGCCAGCTCATGGAGTGGGCCGACGCCCCCATCATGCCCACCCCGGGAGCCGTCGGAAACATCCTGCAGTCGATCGCCAAAAAAGAGGGGATCAACGTGGTGGGGGTCGACATCGGCGGGGCCACGACCGACGTCTTCAGCGTGTTCGACGGCGTTTTCAACCGCACCGTCAGCGCCAACCTGGGGATGAGCTACTCGATTTCGAATGTCTGTGCCGAGGCGACTCTTCCGAAGATTCTGCGGTGGGTGCATGTCGACATGGACGAGCGGGAGCTGCGGAACCGGGTCAAGAACAAGATGATCCGTCCGACGACCATTCCACAGACGCTCGAGGCGCTGGTGTTTGAGCAGGCGGTGGCCCGGGAGGCCTTGCGACTCGCCTATGCCCAGCACAAGGAATTCGCCACGACCCTGCAGGGGGTGCAGCAGCAGCGGGGGATCGGGGATATGTTCCGCCAGACGTCCGGCCCACAGACCCTCGTTGACGACCTGCGACTCGATCTGCTGGTCGCTTCGGGCGGGGTTTTGTCGCACGCACCGCGAATGGTCCAGACGGCCGCCATGTTGATCGATGCCTTTGAGCCGGCCGGGATCACACTGCTGGCGAAAGACAGCATCTTCATGATGCCGCATCTGGGAGTGTTGGCCGAGGTCCATCCCGAGGCGGCGCTGGCGGTGTTCGAACGCGACTGCCTGATTCGCCTGGGAACCTGCGTCGCCCCGGTTGGTCGCGGCGAGCGGGGGCAGCCCTGCCTCGACTATGCGGTGACCCACGACGGGCAGACCTTCACCGGCACCCTGGCCTGCGGCGAGGTGCTGCGTCTGCCGTTGCCGCCCGGCAGCAGCGCCCCCGCCCGGTTCACCCCCCGCCGGGGATTCAACCTGGGTGCTGGCCCCGGACAGCCGGTAGAGCGCTCCGTTCAGGGAGGAACCGTGGGACTCATTCTCGACGCCCGCGGCCGCCCCCTCGAACTCCCCGCCGACCGCACCGACTGCCGCCGCACCGTCACGGACTGGGTCGACCGGCTCGCGCTTTACGCCAGCGGCGACTGACGACAGCGGAAAGCCGCCGGCCTGAGGACCCGCGACGGAATCATTCGATCGATGGTTGCGTTGATCCCGGACCGCTCGTGATTCGATCAACCACCATAGGGCGTTGATTCAGGATCCTGAGGATTGGAAAAGCCCCCAGGATTCGACGTCGGGTTTCGGTACAGACCGCCGAGGATGACACCCCAGTACGCGATCAGCACCAGCGCACCGACAACGTGAGCCGCCGTCACCAGGCTCTCCTGCCACGGAGTGCCACCCGTCGCCCCGGCCTGGGCGGCTGCGATTGGGAGCGTCTTGACAGTCCCCCACCAGCCATTGGCCATCTCAGACAGCATCACCAGCCACGTCAATCGGGGGGCTGTGACCAAAATCCATGACGCCATCCCGTTCGATCGCAGCAGCAGTTGGGGGATGACCAGACCGCCCACAAGAAACATGAGGCCGTGTGTCGTCAATTGAATGTGGGCCCCCAAGGCCAGCCGCGGGAAGGGGGCTGCCGGCACGACCAACCCCCACACCAGACCGATCAGCATGTAGAGCGCTCCCTGCCTCAGGTTCAAGCGACTCGCGGAGTTCGACGGGATCATGCTCGGAGTCTTTCCTGGGGAGTGACCATCGTGACGGTATCGGACCTGTTCTCGACTCCGAATTGTATGGATTGGTCGGTGGAGAGCGATACCAGGCTCGGAGGAAAGTTCCTTCAGTCCTCCCAGGATCTGGCAAACGGGGCGCACCGAACGTGTCGGTTACGGGCCCCGCCGGCCCGCCCGCGGATCTGGGTAGAGCCGAACTTTTTGGCCGTCGATTTCAAATCCGAGTCGTACCTGCGACAGCGCCGTGCGCAGCAGTTCTTCCACGGTTACATCCTTCACATCGATGCTGATCCGCTGCTCGAGCCGAATGCCCGCCTGCTGCAAGGCGGCGGCATCGTACTCGAACCGGTAGGCCGGTTGCCGTGATTCGAGCGTCTTCAACAATGAGCCGACTGGCTTGTCCTGCATCCGCAGCGTGTACCGCACCTCTTTCGCCCCGGCCGCGGGCTCCTTCCCCTTCTTGGCTGGCAGGCGCGTGCCCCGCAATTGGTCACGCAGCGCTTCAATCGCTTCGTGCTCTTCCTGTGAACCGGCGAAGACCACCGCCTCGCCCGTCAACTTCGCCTGCCGGCCCGGCAGCTCCTGTTCGATCCGTTCCAGCCAGGCGCGAGGCTTGGTCCCCTTGGGGGCGGAATGCGACTGCTCGATCCGGGGATCGCCCGCGATGGGTTCGATCTCCACTCCGGCCCCTCCCTTCCGCCAGACGAAGGTCAGGTCGAACTGGATCAGAATCAATGACAGTGCTTCGGCCAGAGTGGCCTGGGGGAGTTCGGCGGCTCCCCAGAGATCGTGGGGGACCCGCTCGATCCCGCGCAATTCAAAAGAGTGCCGTTGGGCCAGCCTTTCGAGCAGCTCGCGGGGAGTGGCGAGGTCATTCCAGGCGAAGTCGTACGGTTTGACGAATCCCCGCTTGCCGGTCCCCTCCCGAATGGCGTCGTTGAGTTCGCGGGTCCGCAGGGCGACCAGAGTTCGCAGGGGAGCCGAAGGTTCCGCGGGGCCCAGATACACGGTGTTTCCCACCACCCGGGCCACTCCCCCCCGCGCCTGGGCCAGTTGAGCGAGCAGTTGGTCGAGGGGCAGATCGTCGGCACTGAAGTCGAGCGCGGCCGAGGGATCGAGCCGGCGGTCGACCAGCAGGGCCACCCGGCGGTTCTCCTCCAGCCGGTGGGACACGGTCCGCAGGTCGACCTGCGCCCAGGTGACCGAGAGAGGTTCTTTGAGAATCTGCTGAAAGGCCTTGCCTGTCAGCCACCCCGGCTCCTCCGCACGCGTGGGGCCCAGCAGCGCCAGGAACAAACCCAATCCATAAACCCAATGGCTCCATGACGCCGATACCAACGCACTTAGTCGCGCGACGCTTCCACTGCCCGCATTGCACGAGACAGTGGGCGACGCGACCGGGCCAACTCCAGCAGTCAGGCGGGCCATTGCCAGGGAGCCCGATAGGCCGAGGTCAGCAATCGCTCGGCCGAGGGGTCGTTGCGCGGCCGGCCGGTTTGCAGGTCAACATTCACGCTGCGGCCCAGCCGATACGCCAGGCAACCGAGATGACACAGTGCGCTCGAGGTCACACAATCCTCGAGGCTGACCAACGGTGTGCCGCGCGTCCGCACGCTCTCCACAAATGCCCCCAGGTGCAACCCGAGCAAGTCGCCGGAGGGCTGCCCCACTCCCGCGACACCTCCCAGGACCTTCCAGCCTCCGCGATCGATCAGCAGAGTGCCCCACTCTCCTTCAAAGGCCACTGCCGCACTACGCCCCTCGGGGGCATGTGGCGACCAGAGCCGGTGCTCCCAGATGATCGTCTGCTGCGGATACTGGTACTGCACCTGCAGTGTGTCGGGGGTTTGCTGGTCGTCGGTGAAGTGGAATTTGCCTCCCGAGGCCGAGACCTGCAACGGCAAGCCCACCCCCAGCCCCCAGCGGGCGAGGTCGAGCATTTGCACCCCCCAGTTCCCCAGTTCACCCGAACCATAGTCCCAGAACCAACGCCAGTTGGCATGCAGACGGTTCGTCTGGAACGGTCGGGCTGGGGCTGGTCCCAGCCACAGGTCGTAATCGATCCCTTCGGGAACGGCTCCCTCGGTTCCCCGGCCAATCCCCTTGCGCTGATGGACCGTCCAGGCCCGTGCCTGGTGAACGCGCCCCAGGTGCCCCTGCCGCAAAAACTCGATCGCCTGCAGAAAATGGGGACCGCTACGCTGGACCAAAGCCCCCTGCACAATCCGACCCGTCTCCCGGGCCAGTCGCACTAATCGGTCTCCCTCGTCGAGGGTGTGCGTCACCGGGGTTTCGAGATAAACATCCTTGCCCGCCCGCAGGGCGTGTGCCGCGAGCAGGGCATGCCAGTGGTCGGGGGTGGCAATCGCCACGGACTGCAGGGTGGGGTCGTCCAGCAGTTGGCGGAAATCGATGTGGGTCCGCGGCAGAACGCCCGCCTGAAGCCCGGCGACCTCCTGGGCCAACCCTGGCAGTTGAGTCGAATCGACATCGCACAGCGCCACCACCTGCACCCCGGGCAGTCGGGCGAGCGCGCGGGCGATCTGGCTCCCTTGCTGCCGGACCCCAATGACACCCACAGTGACTGGTGCCGTGAGAGGGTTGGCGAGCGATTCTTCACTCCAAGGCACAACGCCCGCCGCGACTCCCGCCGCCATGCTGGCTGCCTGGCGCGCACTGCTCCCCAGGAACTGGCGACGATTCAACGACGACGCAGACGATTCGGCCATGCCGCATGCAGACCCAGCAGAAGAGGTTCCGGACAGGAACAACGCTCTAAGTTGCATTATCCCACACGGCCGGGGGGAAACCAAGCAGGCGACGCTCGCCGCTGTCGAGAGCGACCGACGGCGCTGAGGCCGGGCCGTGTGGAACGAGCGCCAAACGGAGGTCTGCGACCCGCTGCCGGTGAACACCAAACCGGTGCGGGGGAACCCGCGGCAGGAGAGTCGACCAGAACTGGTTTCCCGTTGGTGTGAGCCCATCCCCCCAGGACGTCGGTCGAGGGGCCAATCATCCGATGGCAGCCGTCGTGGGGGGCACGATCTGGGTCCCGATTTGGCGGGACTGCCAGGCGACAATCGCCAGCCAGGCGCAACCCGAGAGAATGCCGACGCGATTCGGCCACCCGATTGGGGTTTCAGGACTGAAGACGCCATTGGCCTGGGTGGTGAGCGTGGCAATCGAGACAAACGAGAACAGGAAACCCAGGACCAGAAGGGTGGTGGCGATGCCGACTGCCAAGCGGGCCGCGCGCCATGCGGGATCGCGCAACAGTCGCGCGCTGAAGATCAGGGTGCCGATGAATCCCAGCAATCCCAGTCCTCCGCCGATGTTGTGCAGCATACCGCTGAGCGTCTGGGCCTCGGGGGGGGTGTTGATGGGATCGGTCACGCACAGGCCGGCCAGAACGGTGCCGCAGGTTCCCGCCAGGAACAATGCCGAGCCAATTTTGCCCGCTGTGGTCCCCAACCAGGGGCGAATGGCGGCAAAAGTTCCGAGATTGGCACCCGCCAGCGTCAGAAACGCCCCCTGCATCAGCCACCCCCAGCGGCCAATCGCGTATTCACTCAGGAAGTGCCACGAGGGGTCGAGGTCCGCCTTCAACCCATGGAGGGCGAACAGCAGGACCACAAACACTCCATTCGCCACCAACGCCACCCCAGCTGCCGACATGTCGTCCCGACTCCGGATTCATGTTCAAAAATTGTGAGTCGGGCTGCCAGCCGGCGGCCGGCTCCGAGACACCCAGACTGAACCCGCCCCCAGGGTTCGGCCTTGGTTGTTCCGCTCACGCGATCCCCCGGAATCAACCGGAAGGGGCAAGAATAGTCTGGCTGGCCGAGGTGTCAAATCGAGAGCCGGGGAGGGCGGAACATTCCGTGGGGAGTGGGGTCGGGGGATCGGCAGCACCCATGGGGGCCGGTTGTGATTCCTCCATCCGACGGGTACGCTCGCCAAGTGTCAGTGCCCGGTCCGGCGCAGAAGTTGGTTCCAATTGGTTCGTCGCCGGTCTCAACCCAGGAAGTCAGTCATGAATGCTCGTTGGCCCATGGTGGGATTGGGAGTGTTGCTCTGGACCGGGTGTTCGGGCTCGCAGCCCACTCCGCAGCCCAAGGCGGAACGGACAGGGATTTTCGGGAAAACGACCCAGGAGATTGGTCAGTTCGATCCGCAGGCCGCGCAGCAGGTGAGCGATCAGAAGATCCGGGCGAGTGATCCGGTGACGGCACCGCTCACGGCGTATGGCCCGATGGCTGAAAAGGTTTCGATCCTCGCGGTCGAACAGGCGATCAATCTGTTTCAGGCGACGGAGGGACGTTACCCCAAGGATCACGCGGAATTCATGGAGAAAATCATCCGCGCCAACAACATGCGGCTGCCGGTGCTGCCGAACAAGGGAGAGTACCGCTACGACGAACAATCACATGCGTTGGTGGTGGTCTACCCGGCTGGCCAAGAGGGGGCGGGGACTGGGACAAAGACTCCCTGACCGGTCTCCTGAGGGGGACATGACTCCGTCGTCTCGCGTGGACTGTCAGAGCGAGATGCGCAGTCCGTCGTAGGCCAGTTCCACACCGGCAGGCAGGCGGGCGTTGGTGGTCTGGTAGTCGAGCAGGTGCGAGAGGTGGGTCAGGTAGGTCTGGCGCGGCCGGACCCGATCGACAACCTCCAGTGCCTGACCGATGCTGAAGTGCGTGGGGTGCGGTTTGTCTCTCAGGGCTCCGATGACCAACGTGTCGAGCCCCTCCAAGAGGGGCCAGCTCTCGGCCGGGATCTCGCTGACATCGGTGCAGAAGGCCCAGTTGCCGATGCGGTAGCCGAAGATGGGGAGCCGCCCATGCAGCAGCCGGATGGGATGAATGGTCAGGCCCAGCAACTCGAAGGGAGACTCGTCGATGGTGCGAAGTTCAAACCGGGGTGTCGCACCCGCATGCAGCCAGGGGGGGGGCTCGGTAAACGCATAATCGAACGCCTGTCGGAGCCGCGACTGGACCCGAAGTTCGCAGTACAGGGGGATGGCCCGGTCGAGGTAGTAGCCGAACAGCCGGAGGTCATCGAGGCCAAACGTGTGGTCGGCGTGTTCGTGCGTGAACAGTGCCGCCTCAACGAGAGGTATCTTCTCGCGAATCAATTGCAGCCGCAGCTCGGGAGGGGTGTCGATCAGGAAGTTGCCCTGCCCGGTTTGCACCAGCACTCCTGTCCGGGAGCGATGATTGCGGGGGTCTTCGGAGAGGCAGACCGGACAGCGGCAGCCCACCATCGGCACCCCCGTGCTGGTACCGGTGCCAAGCAGAATGACCTGGGTGCTGGGAGCCGCTGCGGAGTCCGTCATGCCAGACAAGTTACGGTGTGCGACTCTGTCGGAAAAGCGAACGCCAGTTGAATCCTCCAGCGGTCGAGGGGAGTCAGCGAAAGTCGCATTCCCTCGGGCGGGCTTGGCGGGAGGCCGTGGCACACGGCGATTGGGACGGCCACTCTCCGCACCCCCAGATTTCATCAGGGCTTCACTTTTCGGCAGGGTCTCGGCGTTTGTACACTGAGTCTGCACAGGCTGGTGTCGTGGCCCCAGAGGCGCGACGATTCGATTCCATTTCGATGAGACGCAACGCATGCTCCGTTGGTTATTGGTTCTGTCTTTGATGTGGGGGTGGAGTCTGGCTCGGGCCGAATTGGTTCTGGCAGCCGATCCGGACCCCATCCGCATTCTGTTCCTGGGAGACAATGGACATCACCGTCCGGCCGAGCGGGCGGCGCAGCTGGTGCCGGTGATGGCCAAACGCGGAATCGACATCCGTTACACCGATGACGTGAGAAGCCTGAATCCGGAGACGCTGGCCAAGTTTGACGGACTGATGATCTACGCCAACATTGGCGAGATCAGTCCCGCGCAGGAAGCAGCCCTGCTCGACTATGTCGCCTCGGGCAAGGGACTGAGTCCCCTGCATTGCGCGACCTATTGTTTCCTCAATTCGCCCAAGTACATCGCCCTCGTGGGGGGGCAATTCCAGCGGCATGGATTCGAAGTGTTTCGCACCCGCATTGACGAGCCCGGCCATCCCATCATGCAGGGGTTCACCGGATTCGAAAGTCTCGATGAGTCGTATGTGCATCACAAGCACAATGATGAAGACCGCATTGTGCTCGAACGCCGTGTTGATCGTGAGCGGGCCGAGCCTTACACGTGGGTTCGTACCCATGGGCAGGGGCGGGTCTTCTACACCGCCTGGGGCCACGACGAAAAGACCTGGGGACATCCCGGATTCCAGAACCTCGTGGAACGTGGTGTGCGGTGGGCCGTGGGACGCGATCCCCAGGAGGCTCCCCGTTACACCGATCCCCAGGCGTTCTCCCTGCTGGCGGTGAATCCCCGGCAGGCCGACCTGCCTCCCTTCGAGTACCTCGATGTGGGGAAGAAGATTCCCAATTATCTCCCCACGAAGCAGTGGGGTGCACAGGGAGAGGCCTTCTCGCAGATGCAGAAGCCGCTCGCTCCCGAAGATTCGCAGAAGCACTACCAGGCTCTGGAAGGGTTTTCGGTCGAGCTGTTCGCATCCGAGAAAGAACTGCACGGCAAGCCCATTGCCATGAACTGGGACGAACGGGGCCGACTCTGGCTCTGCCAGACGTTCGACTATCCGAACGAACTGCAGCCCCGCGGGCAGGGACGCGACCAGATCGAGATCTGCGAAGACCCCGATGGCGATGGCCGGGCTGACAAGTTCACCGTGTTTGCCAAGGGACTCTCGATTCCCACCGCTTTGATTTTCGCCCGGGGTGGGGTCATCGTGCAGGATGGGACCGAGACGGTCTTCCTCAAGGATACGAATGGCGATGATGTGGCCGATGAGCGGCAGGTGTTGTTCACCGGCTGGGGCATGGGAGATACACATGGTGGGGTCAGCAACTTTCAATACGGGCTCGACAACTGGATCTGGGCCATGCAGGGGTACAACGACTCGGCCCCGGTGGTGAAGGGACAGAAACAGCAGAGTTTCCGGATGGGATTCTTCCGCTTCCGCCCGGATGGCAGTGAGCTCGAGTTCATTCGTTCAACCAACAACAACACGTGGGGGTTCGGGATTTCGGAAGAAGGGGTGATTTTCGGCTCGACCGCGAATCACAACCCGAGTGTCTACATGCCGATCGCCAACCGTTACTACGAGCGGGTGCGCGGCTGGGGCCCCGAGGTGCTGGGGACCATTGCCAACAGTCACCTGTTTCGGGCGATTACCGACAAAGTCCGGCAGGTCGACCAGTTTGGGGGCTACACGGCGGGAGCCGGGCACTCGATCTACACGGCCCGTACTTATCCTCGACCCTTCTGGAACCGCACTGCCTTCGTCTGTGAGCCGACGGGACACCTCGTGGGGACCTTTCTGATCTCTCCCCACGGGAGCGATTTCAAGTCGGCCAGTCCGGTGAACCTCGTGGCGAGTGATGACGAATGGGCCGCGCCGATCATGGCTGAGGTGGGCCCCGACGGGAATGTGTGGGTGCTCGACTGGTCCAATTACATCGTGCAGCACAACCCCACCCCGGCTGGTTTCCAGACCGGGAAGGGGAATGCCTACGAAACCGACCTGCGCGACCGGAAACACGGGCGCATCTACCGGGTGGCCTATCGCGGCGAAACTGCCAAGCCTGGTCGCCAGACCCTGGCCGGTGCCTCACCGGCGGATCTGGTGGCGGCATTGAACGATGGCAATGCGTTCTGGCGGCGGCATGCCCAACGGCTGTTGATCGAGCGGGGCTCGTCGGATGTGGTCCCCGCGCTGCTGAACCTGGTCAAGGAGACCAGCGTCGATGAGATCGGACTGAATCCCGGGGCGATCCACGCCCTGTGGACCCTGCAGGGACTGAAGGCTCTCGATGGCCGGAACGCGGCCGCCCTGAATGTCGTGCAAGGGGCCCTGAAGCATCCTTCGGCCGGAGTGCGACGGAACGCGATACAGGTTCTGCCGCCGTCGGCCGAGAGCGTTTCGGCCCTGGCTCGTTCCCGGGTGTTGGACGATTCCCATCCGCAGGTCCGGCTGGCGGCGATTCTGGCCCTCGCCGATCAACCCCCCAGCCGGGAGGCGGGAGCCCTGGTGGCTCCGCTGATCGCGCGGGACGAAGTGAATCAGGATCGCTGGCTGGCCGACGCTACGACCAGCGCGGCCGCCGTGCAGGTGGCGTTTGTACTGCCTGCTTTGGGGCAGCTTGAAAATCAGGATCTCGGAGATCGGGCCCTGGGTATTGTCGCCCGGGCCAGCGAACACTGGGCGCGGGGGAAACCGTCGGCCACCGAGGTCGAAAACGCCGTTCAGGGATTCGCCCGGATGAATCCCAAAACGGCCGAAGCGGTGCTGGCCGGGTTGGTGAAGGGTTGGCCGAAAGATCATCAGATCCAGTTGTCGGCCGCCGGAGAACAGCGGGTCGTGGCTCTGCTTGAGCGGCTCCCCGCCGGTTCGAAGGGAGCCTTGATTCGCCTCGGATCGGCCTGGGGAAGCCGGGCTCTCGAAGGCTACTCGGCCAAAGTCGTGAGTGATCTGCTGGAGGTGGCTGGCCGGTCGACCGATAGTGAGGAAGCCCGCCTCGCCGCGGTGAAAGAACTGATCTCCTTCCGGGCGAATGACACCGAGGTGGTGCAGAAAGTCCTGGGACTGATCAACGCCCAAAGCACTCCCAGCCTCGCCGCAGGCGTGGTCGATTCGCTGGGAGGCAGCAGTGCCGACGGGCTGGGACCGGCCTTGGTCGAGCGGCTGTCCAGCTTGACCCCCGCGGTGCGAGGGGTGGCCATTCGCGTTCTCTTGTCCCGTCCCGAGACTGCCGGGTCGCTGCTGGACGCGATCGAAAACCGCGACCTGCAATTGGGCGAACTGAAGCTCGACCAAAAGCAGGCTCTCGCGGCCCATCCCAACAAAGCCCTGGCCGAACGGGCGAAGAAGCTGCTGGCGGCCGGCGGGGGCCTGCCCAGTCCGGACCGCGAAAAAGTGTTGCAGGAATTGCTTCCACTGGCGCTCAAGAGCGGTGATGCCCGGGCGGGCAAAGAGGTCTTCAAGAAGAACTGCGCCAAGTGCCACATGCACAGCGGTGAGGGAGAGAAGATTGGTCCCGATCTGACCGGTATGGCCGTGCATCCCAAGGAAGAGATGCTGACCAATGTGATCGACCCCAACCGCAGCGTGGAGGGAAACTTCCGGGTCTACACCGTGTCGCTCAAGGATGGCCGGACCATCTCGGGACTGCTGGCGGGTGAAAGCAAAACCACACTCGAGTTGTTCGACACCGAAGCCAAGAAGTACAGCGTGCTGCGGGAGGACGTTGAGGAATTGATTGCCTCAAACAAGTCGTTGATGCCCGAAGGGTTCGAAAAACAGATCAACCCGACCGAGATGGCCAACCTGCTGGAATTCCTCGCGCAGCGTGGGAAGTTTGTGCCCCTCGATTTGCGGAAGGGGGCTACCATCGTCAGCACGTTGGGAATGTTCTTCGATCCCGAAGGGGTCGTGGAGCGCATGGTGTTTGACGACTGGAAACCCAAGACCTTCGAAGGTGTTCCCTTCCAGCTGGTCGATCCCCAGGGAGACAAGGTCCCGAACGCGATTCTGCTGAACGGGCCCGAAGGGAAGATGGCACCAAAGATGCCCAAGTCGGTGTCGCTGGCGTGCAACGCTCCCGCGCGGACGATTCACCTGCTGTCGGGGGTGAGTGGGTGGGGCTTCCCCATCGGTGAGAAGGGGGCGGTCACGATGATCGTGCGGATCCACTACGCCGATGGTGAAACCGAAGATCATCCCCTGCGGAATGGCGAACACTTCGCCGATTACATCCGGCGAGTGGATGTGCCTGGTTCGAAGTTTGCCTTCGACCTGCAGGGACGGCAGTTGCGGTACATCGCCGTGAATCCGAAACGTGCGGAGGTGATTCAGACGATCGAGTTCGTGAAGGGGGCCGACCGCTCGGCACCAATCGTGATGGCCGCCACAGTGGAGACCCGCGACAAAGACTGAGGCCGGGGCTGTGTTCCACGTGCGACGCACAGGCTCCTTCTTCTGTTGGAAAGGGCCTCATTCCCGTGTCACCCAAACGCCTGCTCTCACTGGGAGCAGGCGTTTTTTGATGATCTGGGGTTGCGCAGTGCAGAGCGCCGGACCCCTCGGTTCTGCGGACTTGGGGTTGCCAGGCGTCGGCTCCAGGGGAGGAGCGTGAACCGCCGTACGCCCCGCCACAGCATACTGTGGGGGGGCGACTTTCAGGCCAGCACCTGGTCGATCACTTCGCCCCGCACGTCGGTGAGACGGAAGTCGCGGCCGGCGTAGCGATAGGTCAATTGGGTATGATCGAAGCCCAGCAGGTGCAGCAATGTGGCGTGCAGGTCATGCACGTGGACTGGCTGTTCGACCGCGCGGTAGCCGAAATCATCGGTGGCACCAATCGCCTGGCCTCCCCGGACCCCGCCTCCCGCGAGCCAGACGGTGAACCCCCAGTGGTTGTGATCGCGCCCCATCGCCGGCTTGCCGTTCGACAGCTCGACCGCCGGGGTCCGGCCAAATTCCCCGCCGCACAGCACGATGGTGTCTTCAAACAGCCCCCGCTGCTTGAGGTCGGTCAGCAGGGCGGCGATGGGCTGGTCGGCTTCCATGCCCAGGCGGCGGTGATTTTCGTCGAGCTTGTCGTGGCTGTCCCATGGTTGCACATCGCCGTGGAAAATCTGCACGAAACGGACCCCCCGTTCCACCAGCCGGCGGGCGATCAGCAACTGCCGGCCGTGCAGCGTATCGCCATACAGTTCGCGGATGTGCTGCGGTTCCTGGGCGATATCGAACGCCTCGCCAGCCGAGTCCTGCATGCGATACGCCAGCTCGAACGATTCGATCCGGGCCTCGAGAGCGGCATCTTCGCCGCGTGAGGCCTGGTGCCGGCGGTTCATCCGTGACAACAGGTCGAGCTGCCGTCGCTGGTCGCCGCGGGTCGAGCCGGTGCTGCGGATGTTTTCGAGCAGTTCCTCCACCTTGGTTTTGCGGGTGTCGATGTAGGTGCCTTGATAGATACCGGGGAGGAACGACGACCGCCAATTCGAAACGTCGGCCACGGGCAGTCCCGGGCACATCGCGACGTATCCCGGCAGGTTTTCATTCTCGGTCCCCAGTCCATAGGTCAGCCACGAACCCATGCTGGGGCGGCTGAGCCGCTCGTCGCCGGTGTTCATCAACCGCATCGACTGTTCGTGGTTCGGGGTGTTGGCGTGCATCGATCGGATGAAGCAGATGTCATCCACGTGCTGGGCGGTGCGAGAGAAAATCTCGCTCACTTCCATCCCCGATTGCCCGTATTTGTCGAAGCGGAAGGGAGAGGGAAGAGCTCCTCCCGTATGCCGTTCGGTGGTGAGATTACCGGCGGGCAGTGGCTGCCCGTCGTATTTCTTCAACAGCGGCTTGGGATCGAAGGTATCGACCTGCGAGGGCCCCCCGTTGAGGTAGACATGGATCACATGCTTGGCCTTGGCGGGAAACTGTGGCCCGCGCGCCGCCAGGGGAGAGGCCCCCTCGGCGGGGGCCAGCAGTCCCTCATCGGCGAGCAGTCCGGCCAGCCCCAGCATGCCCAGTCCGGTTCCCATGCGGGAGAGGTAGTCGCGACGTGAGAGAAACATGGCAAAACCTCGCGGCAAAGAGGGCTGACCGGGAGAGGAGGAAGGGCAGGCCGGGGGAAGAATCAGTGCGGGAGAGCGGTGGAACGGTCAGTCCACAAACTGCAATTCGCTCGAGAGCAACAGCACCTGGGAGAGTTGTTCCCAGCGCTGCAGCGGCGACTCGGGAGCGGTTCCCTCCAGAGTGGACGCCGCCGCGATGAATTGGGCCGCGTCCTGACTTTCTTCCGCCGAGGGGGGACGCTGGAAGACCTGCTCGTACAGCCAGGAGATTCGCTCGCCGGGGGCCGAGAGCCCCTGGCGTTCTAGTCGGGCGACCAGCCCGCGACATTGTTCGAAGACAAACGGCGAGTTCAAACCAAACAGCGCCTGTTGGGGAACCGTGGTCTGGGGGCGGCGCTCGGCCGAGGAATCGGGACTGGCGAAGTCGAATGCCCGATAAAACCCCGGAACATTCTGGCGGTCGACCAGCCCGTAGACCGTGCGACGGGGTTCGCCCGGATTGCCGGCGGCATCGATGGGACGGCCCCCCACGGTGTTCGACAACCGTCCCGAAATCTGCAGCAGCGTGTCGCGCATCGACTCGAGGTCGAGTCGGCGGCGATTCATCCGCCAGAGCAGCTGGTTCTCGGGATCGATCTGCCGACAGTGCGGACGGTCGTCGCTGGCCTGGCAATAGGTGCTCGACAGCACGATCTCGCGATGCAGACTCTTGAGGGACCAGTTCTGCGCGATCAGGTGGCGGGCCAGTTCATCGAGCAAGGCCAATTGGCGGGGGGCCGGGGTGCGGCTGCCAAAGTCGCTGGGGCTACCCACCAGCGGCTCGCCGAAGTGATGCATCCAGAGACGGTTCACGATGACCCGGGCCGCGAGTGGATTGTCGGCTGAGGTGATCGCATCGGCGAGGTTGAGTCGGCCGCTCCCCTGGGGAAAGGGAGCGGGGGCCGCGGGAGAGAGAACTTCGAGGAACCGGCGTTCGACCGCCGGTCCAGGGCGGGAGGGATTGCCCCGCAGGAAGATACGGGGGGCATGCAGTTCGGGACTGTCAACCAGGACCATCGCCCGGGCGGGTGCCGCCGCGGATTTGACCGCCACCACATCAAGCTCATTCACCTTGCCGCCGAACGAATCGGTTTCCATGCGCGACATGTAGCGGCGGGTCTGGGCGCGGGGGAACCAGCCTGGGCTGTCGCGCGCCACCAGCAGTTCGAGCAGTTGTTGCCGCGCGGCGTCGGGAGCCTGCAAGACGGGGGAATTCGGCGGGGCATCTGCGGGAGGCTTCGAGGCGTCATAGACCGACTTCAACAGCTGGCCATAGCGGGTTGCGACGTCGGCCCGCGAACGGGGAGGAGACTCGCGCAGCGCGGTCAGAACCAACGGATTCAGTTGCCCCGGTTCGCACCCCGAGGGGCGTTGAGCCAGTTCTTCGAGGATCCTCTCGCTGACTCCCGCCTGAGCCAGTTCGGCATCGGATTTTTCCAGAAGTGCCGACCACGGGGCAAAAACCGGATCGTTCTGTCCCCCCCGTTGCTCCACCAGTCGCCGCCAGCGGGCGACGATGGGAGGACGCAGATCCTCCGGGGCCAATGACAGGAAGAAGATTGCGGTTTCGAGGGGATCGGCCGGTTTGGTGGCGACCCGGACGAGGTAATCGGTCACCCGGCTGCGGGCGGTTTCCAGGAGCAGGCTGTACTGCGTGTCAAGGAATTCCTGGACCCCCTTCTGGCGATTGGCCAGATCGGCTTCAAATTCCGCTCCTCCCGGAATCTGCTGGGGATCTTCAATCAAGGGGAGCTGCAGGGGAACTTCGCAGCTGGCGAAGACGCCGTAGAGTCCGTAGTAGTCGGCCATGGAGACCGGGTCGTACTTATGGTCGTGACAACGGGCGCACGAGACGGTCAGCCCCAGGAAACCCCGGGTGACGGTGTCGATGCGGTCGTCGATGACGTCGTGAATGTTGTTGTCGAACATCCGTCCCAGGGTGAGCAGTCCCAGCGCACCGAGCCGCCACGGTTCGACCGGGGGAACAATCTGGTCGGCCGCCAGTTGTTCACGTACGAACTGCGGGTAAGGAATGTCTTCGTTCAGGGCCCGGATGACGTAGTCGCGGTAGGTGTAGGCATAGGGGCGAATGCGGTTGTCACCGTACATGAGGACACCGTCTTTGGTGTCGGCATAGCGGGCGACATCGAGCCAGTGGCGTCCCCAGCGTTCCCCATAGTGAGGAGAGGCGAGCAGGCGGTCGACCAGCCGGTCGAAGGCGTCGGGGGCAGTGTCGGCCAGGAACAGCGCGGTCTCGGCGGGGGTGGGAAACAACCCGGTGAGGTCCCAGGTGACCCGGCGCAGCAGGGTTTGTCGATCGGCACGGCGGGCGGGGGTCAATCCGGCCCCCTCCAGGCGAGCCTGCACATGCAGGTCGAGTGTCGAGCGGGCCCAACCCGGCACCTGAATCGAGGGGGCCGGGATGGTGGCCAGCGGCTGGAATGCCCACCACTGACGGGCCGCCTGCAGGTCGCGTGCGGCAGGAGCCGGGAGAGGGGTGTTGGGCAGGGGGGCTCCCTGGTCGACCCAGGCGACCAGATCGGCGATCTGCGGCTCGGTCAGTGCGGGTCCCTTGGGGGGCATGACCCGGTCCTGATGGCGGACTGCGGCGATCAGCAGGCTGCGGTTGGGTTTGCCCGGGACGATGGCGGGGCCACTGTCACCCCCTTTCAGCAGTCCGTCACGGGTATCGAGACGAAGTCCCCCCTTGGGATCGGCCGTCTGGGAGGAGTGGCAGCCAAAGCACCGTTCGGCCAGCAGGGGACGGATCTTCTGCTCGAAGAATTCCAGCCCGGACGGTTCGGCGGCAGAGACAGGAGCGGTGCCCGTCGGGAGAGAAACGAGGGGAGCAAGGGAGAGCAGCAGCCAGAGTGACCACTGTCCCCGGGGCCCGGAGGAGTTCGCGGTGGGCATGGAAAGAGTCAGCCGAAAGGGGTGGGAACACAAACACGACTGAACAGTAGCGATCGTGACAGGGGGGCGAGTCGATTGCAACCACGCTGCCCGGAAGGCGGAAACCCAGAGGGGTAGAGAGTTGACGGCTGTTCCCGGCCGATTAGAATACATTCATCTCGCTCAAATGCTCTGCGAATTCGCGGATCGACGGAGTGGGAACCCACCTTCGGCAAACAGGCGCGGGGGCTGAATGTCGGCCTTGCGAAGGCATCTGTTGCTGTGCCATTGGCTGCTTTGAGTGTCGGATTCACTTCGCTGGATTCCAGACCTCACTGCTGTCGATTGGCCACAACAGGCTGGATTCGGCGCTGGGTTCCTCCGTTTGGCAGGCTCCATGCTCCGGTTCGCGTTCGCCAGTTCCCCTGGCTCGCGGCACTTGGGATCGATCGACTGCCTTGGTTCCCCTGGCAGCGTCGGATCAAGTGCCGGGCGGTGTCTGGGCAAAACCTGGTCGCTGCAAGTCTGTTGTCAGGGAGGGGAATGCGGTAGTCTGAAGGAGCGGGATCGCGGAGGGAGCCGCCACGGCAGGACCCATGCTGGGCGAGTCGATCGTCGGCTGGGACTTTGTTGTGAGATGGCAGGAGCCACGGATCCCGGCAACCCCAGTTCCGCAGTCAGCGGACGGTGTCCGACAGCCTTGGCCAAGCTGGCGTCGGACGAAAGTGAATTGGGACGTGAGTGAATCGTGGAGTGGGGAGCGATCCTCAAATCCCCGATTCGCCGGCCAGAGATGTGAGCGCGGAACAGACATTTTCCCGGGTGTTGCCGGGGTGCACAGGAGACTTGTGATGTTTGGATTGAACCACACCGAGCTGCTGATTTTCCTCGGAATTGCCCTGTTGCTGTTTGGGGGATCGCGGATTCCCAATATTGCCCGGTCGCTGGGGAAGAGCATCACCGAGTTCAAGAAGGGGATGCAGGGGATCGAGGATGAGATCAACAATCCCTCGGACGATGCACCGAAGAAGGTCGATGCCTGAGCCACCCGTTGCGGTGGAGGTGTGATGGCGGGAAATGTTGGTTGTGCCGGGATTGCCAGCGGAGAGGTCAGAGCGATGTTCGGGATTGAATCCACGGAAATGATCATCCTCTTCGTGGTTGCCTTGCTGCTGTTTGGCAAGCGGCTCCCCGAGGTGGCCAAGACGGTGGGGAAGGGAGTGGCTGACTTCAAAAAGGGGTTGGCTGGCATCGACGATCACTTGAGAACAAGTGTGCATTCTCCCTACCAATCGTCACATCCCTCGAGTTCGGCTCCTCCCTCATCCCGTCCAGCCCCTTTGGAGCAGCGGGATTCGCAAGTTTCCAGCGGACCAGCGGTTCCTAAATTTGAGCCTCCCCGTTTTGAACCGGGGGATGGAGACTGAGTGAGGGCTGGGGATGGTTCAATTGCCGACCATCAGCCTCGCACTTTTCGGTTGAACCGCTGCGACCCGGTTGGTGTCTGTCACTCTGCAGACTGGAATCGCGTTGGTTTCCTTGCGATTCTCCCTCGCAGCGGATAAATTCCTGCATGAGTCCTACCGGGAAAGACACGACTGACAGCAGCGTGGATTCCTGATTTCGGGCGGCTAACTCAGCGGCTAGAGTGCCATCCTCACACGGTGGAAGTCACTGGTTCGAATCCAGTGCCGCCCATTCCGCAACCCCAGTCTCGCCAGTCGAGGCTGGGGTTTTTTTGTTGGGCAAAGGGTTGATTTCGCCAACTGGGATCAATCGAGTCGAACGCAGGTAGTCCTCCACCGGAACGAAGTCGCCTTCGGGGGATTCAAATCATTTCCGAATCGATCGTTGACCGATAAAATATCGGAACGGGGCTGGATTCCCCGACTTGGTCCTGTTCGGACTTCATCGCGCAAATCTTTCGGCCCCCCGGGCATCAAAGACCCCCATGACTGTGGAGCCCCGTGCCCCCAATCCGGAACATTCGCCGCAATACTTCGCGGGAGTCTCACTGATTCGGACTGCCGATCGCATCTCCAACCGGTTTGGAAGGCTGCTGCGGCATGAGGGGTTGACCAACCAGCAGTACAACGTGCTGCGCATCCTCCGGCGGGAAGGTCGGCCGCTTCCCTCCCTCGAAGTGGCTGAACGCCTGATTCAACAGGTACCAGCCATCACCGGATTGATCGACCGACTCGAAAAGCAGAACTATGTGGTGCGGCGCCGCTGTGAGCAGGATCGCCGTGTGATCTGGGTCGAAATCACCCCGGTTGGGCTCGAGCTGTTGGCGCGGCTCGACCATCCTGTCGAAGACCTGACACAACACCTTTTCCGCCCGTTGCCTGCCGATCAGCTGCGCTGCCTGACCGAACTCCTTGACACTCTTTACACAAGCCTCTCCGACGTAGAGCCGGGAGACTGAGGTCAATTGGGGAAGCGGAACTTCCCCGTCCGGAGCTGCAGGTGCGGACTGGGGCTCAATGTGCTTGCAGGCCCAGAAAAAGCAGAGAGACCAGTGCTGCGAGTGCACCCCCGATCTCCCAGACCCGGGGTGGAGTGATTTCACGATGGAAATCGCTCCCTTGCGGGGGAATACCGCAGTCGGCCTCCGACGGATTCCATGCGATACCATCCGGATCCACGAAACGAACCCGGGTGGTCCACAGCCAGGAAACCAGAAACACCAGCGCCACGGCCGACAGGCCGATCAACCTCAGGTCGAAGGTCTCGCCTGTCGACTCCGCCGATTCCGCCGCTGTCGGATCTGACAACTTCAGCATCACCGAGGCCAGGGCATTGTTGAGGAAATGCGCGAGCATGGGGGCCCAGAAACTGCGTGTTGCGGCATAGACGAAATGAATCACGACTCCCAAAGGCAGGACCCCGATCACCTGCGCGGGTGACAGGTGAATGGTGGCGAACATCACCGAGGTGACCGCGATCCCCCAGAACCATCCATGGCGGGCCAGCAATCCGCGGCCAATGACTCCCCGGAACACCAGTTCCTCGCCAACCGCCGGAGCGAGAGCCAGCACGACCATCAGCAACGGCAGCGGCAGATGTCGCAGGCTGCCAAACATTTCGGCGAGATCGTGTCCTGATTTCGGGAACAGCTGGATGGCCCAGCCTTGCAACGATGAGCAGACAATGGAGAGAGGGATGAACATCAAGAAAAGCAGGATCAGATGTTGCAGGGAGGGGCACTGCCAGCCGAGTTGCCGGAATTCCATGGTTCCAAGTCGCAGCCGGCCCAGGGTGAGCGCGTAGATGCAGTTCATCAACCCCACTGCGGCGAACATCCATGGCATCAGAATTTTCATTTGCGGCTGAATGCGCTGGAGCATTTGCTCTGCCGGTTCCGTCGGTGCGGCGGGTGCCAACTCGGCCTCGGCGGCGGCCTCAGTCTCAAAGGCGGGTGGGGTGGGTGCCGGGGGGCTCGGCGTTGCTGAGAAGGACATCAGCATGGCGACGGCAGTGAATCCAAGCGACACAAACAATTGCAGCAGCAACATCAGTGAGGCCCACCCCACGGATTCGAGCCAACCCGGACCGGCGAATCGCCGTCGGGTGAGCTTTCCCTCTGAACTCGGGGCTGGGTGGGACATCGGCGTGGGCTGGCCGAATGGATCCGCTTGGTCTGCGCTGTTCGCCCCGGGAGACTGATCCTCCTCAAACAGAGGTTCAGCACGTTCGATGTCTGGATCGGTGGGCATGGGGCGGTGCTTTCCGTCGAATGGTCATTCCTGGGCAGACAATCGTGCATCCCGCGACTCATGGGATTGGGCACAACGTCAGGGACTAGGAACTTCCATCAAACAAGTTAAACTGAACTCTAGTTCCGACAGAACCCGCGGTCAAAGACAGATGTCGCACGATCCTGCTGCCAATCCACTGCCTGATGCCCAGAGAGACTGCCCGCGCTGTGGCAAGCCGGTATTGGCTGTTGACCTGGTGATCGAGTGTCCTCACTGTGGGTACGAAATCCGCAATCCTCGTCCGGTCACCGTGGGTGAGACGTCGGTATTCGAGCTCGTTCCGGGGATGCCGGTTGCCCACTCGCAAACGGTTGCGCCCACGCCCCCCGAGTCAACACCTCCAGATCCCCTGGTGGGAGCCGATCTGGGGGTCTACCACCTCGATTCGCTGCTCGGGCGGGGGGGAATGGGAAAGGTGTACCTGGCCCGGCATCGCGACCTGCACCGCCTGTGTGCCCTCAAGATCCTGATGCCCGAACTGGTGCGTGATGACCGCCAGTACGTCGACCGCTTCCTCAACGAGGGGCGGGCGGCGGCCGCGATGATTCATCCGAACGTCATCACGGTGCATGCCGTGGGACAGCTCGACGATCTGTACTTTCTCGAAATGGAATTCGTTGCGGGGCGGTCGCTGCGGCAGATCATCCGGGATGAGCACGTCCTGTCTCCTGTGAAGGCAACGGCGGTGGCGGCGCGTATTGCGGATGGGCTGGCCGAAGCCCACCGGCTGGGGATCGTGCATCGCGATCTGAAGCCCGACAATGTGCTTTTGACTCTGCAGGGAATTCCCAAGATCGCCGATTTCGGTTTGGCCCGCAGTGTGAACTCGAATGGCGAGGGACGCACTGGGGAACCACTCTGTGGCACCCCACAGTTCATGGCCCCTGAATTGTTCGATGGAGCGGTGGCCAGCCCGACGACCGATGTCTATTCGCTGGGGGTAACCTACTTCCTGATGCTTTCGGGACGTCTTCCCTTTCATGGGGAAACCCTGGCGGTGCTGGTGGGTGAAGTGCTGCGCGAACCACTGCCCAACATCCGCAAGATCATCCCCGAGGTCTCGCTCGAGATGGCCGAGTGCCTGTCGCTGCTGCTGGACAAGAATCCGGCGAATCGTCCGCAGGATGGCATTAAGGCGGCCCAGTTGCTGCAGGCGATTCTGGGGCAGACCCGCGATCTCGACAGCCTTTTGGACGAAGCCTTTCGGGACGATCCCGCCGTGGAGTGGACCAATGAGGGACGTCGCCATCTGGTCCGGGTGAAGTTCGCCTCGGGGAGACGACAGACGGTCATTGTCGAGGCGAGCAGCCATGCGGCAGCCGAGCGTTTGCTGGTGATCTCCAGCATGTGCTGCGATGCCGAACCGGCGTTCTTCGAACAGGCCTTGAGACTGAATTTCGAGATTCCCCACGGCAGCATCGCCATCCATGACGAGGGAGGGCGGCCCCGCTTCATGGTGCACGACACCTATCCCCGCGCGACGGTCGATGCGGAGGAGATCCGCCGGAGTGTATTGGAAGTTGCCGCCCGGGCTGATGCGATTGAGCACCTGCTGACAGGCTTCGACCTGAATTGATGACGGTGGGTCACCGACCAAGATCGCTGACCGTATGGAAATGCGCGACTGCGGCCTTTGAGCGCCGGCTTTGCTGGTCCGTACCCCGCCATCCCATCGGTGCGTGAGATGACCGGACCTCTGGCCCGCTTGCTCGTTGGTCAGCCCTGGACCGGAGGGGAGCCCAACCCACCAGATTCAGCGGCCATCGCCACTCAGTGGATGTTGTTGATGTGTTCGGGGGGGCGCGGATAGAATAAACAAATGCTCCCTGTGGGGGTCCGCTGGGTGTTGTTCCCGCTTTTCTTGGCGGGAATGCCTTGGGGATTCTGGCCGCAAGACTTCTGTTTCCACGAGTGACCATGAACCTCCGGAACCTTTCCCGACGCGATTTCCTGAGTCTTTCCGCCGGTGGCGTGCTGGCGGGATCGCTGCCGTTGACCGCCCGGAAACTCGCTGCTGGCGAAGGCGTGGTGGGGCGGGCGAAGTCGGTTGTGATCGTGCTGCTGTCGGGGGGGCCCAGCCAGCTGGATACCTGGGATCCCAAGCCCGAGGCTCCCGACGCCATTCGCGGTGAGTTCGCCTCGATCGACACGGCCACGGCGGGATTGCGGATCTGCGAACACCTTCCCCGCCTGGCCCGTCGGACCGACCGGGTGGCGGTGGTGCGGTCGCTCTCGCATACCGAGCACAATCACCTGCTGGCGACCCACGTTGCCCTCACGGGGCGACCCACTCCGGTGCCCCGTGGTGGGAGTGACCTCGATCGGGTTCAGTCCCGCACCGACTTTCCCAATTTTGCAGCCGCGCTGGACTCTGTTCTGCCGCGAAATGATGGAATTCCGACCGGGGTCTCCCTCCCCAATTACCTGATTGAAGGTCCCCTGACGTGGCCGGGACAGCATGCCGGTTTTCTCGGGGTGCGGCATGATCCGTGGTCGATCAATCAGGATCCCAACGAACCCGGTTTCCGGGTCGACAGCCTCTCTCTGCGGGAAGGTGTCCCACCCGGCCGCCTGGAGAACCGCCGCGCGCTGCTGTCTGGTCTTGAGGAGGTGGAGGCGAATCGTGGGGGGCGTGCGCTCGGCTTTCAGTCGCAGCAGGAGGCGGCATTTTCGTTGCTGACCTCCGCCCGGGTGACGCAGGCGTTCGATATCCATCGGGAAGAGGCCGAGACCCGCGATCGGTATGGACGCAACAAGCTGGGGCAGAGCCTGTTGTTGTCCCGCCGACTGGTCGAGGCCGGGGTGCCCATGTTTCAGGCCGCCATGGGAATCGTGCAAACCTGGGATACCCACGTCGACAACTGGGGGCGGTTGAAAACTGTACTGTTGCCCCAGCTCGATCAGGGCCTGGAGGCCCTGCTCGACGATCTGGAAGCCAGCGGCCGGCTGTCGGAGACTCTGGTGGTGGTGATGGGCGAATTTGGCCGGACCCCGCGGATTTCCACTCTCCCCGGCTCGACGGAACCCGGCCGCGATCACTGGGCCCACGTCTATTCGGGACTGTTCGCGGGAGCGGGAGTGAATGGTGGTCAGGTCATCGGTCAGTCGGATGAAATCGCCGCGTATCCGGTGTCTCGTTCCTGGTCGCCGGCCGACGTGGGAACCACCATTCTCAGTTCTCTTGGTGTCGATCCCGAGGTGGAAATTCTGGATCCGCTGGGGCGTCCAAACAAACTGCTCAACGGCAGTGTGATCACTCCGTTGTACGGGTAGTCCGCACATGGACCGCCGCGGTCCCGGTCAGTCGGACAGCCCCGGCACCACCCGCTGAGCGATTGGCTTCGGGCACGGGGCTCGCTAAGTTCAACCCGGGGTAGGCGTGATGTGCCGGGATAAATCCTCCGCGGGATGTTGGCCATTGGGTTTTGATCACCGGGGTTCTGATCCGTCTCTGCTGTTCTCTGGAAGATTGGGAATGCCGATGCTTCGTTGGTGTGGAATGGTGTTGGGGGTGTTCGTCGGTCTGGTGGGGATGAGGGGAGGGATGGTGATGGCGGGAGAGCCACTCCTGAAGCCGGGTGAACGGGTGATTTTCCTGGGTGATTCGATCACCGAAGCCGGGGCGCAACCGGGAGGGTACGTGGCCCTCGTCCGCGAGAAACTGGCGCAGGCCCATCCCGACGTCAAAGTGGAGATTGTGGGGGCGGGAATCAGCGGGAACCGCGTGCCCGACCTCGAGCAGCGGCTGGAGCGCGATGTCCTGTCGCGCCAGCCGAATCTGGTGGTGATCTACATCGGGATCAACGACGTCTGGCACTCCCAGAACGGGCGCGGGACCTCGCGGGAAGACTACGAACAGGGACTGCAGCGTCTGATCAAGAAGATCCAGGGGGCGGGGGCGCGGGTCGTGCTGTGCACTCCCAGTGTGATTGGCGAGAAGACCGACGGCTCCAACCCGCTCGACAAAATGCTCGAGGAGTATGCCGCCCTCAGCCGCAAGGTGGCCCGTCAAACCAAGTCGCCGCTGCTCGACTTGCGGAAGCGGTTTGTGGCCCGGTTGCGGCAGGCGAATCCGAAGAATGCCGAGCAGGGGGTGTTGACCTCGGATGGCGTCCACCTGAATGCCGTGGGAAACCGGTTTGTGGCCGAACAGGTGGGTGACGCGTTGCACGGTGTGGATGATGGAGAACGGCGGCTGCGGCACGTTGTGTTGTTCCAATTCAAGTCCGACACCACGCCCGCCCAGGTGGCCGAGGTCGAGGCGGCGTTCGAGGCTTTGCCCACCCGCATCCGCGAAATTCAGGGTTTTGAACGGGGGACGAACGTCAGCCCCGAGAATCTGGCCCAGGGCTTCACACATTGCTTTTTCGTGACCTTCGCCAGCAATGAAGATCGCGACACCTATCTCAAGCACCCCGTGCATGAGGAGTTCGTGAAACTGGCGATCCCCCGGATCGAGAAGGCGCTGGTCGTCGATTATTGGACCGAATAAGGCGGCCCGTCGTGAGGCGGCACGTCGGGGGTTGGCGGATGCCCGCGGCGTTCGCTACCACGCCGCCGCAGTGCCGTTAGAATGCCGCTGAGTGGACTTTGAGTTCCCGCAACTTCAGAGGAGACCGACTGTGCGTTCATTGTCGATTGGCTGCCTGGCGCTGGGGCTGTTGACCCTGGCTTGGGTGGGGGATGTGCCCGCCCAGGAAAACAACACCGCTCCCAAGGGGTTCATGGCCCTGTTCAATGGGAAGGACCTTTCGAATTGGCACGGGGAAGAGACGATGGATCCCCGGAAGTTCAAGCAGATGTCGGAAGCTGACCTGCAGGCCAAGCGCAAGGCCGACCAGGAAAATGCTCTCAAGCACTGGCGGGTGGATGCCAATGGCGACCTGGTGAATGACGGTGAAGGGGCCTACCTGACGACCGACAAGGAGTTCGGCGACATCGAGTTCTACATCGACTGGAAGATGGTCCCCAAGGGAGACAGCGGCATCTACCTGCGGGCCACTCCGCAGATCCAGATTTGGGACTACACCGATCCCCAGAAGTTCAACCTGGGGGCCAACAAGGGATCGGGAGGCCTGTGGAACAACACCGCTGGCAATCCTGGCAAGGACCCGCTGGTCCTGGCCGACAAGAAGCTGGGAGAGTGGAACCGCTTCCACATCATCCAGGTGGGTGACAAGACCACCATTCGCCTGAACGACAAGCTGATTGTCGACAAGGCCCCCCTCGAGAACTACTGGGACCGCAAGCTCCCGCTGTTCCCCCGCGGTTCGATCCAATTGCAGACGCACGGTGGTGAAATGCGGTGGAAGAACATCTTCATTCGCGAGATTCCCGCAGAAGAAGCCAACCAGTTGCTGCGGGGCAAGGATCCTGAAGGATTTGTCTCGCTGTTCAATGGCAAAGACCTCACCGGTTGGGCCGGGGCCGTCGACAACTATCAGGTGGAAGCTGGCGCGATCATGTGCAAGCCCGGCAAGGGGGGGGCGCTGCACACCAAGGACGAATACCAGGACTTCATCGTGCGGGTCGAATTCCAGCTCCCTCCCGCGGGGAACAATGGTCTGGCCATCCGCTATCCCGGGCAGGGAGACCCCGCTTACGCCGGGATGTGTGAACTGCAGGTCCTCGACACCGAGCACCCCAACTACAAGAGTCTCGACCCGCGTCAGGCTCATGGCTCGGCCTACGGCATGGCGGCCGCCCACCGGGGCTATCTGCGTCCGGTTGGTGAATGGAACTACGAGCAGGTCACCGTGAAGGGGTCGACGATCAAGGTCGAACTCAACGGCGTCACGATTCTCGACACCGACCTGTCGAAGATCACCGAGTACATGGCCAACTCCCCGCATCCCGGGAAGGATCTCAAGTCGGGCTTCTTCGGGTTCGCCGGTCACGGTGATCCGGTCAAGTTCCGCAACATCAGCCTGAAGAAACTGTAATTCTGCCCGACGGCGGTCAGAGTCAAAACCGAAAGCCGGCCCGATTACCCCCCCGGGGATCCGGCCGGCGGTTTTTATGGACCCCCAACCACCACAGTATGGAGAGCGCGGCCCGCTGGTTGAGCGGG
>JBKDUK010000353.1:0-3436 GCA_046339535.1 Planctomycetaceae bacterium | reverse complement strand
GGCGCTGTTGGAGGGGGATCTCGACGCCTCCATCGCCCGGGGTCTCGGCGGAGATCTGGCCCGTCTGCACACCGCGACCGCCCAGCGGCCCGACCTCTGCACGCCATTTGCCGACCGCCAGGTGTTTGTTGAACTCCGGGTCGATCCCTTTTACCGCCGGGTTCTCCAGGCGGCTCCCGAAGTCCAGCGCCCCCTGGAGCAAATGCTCGAGCAGATGTTCGCCACCCAGATCTGCCTCGTGCATGGCGACTTCAGCCCCAAGAATGTGCTGCTGACGGACCAGGGGGTGGTGCTGGTCGATTTCGAGACCGTGCATTGGGGCGACCCCGCGTTTGATCTGGGATTCTTCCTCAGCCACCTGCTGTTGAAGACCGTGCTGCACCGGGACCGGTTCGAACAGGCCGCCGAACTGAGCCGGCAGTTCTGGCAGGGTTATCTCGCCGGCCTCGAGGAGGGGCGGTTCCATCCCGTGCTGGACCCGGCCACCATCGTCAACCGAACCATTCCCCACCTCGCCGGCTGCATGTGGGCCCGGATCGATGGGACCAGCAAGATCGACTATCTTCCCGCCCCCGGGGAGCAGCAGGGAGTTCGCGACTTCTGCCGCGACCTGTTTCTGGATCCCCCCGGGGATTGGGGGGGAGTGCTCAACCGGCTCAAGGTGGGCAAATTCGGGTAGGCAAGGTGGAGCTCGCCTGCTATAAGCCGCGGCAATCACCGTTCCGGGTGTTTTCACGACTGTTCAGGGAGGAACAATCTCATGGCCCCTTCGGCCAACCCGTCAACCATCTGGACCAAGGCGGCACTCGTGGTCGCTGTTGGCGCCGCCGGATTCCTCGCGTCCAACCTGGGTTGGATCGACGTTTCCACCTGGCCCCTTGTCGGAAAGTTCGTTCCCGCACGTCCTGCGGCGGTCGCTCCCGCGGATTCCGAGACGGAGGAAGAAGTCGAACTCCCCCCGGAGGTGGCCGACGCCCAGTACGAACCTGAGTTGACCGAGGAAGAGTCTGCCGAAGATGCGGCCGGGCTGTGGAACGAATCTTCGGAAGATGAAACCGTAACCCGCGCCAGCTACGAAGAAGAGACCGCCGAAACGGCTCCACCGCAGGACGAACAGGCGGAAGAGGTCACCGAACAGGAGGATCTGGTCGAGGAAACTCCGGCCCCCCGGACGTCGATTCGTCCCTCCCGCCGGGTTGCTCTTCCCCCAGAAGAGCCGGCCGAAGACGAGCCCGCCGAGGCGGCTCCGGCAGTGGACCGCCGCCGTTCGGGAGCGTCCCGCACCGCCACCCCCCGCGCCCGCCAGGTGGCGAACAGCGTGCCGGCCGATGAGAGCGGCGACCTGGCCGCCATCGACGACCTGATCGCGGCCAACGACTATGTCGAAGCGCAGCGGGAGTTGTCGCGGCTTTTTTTCTCGCGGCCCCGTGAACGCGGGGCCATCCAATCGCGGTTGAACAAGCTGTCTCAGACCCTGTACTTCGCCCCCCAGCCCCAATTCCACGAGCCGTACGTGGTGCAGGCGGGAGACCAGCTGCGGTCCATTGGCAAGAAGTACAAGCTCTCCTGGGAATACCTCGCCAAGTTGAATCGGGTCGCCCCCTCCAAAATTCGCGAGGGTCAGAAGCTGAAGGTGATGCAGGGCCCCTTCGGCGTGCGGGTGTCACTGAGCCGGTTTGAACTGGTGCTGCATCTCGATGGCAGCTACGTCAAGCACTACCGGGTGGGGGTGGGCAAAGATGGGGCCAGCCCCGTGGGAACCTTCCTGGTCAAGAACAAGCAGGTCGATCCCACCTATTACGGTCCCGAGGGGGTCATCCGTCACGACGATCCCGAGAACCCGCTGGGGGAACACTGGATCGACATCGGGGACAGCTTCGGGATCCACGGGACCAACGAACCCGATTCGATCGGCAAGGCCGAGTCGAAGGGCTGCATCCGCATGAAGAACGAAGATGTGGCGGAGTTGTATGACTTTCTGGTGGTCGGCTCGGAAGTGAAAATCGAGCGCTGAACTGATTTGCGGGCCGCGGACTTGGCCCCGGATCGGCGTGGGGCCCTCTGCGAAATCGGGACTGAGCGAAATCGGGACTGAGAGGGATCCGAAACTGGGCGGTCTCAAAATGAGATGTGCCCCTTGAGGGCGTTCACTGCGGCCCGCCGAGCGAAACATCCCACCGGCTGGAACCCACGGTCGGCTCGGCAGAGAGTGGTACTTCCCGCTCCCTTCTCCTCGGGCGAATCGTCCCGTGGGGGAACGTGACCGGCGTTACTCCTGCCCGAACGAATCCTCTGCCGCCTTGGTATCTTCCGCAGGGGGCGTCTCGGCGGGCGGAGCGGCGGGTTGACCAGGAGCGGGCAGTTTCCGACGGGGCGGTGATTTTTTGCCCGGCACCTTCGCGGCGTCGGCGGCATCCCGCGCCTCATCGTCAGCCACCTCTTTCAACTCGGCGAATTCGTCGCGCAGCTCGGTGATTTTCTCCGGTCCGAAGTGTGCATTGATGATCTCGGCGGTGTCATCGCAGAGTTTCTTGACCCGGGCCTCGGTCTGGCGATCGCGCGTCTCCCGGGCCGTCTTGAGGGCCGGGGAACGAATCGTGTTGAGGTCGGCCAACATCCCGGCCGGCTGAAAGGTGTCGCTGACCGAACGCAGAATCTGGGCGGCCTCGGTGAAGTTTTTCTCTCCGGCCCGCTTGCGCGCCAAAGCCAACATCACGGCCCGCTGGGCGGCCTGGTCAACCAGCCTTGCCTGGAGCAGGGCAATATCCCCCTCCACCTGCAAGCGGAGCGAATCGTCAGCCAGTTCCAGTTCCTCCCGGGGTCGCATCCCCGGCATGAACGGAACGCGGGCCAGCGTCTGGGAACCGCTGTAAATGAACAGCCACACCGGCGTACCCGGGGGGACCAGGCCGGGCGGCAGGGTCAACTCCCCCCGCCGGTCGCTGACCAGCCGCGTCAGTGGTGGGGGGGGAGACTGCCCCTCGGGGACGGGCGGGATGTTGCGCTCCTTGCGCACGAAGATCTCGACTCCCGCGATCGGCTTGCGGTTGGGGGGGCGTGTTGTCAGTCGGACCACCGTTGGGATGTCGGTCAGGGGGGCCCCCAGGGCGACCGCCTCGATCCGCCGGCGTCGGGCCGAAATCGCCGTCCGCAGGCCGGAGATGGCCTGACCGGGGGCGATCCCTTCGCCTGCCACCGGCTCGCCGCACACGAGGTAGGTCCAGGGAATCCGCTGGATCTTGTCGACTTGCCGTTCCTTGTTGAGGTACCGGTAATAGGGCTCGAACACCCCACCGTTGCGGAGTGGATTCCAGGCGGGATCATGTGGTGGGATCCGGGCAGCCCGGCCCCGCAGGGTGATCTCTCCCGCCTTGGTCTGTTCGATCTGGGTGAGGGGGCGGAATGCGGCCCGCAGCGTCTCGACGGCCAGTGCGGC
>JBKDUK010000352.1:0-9987 GCA_046339535.1 Planctomycetaceae bacterium | reverse complement strand
ACTTGGCTGCGTCGGACCGCTGACAGCGTCGGACCCGAAAAGCGGCGCAATGACGGCAGTCAGAGACCCGACTTGTTTCATCTGGCCGATCTTTTCGGCGATCAGATTGCGGACCGCGGCCGGATCGGCCCCCTTCACCGCCTTCATGACCTGTCCCACCAAGGGGCCAATCGCCCCCTGCTTGCCCCCCTTGAAGTCGGCAACCATTTTGGGATTCTTCGCCAGCACGTCGGCAATCGCCGTATCAATCGCTCCGGTATCGGTGACGAGGGCCAGACCTTTCTCGGCGATGATCTGGTCGATGTGCTGTGCCGAGAGGACCTGGCCGGCATGAGTTTCCGAGAGCAGTGTCGCGAAGACCTCCCGGGCACTCTTGATGGTGATCTGCTTTTGGGTGATGCGGTTCAGCAGATTGCCCAGGACGGCCGCCCGCAACGGAAATTCCCGGATCGTCTGGCCGCGCTCATTCATCTCGCGCAGCACGTCCTGCGTCACCCAGTTGCAGGCCTGTTTGCCGTCATGGCCGAGTTGGGCCACTTCCTCGAAATACTCGGCAAACTCCCGCCCCTGCCCGACGATGACTCCCACGTCGTAGCTGGAGAGTTGCCACGCGGCGGCCAACCGTTTCCGACGATCGGCAGGAAACTCGCACAGAGACTGCCGCACGTCGTCGAGGTAACTCCCGGAGACAATCACCGGCGTCAGATCGGGATCGGGGAAGTAGCGGTAGTCCGAGGCTTCTTCTTTGCCGCGCTGGGCGAACGTCACTCCCCTGGTCGCGTCGAAGCCGCGGGTTTCCTTGGGCACATCACCAATCTTTTGCCCGGTTTTCTGCCACTGCTCGAGTTGGCGTTTTTCTTCGTATTCCAGGGCCAGTTCGACGTTCCGGAAGCTGTTCAGGTTCTTCACCTCGACGATGGGGGTGGCGATCTTATGGCCATCATCGGTGTGAATGTGCAGGTTGACGTTGGCATCACAGCGCAGGCTTCCCTCCTGCATATTGCAGTCCGAGACCTCGAGATAGGTCAGCAGCAGACGCAGTTCCTCCAGATACCGGCGGGCCTCGGACGGCGAGCGCAGATCGGGCTGCGAGACAATTTCAACCAGGGGCGTTCCGGCCCGGTTGAGGTCGACCTGGCTGTCGAGCCCGCGGCCGGTTTCATCATGCGTGTTCTTGCCGGCATCTTCCTCCAGATGGGCGCGAATGATGCCCACCCGCCGTCCCGGAACCGTCCCTTCAGGAGTCTCCAGGGGCTCGAGGTCGACAAACCCATCCTCGCTGAACGGCAGGTCGTACTGACTGATCTGATATCCCTTGGGCAGGTCGGGATAGTAATACTGCTTGCGATCCCACTTGGTGTAGGGGGAGATCGAGCAATTGAGGGCCATCGCGGTTTTGACCGCCAGCCGGAACGCCTCGCCATTCAAGACGGGGAGGGCGCCGGGCAGGCCGAGACAGACCGGACAGGTCTGAACGTTGGGGTTCGACGGATTGAAGGCGGTCGAACAACCGCAAAAGACCTTGGTCTTCGTCTGCAGTTGAACGTGAACTTCCAATCCAATGATCGTCGTGGTGTGCATGCCTGTGGTTCCGGCCGATTTCAGCTTCAAAAAGTGGGGTGTGGCAGGAGATCAGCCGGCCAGTGGGGCCCGGCGACGATGCCATTCTGTCTCGCGCTCCAACATGCGGGCCGCCCGCAGCAGCCGTTCTTCTTCAAAGGGAGCCGCCAGCAGTTGCAGCCCCAGGGGCAGGCCCCCGGAACTGAAGCCCGCCGGCACGGAAATGCCCGGAATGCCCGCGAGGTTCGCACTGATGGTGTAGATGTCCGAGAGGTACATCGCGAGCGGATCGTTGACCAGTTCGCCAATCTTGAACGCCGGGGTCGGATTGACGGGAGTTGCGATCAGGTCGACCTGTTGGAAGGCGGCGTCGAAGTCGTTGCGGATCAACCGCCGGACCTTCAGGGCCTTGAGGTAATAGGCGTCGTAGTAGCCCGCCGACAGGGCGTACGTTCCCAGCATGATCCGCCGCTTGACTTCGGAGCCAAACCCCTCTCCCCGGCTGGCCGAATACATCTCAACCATGCTGTCAAACTGGGCTGCGCGATGCCCGTAGTGGACGCCGTCGTACCGGGCCAGATTGCTCGACGCCTCGGACGGGGCAACGATGTAATAGACGGCGACCGCATATTTCTGGTGCGGCAGGGAGATTTCGTGGAGGGTCGCCCCCAGGCTCTCGTAGACCCGCAACGCCTCCCGCACTGAGCGTTCCACCTCCGGATCGAGCCCCGGGGCGAAGTGCTCGCGGGCCACTCCAATCCGCAATCCCTGCAGGGGCTGCTCCAGGGTCTCGCTGTAGCGCGGTACGTCTTTGGGGACCGAGGTGGAATCCCGGGAATCCGCTCCGGCGATCGCCTCCAGCAACAGGGCCGCCCCCCGCACATCCTGGGCGAACGGGCCGATCTGATCGAGTGAGCTCGCGTAGGCGATGAGTCCGTACCGCGAAACCCGGCCATAGGTCGGCTTGAGCCCGACCACGCTGCACAGGCCCGCCGGTTGGCGAATCGAACCGCCGGTGTCGCTGCCCAGCGACAGCGGCACCATCTGGGCCGCCACAGCCGCTGCCGAACCGCCGCTCGATCCCCCCGGTGTCCGCTCCAGGTCCCAGGGATTGCGGGTCACCTTGTAGGCCGAATTCTCGGTCGACGACCCCATCGCGAACTCGTCCATGTTGGTTTTTCCCAACAGAACGGCATCCGCCTTCCTCAGCCTCTCAATGACATGGGCATCGTAGGGAGCGACGAATTTCTCCAGCATGCGACTGGCGCAGGTCGTGACAGTCCCTTTCTGGCAAATCACATCCTTGATGGCCACGGGCAAGCCCGCCAGCAATCCCAGCGTCTCCCCTCGCGCCCGACGTTGGTCGATCTGCCGGGCCTGCTCCAAAGACGATTCGGGATCGACCGACAGGAAGGCTCCCACCCGGGCATCCTGCCTGGAAATCTGATCCAAGCAAGTCTGCGTCAAATCCACCGCGGTCAACTTTCCCGAGTGCAGCAGGGAAAGAAGTTCGCTGATGGGCAATCCTGGAGTCGACATGGGTCTGGGTCACGACAAAGGCACTAGGACGGCTGGGGAAGTCTTTCCCCACCTCTCGAGAGAAGCGTCGTATTGTGCCGAAGGAGGGCGCAAAAGCCAACCCGTGACGGGGCCCGACAAACTGGCCCGTTCGGGAATCATGACCGTCCCGGCATGCCCGTCTCTTCCCATTTCAGCGGGATCTCGTCTTGGGGCGGATGAAGACCAGAGCGAGGGCCACCAGCACACTCGCCGGCAGGATCCACCACGCCGCCCTCCGGACCAGGGCCATCAGCCCGATCGCGACCAGCACGGGGGCCAGTGCCTTGGACCAGACAAAGTTCGCTCCCTGGCGGGGCAGTGCGTACCACAGGGTCGCCAGCACGATCCCCACCCTCGGCAGCGAGGCCAGGACCGGGTTGGACCGGGGATCGGCCCCCAGCAGCCACAGCACGCCGGCAGCCAGAAAACAACCGATGGCCAGCCATCCCACGAGGCGGCGCTTCAGTGCGAAATCGTCGGGAGGCTCCATGGCAGTCAGCCCCCAAAGGCCGAGTACCGGGCCACACCCCGCGCGAAAGCCAACCGGTTCAGGGCATACAGCGCGAGAACCCAACCGAGCTCCCACAGCAGATGCCAGGCCAGATCGACCCCTCTGATCTTCCCCAGCATGACCGATGCGGGAAAGTAGGCCATGTATTGGAATGGCAGACAGGTCAGAATGCCCCGGACCACAACCCGCCACCCCGAATCTTCGGGCAAGGCGTTGGTCAGCCAATCGAGGGGCAACATGTGTCCCGACAGAAAGTAGTTCAGCATCATGAAGATGAAGATCAACGAACTGACCTCGAGAAACCAGAATCCAATCAGGCCGATCAGCGACTCCGTCAGAAATCCGATCAGAAAACCGAGGATCAGCGACACACAGAACGCCAATACCGTGACGGCGTCGGGTGGATGGGCGAAATAGTCCCGCAGCAACCAGAAGACCAGGGCGAAGGGGCCGCAGGCGACGGCGTAGTAGACCAGCTTGTGGGCCACCCGTGACCAGAACAAAAATCCCAGCATGTCGACCGGTTGTGTGAGATACTTTTTGATCGATCCCTCCCGGATTTCACGGGCAATTCCCCCCGCGAGGCCCGGCATGCTGGAAAACGCCCGGGCCAGCATGACCAACAACGAGTAGGCCACCATGTCGCGATAGCCGTACCCCTGAATCGACTGCTGGTCGCTGGCTCCGTAGACCGCCGTCCACAGGAAGACCTGGGTGACGATCGGCAGGAACCGGACCAGAGTCCCCAGCACGAAATCCCCACGATAGGTGAGACGCTCGCTGATGGCGGTGCGCAGCACGCACCACCGGACGCTCCAGGCACTGGTCATCGCGAGGGCTCCGAGGCGTCGACCGCCGGTGCCCCCCCCCGGGTCGACGTGAACACTTCGGCGATCACCTCTTCCAGGGGCCGTTCGTGGACACCCACATCCTCCAGCGGATACTTCGCCAGCAGGCCGGCCAGGGTTTCCGGGACCTGCTGCCGGGGTACCTTGAGTTTCGCCCGCGGAAACTGCATCTCAAAGACGTCTCCGAACGCTTCCAGCCCCTCGGGAGGGGTATCGCCTGCGAAGAGCAGTTCGATGACCTTGAACGACCCAAACCGGTCGATCACCTCTTCGAGCGAGCCGTCGTGCTTGAGTTCCCCTTCATTGATGACGATGGCCCGCCGGCAGAGTGCCTGAACGTCCTTCATATAGTGGCTGGTCAGCAGCACGGTCAGCTGCCGTTGTGCCTGGTAATGTTTGAGAAACTCCTGGACGCGGCGTTGCGAGACCACGTCGAGACCAATCGTCGGCTCGTCCAGCAGCAGCACATCGGGATCGTGCAGCAGCGCGGCGATCAGCTCCATCCGCATCCGCTCTCCCAGCGACAATTCGCGGACGGGCTGGGTGACCAGGCGGCTGACCTCCAGAAGATCCACCAGCTCGGCCAGACGCCGTTCGAAGACCTGCGGATCCAGCCGGTAGATCTCGCGATGGAGCCGGAACGATTCCTGGGCGGGCAGATCCCACCACAGCTGGTTCTTCTGTCCCATCACGAGGGCGAACCGCCGACGGTAGGCGATTTCCCGCCGCCACGGCACATGCCCCAGGACGGCGGCGGTTCCGGAGGTGGGGTGAATCAGCCCGGCCAGCAGTTTGAGGGTCGTGGTCTTTCCCGCGCCATTGGGCCCGAGGAATGCCACCATCTCTCCCCGGGCAATCTGGAAGCTGATCCCCCGTACCGCCTCGACCTCGGTGTATTCCCGACTCCACAGTGAGCGCACAGAGGCCAGCAGCCCCGATTGTTTTCGGAACACCTGGTAGCTCTTCCGCAGATCACACACCTCGATTCCATCCATGGCGCGAGTGTAGAGGGCCCGACCGAAGGTGACCAGCCTTTCCGTCATCCAAATCGCAGGCTCCTTGCATCGAAGCCGACCAGACCTCCACAGAACCACCTTGATTGATTCGATGGGCAGGCTTAGATTGACGTGGAGCGTCTTCTTCATTTCCCCGAGCAGGTCATGGATGTTGCCACCCGATCCCGGTTTCGCGGAGACGCTTCCCCCGCGCGAGTACGCAGGCTCCCGAGCTGGTTGCTGTCGCTGGTTGTCCACGGATTTCTGTATCTCCTGTTGATGGTGTTCATTCGGCCCGTGGCCCCTCGGGGTGCGGGCGACGGCGATTTTCGGACCTTTGGCATCACCACGCGGGCCGCCGCGAGCGCTTCCGAAGAGTTGTCGGGAGGGAACGATCAGCCAGATTCACCCCTCCCCCGGTCGGATGACGAATCGAATGCGGTCGAGACGGCCGGCTCTCCCCAGAAGGTCGCGGAACCCCCCGTCGAAGATCAGCCCCCCGTTCCACTCGATCTTCCCCGCCGTCCGGCCACCTCGGGCGGCAACGCTCCTCGCGAGCCGGCGGCGGCTCTCCCGGCGGATGGACTGGGAGCCCGTGAACTGGTCCGGTCTGGCGGTTCGTCGGGTTCCCGCAAAACACCGGGGGCGAATTCGGGAGGACCTGGCACGGCGGGACCGGCGGCGGTCTCCTTCTTTGGAGGAGGCGGGCAAATTGGCTCGCGGTTCGTTTTTGTGCTCGATGCTTCGGCCAGTATGTACGAGAACAACTCCATTCAGGTGGCCAAGACCGAGTTGCAGGCCAGTCTGCTCCAGGTCGAGGAACAGCAGGAATTCCAGATCATTTTTTACAATGAAGACCTGCAACCTATGCCCACCACGGGGCAGCGGACCAGCATGTTTCGGGGAACCGAGGCCAATCGTAACCGGGCAGCCCAGCACATTCGCTCGGTTCAACCTTCCGGGGGGACCCGGCACAAAGAGGCGCTGCTGGAGGCTCTGCGGCTCAAACCCGATGTGATTTTTTTCCTCACGGATGCGGGAGAACCCTGGATGACCGCGGCCGATCTGGGAGACATCCGCAAACGCAACAGCGGCCGCTGCCGAATCTGTGTTGTGGAGTTTGGCAAGGGGAGCCCCCTCTCCAACACCGATTCTTACTGGACGAAGCGGCTGGCCCGCGAAAACGACGGTACGTACTCTTATCACGATGTCAACCAGTTCCGTCGCCGTTGAAATGGGGGCTCTTCTGGTGGTCAAAATTGTGCCCCTGCTGCGATCCTTAGTCTGTGTTGAGGGCTCTGTCCGAATGAGTCAGGCTCCGGTTCGGTTGATCCCGGGTCTGGTGCTGATCCTCTCTCTGGGAGGAGCGGGGCTCGAAGCGGCTGACCGCCTCGTGGTGCGCCGGCCTGGTTCGCAGGGAAAGATCGAATTGCAGGGAGAGATCCGCGAGTACCTGGGGGAGGAGGTCACGTTTCAGCCCTCAGATGAGGGCCCGGTCCAGACCTGGCGTGGAGCCGAGATCGTGCTGGTCGAGCCCGGCCGAAACGAGCCGCACCAGCGGGGACGTCAGGCGATCGTCCAGGACCCTGTGCAGGCCTCAGCCGACCTCGAACGGGCCCTCGCGGACGAAACCCGTCCCTGGGTCCGCCGGGAGATTCTGTCCGATCTCGTCCGCTGTGCGGTATTCCATGGGCAATTTGCCGTCGCCGGCTCGCGGTACCTGGCGATCGAGACCAGTGATCCGGAGACCCGTCACCTCGAAGTGATTCCGCTGCGGTGGAACCGCGAACCGGCCTCCCGCGATGACAGGGCGGCGGCGGTCAAGTGGCTGCGGTCCAAGTCTGTCACGGCGAATCTGCTGGGGGCCAGTCAGCTGCTGTTGGATCCGGAATTCACCTCCGAGTGCGAGGCCACCCTGCGTCGGATCGGGAGGGGTGATTCGCTGCGCTTGCAGTCGCTGGCCCAGTGGCAATCCCGACGGATCGAGGCGTTCTCGGGCAGGCCACGACTTTCCGACCTGCAATATTGGCAAAAATCGTTCGACCAGTTGCCAGCCAACCTGCGGGCGGGGCCGGCTTACCTGTTGGCCGAAGCCCTCGATCGTAGGGCCGAGTCGGCTTTGGCGGCCAGTTATTGGCTGCGACTTGTGACACACGATGCCAGCGATCTTCGGCTGATGGCCGAATCTCTGGAGCGGGCGGCCGACGCACTCCAGACGGCGGGGCAGACCTCCGAGGCAGCGGCACTGCGGGATGAGTTGCAGCGTCGTTTTCCAGAGGTGGCCCGCGAGCCGGTTCCCCCTCAGTCTCGACCGACCCGCAAATCTTCCTCCCATCGCTGACTCCCCTCCCCTGTGGCATTTCGCCCCCCCCCTGGAAGCAACCGGATGTTTGAACGCGTCGCTGCCGTCTGTCCCAGACATTCCCGGAACAGCTCACTGGTCGCCAGCGACCTTTGGGCGAAAAGACACGTGTTTGTCTTCGCCGCGAGTCTGCTGCCGGCATCCGCGGCATTGGGACAGGAGCCTGGAACGCCGTCCCGGGGACTCGATGCCTGGGGTCTGCTGGAGGCGGGGGGAACGATCGGCTGGATCATCATGGCGATCAGCGTCTGGATGGTGGCCCTGCTGATCCAGCACCTGTTGTCGCTGCGGGCCTCGGCCCTGATGCCCGCGGGGCTGGCCGAACAGGTTCACAACCACATTGCCGAAGGACGATTCCCGGAGGCGCAGCAGGCGTGTCGCGCCCGGCCGAGTTTCCTCTCCGCCGTGGTGGAGGCCGGTCTCGTGGAGACGCCTCTCGGGTACGCGGCGGTCGAAAAGGCCCTCGAAGATGCCAGCCAGCAGCAGGCGGCGCGGCTTTATCGGGGGCTGGAGTATTACACAGTCATTGGCACCATCGCCCCGATGCTGGGGCTGTTGGGAACGGTCTGGGGAATGATCCTCGCCTTCATGGAATTCGAGCTGAAGACCAATCCCCAGGTCTCGGAACTGGCACCCGGAATCTACAAGGCCCTGGTGACCACCCTGCAGGGCCTGTGTGTCGCCATCCCGGCCCTGGCCATCTACGCTCTGCTGCGCAACCGTGTGGATGAACTGGTCGCTCAGACATCCCTGATGGCCGAGCATGTGTTCTCGGGATTCAAACGCGCACGGGCGGGATCGAGGCGTGCCGCCGCCCCGGCGGTGAAGCCTCGTACCCAGTCCGCCCCGGCGGACTCCAGGGTTGAGGCGCCCGGAGGTGACCCGGAATGAAGATTCCCGGTCGGTCCCGCGGGGGAAGTCTGAAATTCAATATCACGCCGATGATCGACGTGGTATTCAACCTCATCATTTTCTTTCTGGTGGCCAGCCATTACGCCCGGAGTGAGGCGGTGGTCGAACTCGAGCTCCCCGAGGCCACCGGGGGGGAGTCGGATCCCGAGTCGTCGGGCCGTCGGCTGACCATTACCCTGCCCCGCGATGGATCACTCTACCTCGGCGCGGACCTGGCGACCTACGAAGAGATCTTGGGGCGCCTGGCCGCTGGTGCGGCAACGCATGGGGCGGGCGAGGTCGAAGTACGCATACGCGCCGATCGCCAGGTTCCCTTCTCGCGCATTGCCCCGCTGCTGCGCGAATGTTCGCAGGCGGGAATCCAGCGGCTGCGATTCGCTGTCCAGGGAGAAAACTGAAATGCGGATTCCTTCCCACACCGGGCGGACCGACATCAGTGAAAACATGATGACGCCGATGATCGACGTCGTGTTCAACCTGTTGATCTTCTTCGTCTGTGCTTCCGCCCTGAACATCCAGGAATTGGTTCTCAAGGCCCAGATGGGCAGTTCTCAAGCCGAGCCGTCCACCGCGGCCGTCGCGGCGGAAGTCTCTCAGGCTCTGCCGGTGGACGAAATCCGGGTGGGTTTGTCGCGGGGACAGCGCGGGCAGTTGGTGATGCGGCTGAACGGCACCGACTACGAATCGGTCCCCGCACTCCGCGAAGTGTTGCTGGAACTCGCCGAACTCGCTCCGGAAAGCCCGGTGGTGCTCGACGTGGAGGGCGATGTTGAGGCGGGGGACGTTTTGCGGGTGTACGACACCTGCCGCAGTGCCCGCTTTCAGTCGATTCAATTCGCACTCGATCCGGCAGAGGCACAATGAAAGTCCTGCCGCCCAATCCGCGGCGCACCCCTTTCGGGAGAAATTCCGCCCCGCGTTGGAAGGGTTGCTGGTCCGCCGCGTTCGTCGTCCTGATCGTCTGCAGTCTCCCCAGGCCGGCCTTGTCCGATGAAGGGTTGTCGGCGGCCAACCGGGAACACTTTGCGGGCCTGCGGGCCCGGGGTCTTCACCGCTTGGCGGAAGCCGAGCTCGAACACCGCCTCAGCTGGCCCCGCCTCCCTCCCGCGATCCAGACCGAATTGGTTCTGGAATTGGCCGAAACCCTGCTGGTGCACGCGCGGCGGCTGAATGGCTCGCAGCGGGTGCCGTTGTGGGAGCGAACCCGCGAGGTTCTCCGAAATCAGCTCGCACTGGAGC
>JBKDUK010000351.1:0-7244 GCA_046339535.1 Planctomycetaceae bacterium | reverse complement strand
TCCGTCCCTGAAACACACTCTTTCCATTGGTCATGTTCGGTCTCCACCGAGTCAGAGGGTCCATCCCATCGGTCCGCTTCGCCCGTATGGCAAGCGCCAGCGAACAAACGATCGGTACAGTAATAGGAGTCCCTCGACGATGCAATCGAGGCAATCCGACAGTCGCTACGGACCTGCTGACATTCTCCGCAAGTCCATCGACAGGAGGTCTGGCCGACTCCGGGTGGAGAGTGTGTCCGATGTGCCCAAATCGAACCCCAAATGCAAGCAGTATGAGTGCAATTCTTTTATGGGACCGCCGACACTTCCCGACCGACCGCGCGTTGTGCCATGGCGGGTCGAATCTCTTCCCGGAGCAATCCTGATGAACTGTGTTGTGGTCAGTCCCCACGGTCTGATTCCATTCCCTCAACGTGATGACCAACTTCTGTCCTCTCGACTCGGTCCCTGAGATGTCACGAATCATGCCCATGCCGGTCCGACTGATCATCAGCCTGCTCGGGGCACTGTGCGGCGGAGTTTTGGTGTTTGGAGGGGTGATCCTCCTTTTTGCCCTGGTCCGCCAGCACACAGGCATTGGTGCAGGACTGCTCGCCCTGTCGGCCGCTTTGATCGGCGGGTGTTTCTCCGCGGTTGCGACATTTCGCCGGCTGGGGAGAGGATCGAAATCCTGAGGGATTGGGAAGCAGCCGTGAAACCGATGACTCTCGCGGTTCGCATGGTCTTCGGCAGTCTCTCGTATCTGAGTAGGCGATCGACCGACGCGGGAGGGTGACATTTTTCCAGAGAGACAGCAATTCCCACAACGACCACTCTTCGGGGCGTCTTGTTACCGTTGAGGGAAATGACTGTGTTCACGGTGATGTTCCGGCTGTGCTAACCTCTCATTGAGGCTGTTCCTGGAATTGCCAGAGCGTTGAACGTCCTTCGACAACCTGCATTTCCGCTCGACTGGTGTGGGAACCCGAGAGGCTGCCATGACAGAGGATGCTCATGATTCTGGTTCAGGCATAACCCCACTGCAGCAGCAGTTGGACCGGCAGATTGCCGAGCTGGAACAACGGCACAGAATTGGTTCCGACAAGTACTGCGGACTGACGCCGGTGGAAATCAGCCGGGCGGTGATCGCCTGTCACAGCGGTCCACGTCGCCCGGGAGAGCCGGTGGGGTACTGGCCCGCCGGTTCCGAAGAAACCCGCACCGAATGGCTGCGGGCCGAGTATGGACCGTCGGTCGATATCGAGCGTCTGCGGCTGATCGTGCAGTTCTTCGAGCACCGCCTCTCCCAGACGCTGCAGGTCGATTGGCAATTGCCGAATGCGGATTTTGACTCGGCGGTGGCGGCGGGGCTGAGCCGCCACTACCCCGAACTGACGGACGATGCCCGCCGGGTCATCGCCGGAAATTTCAGCTACAGTCACGCCTGGTAAGTGGCCAGTCCCAACTCCCGGACAGCACTGCCCGCTGCGATCACCCGCCAACTCCACACCACAGACCTTCTCCATGACATTCGACAGGTCCCAACCGACCCCCAAACTGTTCCGCTGGAGTGCCGCGGTGCTGTGCGTCTGCCTCGCCAGCGCGGCGTGCGCCAAACGCCCAGACCCGTTGCCGGCGGGGTACTTCCTGTTCCGGGCGAGCGGCTCCGAGATCTTCCTCAATGAACCCAGGTATGGCGGCAGTATTCCGGGACTGGGGAAGACGCTGCTGTCGATCGGCCACCATCAGAATTACATTTTCGGCCGCAGTGGACCTGGCCCGGGAGCCACTCCCGGATACTTCCTGTTGGATACGCAAGACGGATCCCTTCAGTCGGGTCTCACCGAAGCGGAGTGGCTCAAGCTGACCACCGCCGCCGGAATCCCCAGCCCTCCTCCTGTGGGCGATCCCGAACGCCAGACGCCCCTGCGGCGGTGAGGTTGCTCGTCAGTCTACTGCTAAGGTCGTTCAGGCGAAACCGGCTGGCATCGTCCGTTCAACGCCAGCCACTTCGGCTGCCGCTGCCGCAGGAACCGGGATCAATCGTTGTCGGTGATCTTCAATGTCCCCGTCAGCAATGAGCCCAGTTGCGCTCCCACCGCATTCCCCAGCGACAGACCAATCCATTCCTCGGGCTCGCGCAGCGTGTCGTTGAGCAGCGTGATCTGCACATCGATCACCGAGACACCCGCGGCAAACACGATGGTCTTCTTCGCCGTGGCGGAATAATCCACCCCGGCGATCGCCGTCCCCCCACCGATGCTCAGATCGATGCTCGCCTGGCTACTGAGGTTGCCGCGGCGGACCAGCCGGATCTTGACCGTGCCACTCCCCTCTCCAAAAGTCCAGCTCGACTGGGCGAATTCAATCGCGCTGTCGTTCTCGACGATCCGCACCGCAGCCTTGGACGTTCCCAGGGTCGCTCCCCCTTCGGGAGCCGACAACAGCACGGTGAAATACTTGTCTGGGTTGATGGTGGTGTTGTCGCGAATCGTGACCCGGAAGGTCTTGCTGGTTTCTCCCGGGGCGAAGGTCAACACCCCCGAGGCCGCGGTGTATTGACTCCCCGCCCACGCGGTCTGCGCCGCGGAGATCCCGGCGGCCCCATCGCTGGTCGTGTACTTGACCTGCACCGTCCCTTCACTGCCACTCACCCGCCGCACGGTCACCAACACACTGCCGGCGTTCTCGAGCACTTGGTACGACGTCGCCGCGAATTCGAGTTTCCCCGGGGAGCGTACAAAGTCGTTGTCCTGGATGGTCGCCTGCCAGGTCCCGCTTCCCTGTTCCGCCCCGACGGCCTCCGACATCGAAATGCCGAACGTCTCGTTCGGTTCCATCATGGTGTCATTGAGAATGGGAACCGGCACAATCTTCGACTTCTCTCCGGGGGCGAATTGCACCACCACATCCACCGGCGTGTAGTCGGTTCCCGCCACTGCCGAAGACTGGTCGACCGTTTTGACACGCACCGAGGCCGGCGTGACCAGCGAACCGATCCGCACCACCTCCACCGGCAAAGAGCCCGCCCCCTCTCCCACCGTGTACGACCAGCCTCCGTTGGGAGCCCGGAAGGACAACGTCGAGTCGTCATCCACAATCGTCACACGCGTGACGGCTGGGTCCCCAAGAGTTGCCTCATTGGTCGGATCGTAGAGCTGGATCGAGAAGACCTTGTCGATCTCGGCCAGCGTGTCATTCGCCAGGGCGATCACGATCGTTTTCGACAGTTCCCCCGCGGCAAATTCGACGAGGTTCGGCAGGAAGTCGTACTCCTTGCCGGCCCAGGCCGAGTCGGTGGTGACGCCATTGCCCGCCCCGGTGTCATACAGCCGGACACTGGCCGCCACATTGCCGCCCAGGATTCGGCGGATCGTCACCGCCACTTGGCCGGCCCCTTCGGTCGTGGTGTATGTCGACGAGTCAAACACGAAGGTCCCGGGCTGCTTCGCATCGTCACTCGCAATCCGCACGCGGGCTGTTGTGGACGGTCCCAGGCTCGCTCCGCCCGTGGGAGAGTCGAGAGTCACCAGAAAGGCCTCACTGGTCTCGTACTCGGAATCATCGAGGATCGGAATCTCGATGACTTGGGTGGTCTCACCCGCAGCGAAGGTGAGGGTTCCCTGCGCGACGGTGTAGTCAGCGTCGGCCAGCGCCGGCTGATCGGGGTCGTTCGGATAGAGCAGTTCGGTGTGCCGTTTGATCCACGTCGCCTCCCGCGGCCGTACAAACGTCCGCGTCTGGAAGTGCACACTCACTTCCCCATCCACTCCCGAAGTCCGCACCACCGTCACCCGGGCCACTCCCGCTGCCTCATCCACGGTGACCACTGGTTCGAGAAATCCCAGCGTGCCGGGGCTCCAGACATCATCACTGATGATCGGCAGCGTGGCCTGATCGCGGGTGCTGGCGAGCTGGGCCGGGTCCCCAGAGACCTGCAGCTCGAGCAGCACCGTCTCGCGTTCTTCGATGGCGGTGTCATCAACGACGAACAGCGGAAACGTCGCCCGCGTCTGCAGGGGCTCGAAGGTGATCGTCTGGTCCACGGGCGTGAAGTCGGTGGCCGCCGCGGTTCCCCCGACATTCGTCACATGCACGGTCAGCGCCTGCGAGGTGTCTCCTGTCCGGACCAGCGCCACTTCGGCCATTCCGATCGACTCATAACCCACCCACTGGGGAGCTTCGAAGCGGACGGCTGGCAAGGCCACGCCCGCCTCCAGCGCCCCGATGTCGATCCCGTGGTCGAGACCGCGGGGATGCTGGTACAGGTCGACACGCGGTGAGAATGCCTCACTGCCGGCATCGCGGGCCGGGCTGCCCGCCCGCAGTTGGAAGTTCCCCGCAGGCGCATCGACGAACAGCGTGGCGATCGCGGTCGCCACCTGCCCCTGGGGAATGACGATCGAATGGGTGTCGGTCCCGTGGGTGAAGGTCTGATACGCCCCAAACCCCTGCGGAACGCCATCCAGTTCGAACAGCCCCTGCAAGACATTGTGATCCGCATACGCTGGCAGGCTGCTGCTGTCGAGCGTGATGCTTCCCCGCTGCGGATTCTTCGTCAGCAGGATGTTGTTGACCAGCGTGTTTCCGTCACTGCCATCGGTCATCAGCAGTACCCACCGCGAGTCGGCCGCCATGACCACGGTGTTGTTTTCAATCCTGTTGCCGCTGGATCCACCCGCGGCCCGCCCCCGGTACAGCACAATCCCCCCGGCATGATTGTCGTACAGCAGATTGTTCCGTACGACGCTCTGCTGCAGGCCGTCAAAATTCAGGGCCGCTCCGCCCCCCGCGCCATTCCCGTAAATGATGTTTCCTTCGACCAGATTGTGAGAGTGGAGGCCATCGCCCGGCAGAAAGGCGTCGGCATTGAACTGGATGCCGCAGCCCCGGTTGCCGAACACGATGTTGTTCCGGACCACCGCTCCGTCCGACGAATTGCTCACATAGATTCCATGTTCGCGGACCGAGCCCGAGGTGGTGTTCTCCTCGATCACGATGTTCTCGGACCAACCGGTGAGGATGCCCCAAAACCCATTGTCCTGCGCGATGTTCTGCCGCAGGAGACAGCCTTCGTTGCTGACCGAGCGCAGCCCGGCCCGGGGCATGTTCGAGACCTGGAACCCCTCGACCGTGACCCAGCTCGCTCCCTCGAGATTGATACCGTCCTGCCCGTTGACCGGGTTGGGGGACTCGATGATCACCCCCGGTTCGGCATGGAAGGTGATCCGTGCGTCGGGTTTGCCGGAAGCCGTAACCTGGAACCCGGCATAGCGCCCCGGGGCCACGAGTACATAGTCTCCCGCCGCCACTGTGTCGGCGGCCTTCTGCAGCGTCTTCCACGGATGGGCCTGGCTGCCGTCACCCGTCAGGTCGTTCCCCTGGTCACTCACCCAGCGGGTCGCGTAGTGCAGCGTGGGGGGCGTGTCGAGATCATCGACGGTGACGAAACTCGCCGCGGTGTGCCCCAGCCGCACCGGCAGGCTGCCGGTGGTGGTCGGGTTCGACAGCACCACCTGGAAGTGTTCGTCCCCTTCGGCCGCACCATCCGTCGGAAGCGAGACCACCAGCTGTTTCTCGGTCTCGCCGGGGGCGAAGACCAGTGTTCCCTGGAGCGGGACGAAGTCAGAAGGGCCCTCGGCCGAGCTGGCCTGGGTGATGTAATCGACTGTCAGGCCTGGCAGCGTGGTTCCCTCGCGAACCACCCGCAGCAGCACGCTCTGCCCCTCGAAGGCATGAGCCGTCGCCCGATCGAACCCGAGCGTGGGGGCCCCGAATGCGGCGAGAGGTACCGTCCGCACCGGCCCGGCATTCGCCTCGTCTGCTCCGAGATCATTCGCTCCGTCCAACCGGGGGTTGCCGTCGAAGTCGGCCGTCAATGACGGCAGCGCTCGTCCCCGGCCGATGGCGGGGCTGTCGGCCCGCAGGTGCCACATTCCATCGAGCCGGGGATCGGCGACAAGGCTGTGCTGGTCATACCCCGATGTCCCCCGCCACTGGGCGAAGGTCTGCTCGGGGGTGCCGTCCCCTGTCAGGTTGCGGTCGATGAACACTTCCCCCCGCGGACTGGCGGTGTGGTACAGGTTGTCATCGAGGGTCAGCCCCGACCAGACACTCCCCTCGCGGAGGTCGACCATGCGGGTCGTGTTGTTGGCGGCCGTCGTCACCAGGTTGTTGACCACGGTCACATCGGCCGAGGCGATGTGCTGGTCATACGGAGCAGTATTCGACACCCACATGTCATATCCGCCAAACTGCAGCGGTGCCTGTGCCCGCGTCGCCGCGTTGACGATGGTGTTGTTCGCGACTTGTCCCTGGAAGGCCCCATAAATGCCAATTCCCGCATGGGCCGCGTCGACCACCAGATTGTTGCGCACCACGGTGCGCAGGCTCGCGTAATGTCCGGGGTTCTCCACCCGATCGAGCCATTCCAGCTCGGAATAGTAACCGTTGGTGATGCCGGCCCCCCCGGTCCGTTCGATGAAATTCCCCTCCACGAGCGAGTCGCGCGTCCCTCCCGAAGTCAGCACGCCGATCCCCGCTGTATCGTGGATGTGGTTGTTGCGGACCAGCATCCGGTCGCCGTTGTTGTTGTCGATGCCGTCGGCACTCTCGGCAGTCCGGCGTCCCGTGTTGTAGATCTCGGAATTCACAATGGTGATGTCGTCGGCACCGGGAGTCAGCTTGATGGCATCGACCCCGGTGTCGTGCACCTTGACCCCGTCGAGGGTGATGCCGCTGGCCCCCTGGTGAACCGATCCCGGCTCGAACGAGCTGTCCCACCAGTCCCAAAACATCACCCCGTAGTAATAGCCGCCCACAATCTCGACGTTCTGCAGTGTGCCTCCCTGCACGTCATACTTGTACCGGATGACCGAGTTGTCCCGACCATCAGTCTGCAGCGTGAGGGGAGCTTCGATCACCCCCCATTCTCCCGGGGCCGAGCGGAGGGTGAGGTTGCTGACATCGATCGTGAAGCCCCCCTCGTAGACGCCGTTGCGGAGGGTGACGGAGTCGCCGGGAGCGGCGGCATCGAGGGCCCGGCGGATCGTCAGAAACGGGCTGTCGATTGCGCCCGTTCCCCAATCGTCTCCGGTGGGGGAGACGAAATGCTCGGCCGACAGCAGCCGCCGGCTCTCGAGGCTCTCCACCGCCACCCGAGGGGACCCCGTCCCCTGGCGTTTCCGGCCCCTCCCTCGCGGAGTCCGCCCGAGCAAGCCCAGTTTCGACAGGACCCATTTCGAGAGCGAAGTATGCGGCAACAT
>JBKDUK010000350.1:0-2234 GCA_046339535.1 Planctomycetaceae bacterium | reverse complement strand
GGCCTGGTCGGTGCTGCCCATCATGGGCCAGGTACCGATCCCCCAGCGGCCCGCCCCCGCGCCGCCATTGGCGATGGCGGTGGAACCGGTCGAGTAGATGAAGTCGTGGTGGTCCCAGTTCATGTTGCTGCCGCCGGGGAACTCGGCCGCCGGGGGCTCGCGGCACTCGACCGTCACAAACCGCACCCCTGCTTCGATCAGTTTGCGCCCCAGCAGGTAGCACTGGCCGCGATGCCCGAGGCCGTATTTCTCGCGCAGCGCCAACGGTTCCGCCTGCAGGTCGAATGCCTGGCGGGTGGCGGGGTTGGTCAGCATGTCGACCGCCTGTTCGCGCAGCGACGCGAGGGCGTTGGCATCGCGGGCCGCGCGGGACGCGGGGACACCCACATCGAGCGTGCTCAGCAGGTCGGTGCGGTCGCGGAACCGGCGCTCGTCGACCCCCAACAGGCCGAGGTTCGGAACTTTCCAGTCGGGCTTGTGGGGCTGCCCGCCGGTCTTGAACACCAGATGGGCCGGGGGGAGAAACCCGAGCCGGGTGTTGTCGTGTTGTTCGCCCGTCCCGGGGACCATGATGTAGCTGGGCAAGTGCCGGGCGGCGGTTCCCAGGCGATACGAGACGACCGATCCGATATCGGGCATTTCATCGGGGCCTCCCGGCGCTTCTCCCGAGAGCACGTGCTGGGTTCCCTTGGGGTGCGAGTTGCTGATGCCCGGGGTGGGCTGCGTCATGCAGCGCACCAGCGTGAGCTTGTCGAGGTGCCGCGAGGTCCTGGCCAGCAGCTCGGTGACATGCACTCCGGGAACGTTCGTGTCGATTTGCGGAAAGGGGCTGGCGTGTTCCGCCGGCATCTCGGGCTTGGGGTCGAACGTGTCCATCTGCGACACCCCCCCCTGCTCGAAGATCACCAGCACCTGTTTGGCGCGGGCGTGACGGGGGGCGGCCACGGCCCGGGGCAGAACTCCCAGTGAGCTGAGCCCCACGGCTCCCAGACGCAGCATGTTGCGACGATGAAGCGGGAATGAGGGGTGCATCATGGAATGTGGGGGACGGGTGAGAGTGAGGCGGGAGTCGATTGGCGGCAGAGAGCGGGTCTGACCCTCCGCGGCGCGGGTGCGTGCTATCTTCGCCGCGCGGGGTGGGGAGGGCAACCAGAAGTCGGTGGGTGTTGGCCGAGCGGGAACCGTTGCGATCGGGGCCCGGGGCCGGTCACTCGCGGATCAACCCTTCCCCCAGGTTTTGTACAAGCCGCGCAAGGGAGGTCCACGCGGCGAGTTCCCCAGGGTCCCCCACCGCGAGGGGCTGGTACTGGCCGGGGGAAAGGAAGGCGCGGGCGGCCGCCTCGTCGGCGAAGTCCCGGCGGGACTCGGCGAGATAGGCGAGAGCTTCGGCCTGTTCGGTGGGGGTGGGTGGGCGGTCGAGCCAGTGCCGCCACAAGACCCGCACGCGCTCGGCATCGGTCTCGGGGGCGGAGTTCAGCACCGGCTCGCGCAGCACGCGCGCCGCAAGGGCCCGGGCCGTCTCGAGGAAGGTGGGGTCGTTCAGCAGCACCAGCGCCGCCTGCGGCGTGTTGCTGACATTCCGGCGGGCCGTGCATTCTTCCCGCGTGGGGGCATCGAAGGCCACCAGCATCGGGTGCAGGTACTGCCGTTGCCAGTGCATGTAAACCGCGCGGCGGTACTGTTGGGGATTGGTGTCGGGCTGGTAGTCGCGCTTGGGGAAGTTGAGCTGCACGTAATAACCGGCCGGTTGCCAGGGACGTGCCGGGCGACCGCGCTGCTGCAAAACCAGCAGCCCGCTGGCGGCGAGGGCCTGGTCGCGGATCGCCTCGGCCGGCAGCCGCCATGGGTTCTGGTGGGTGAAGAGCCGGTTCTCGGGATCGCGGGCCTGCTGCTCTTCGCTCGCCCGCGATGTCTGCCGGTAGGCCCGCGAGGTAACGATGCAGCGCACCAGGTGCTTGACATTCCAGCCCGAGGCGACAAATTCGGCACTCAGCCAATCGAGCAATTCGGGATGGCTGGGCCAGTCTCCCTGCACCCCGCCATCGTCGAGCGAGCGCGAAAGTCCCTCGCCAAACAGCAGGGCCCAGACGCGATTGACGAACACGCGAGCCGTCTGGCCCGCCGCGTCCTGGCAGAGCCAATCCGCCAGATCGAGCCGGGTCCGTGTGCCCGGGGAAAGCTCCCCCGCCAGATAAACGGGGGGCCGGGCGGCGACCACCGGGCCGGTTTCATCC
>JBKDUK010000349.1:0-12960 GCA_046339535.1 Planctomycetaceae bacterium | reverse complement strand
CCCGCCGGCCCAGGTTCCGGGATACACCCTCGGACGGCAGATTGGGGCGGGAGCGTTCGGGACGGTCTGGCAGGCGGTCGAGCAGAACACCGGCAAACAGGTCGCCATCAAGTTCTACACCCACCGCCGGGGGCTCGACTGGGCGCTGCTCAATCGCGAGGTCGAGAAGCTCGCCACGCTGCACAACTCGCGCGACGTCGTCCGCCTGCTGCAGGTGGGCTGGACGGCCGAGCCGCCGTACTATGTCATGGAGTACCTTCCCCAGGGTTCCCTCGCGGCCCGGCTGGATGCGGGCCCGCTGGACCCCGGCGAGGCGGCCCGGTTGGCGGAAGGGATCGCCCGCGGGCTGGCCTGCGCCCACGAGGCCGGCATCCTGCATTGCGACCTCAAGCCCGCCAATGTGCTGCTGGATGCCGAACTCGCCCCGCGGCTGGCCGACTTTGGTCAGGCCCGTCTGTCGTCCGAGCAAAGCCCGGCTTTGGGGACACTCTTCTACATGGCCCCCGAGCAGGCCGACCTGCAGGCGACCCCCGATCCCCGCTGGGACGTCTACGCCCTCGGTGCGCTGCTGTATCACCTGCTGGTTGGGCAGCCTCCCCATCGTACTCCCGAGAACGAGATCCGCCTGCGGACGGCGGCCACGCTGGAGGAGAGACTGGCGATCTACCGCCAGATTGTCGCCCAGCAACCGGCCCCCACGGGCCACCAGCAGCGTCCCGGCGTCGATACCCGGCTGGCCGCCATTGTCGACCGCTGCCTGGCGGTCGATCCCGTTCAGCGGTTTCCCACCGCCCGGGCCGTGCAGGACGCTCTCGCGGCCCGGGCCCATTATCAGTCGCTCCGCCCGGCGCTCTGGCTGGGGGTGTTGCTGCCCTTGGTCCTGCTGGCGGGACTCGTTCCCCTCGCCATCCAGGCGATCCGCAGCAGTACCCGCTCGTACGAGCAGACGCTCGCCGCACGCGCCCTCGAAAGCGATCTGGTCGCCGCCCGGCTGCTGGCATACGCCCTCGAAGATGAATTGCTGTCGCGGCGGAGATTTCTCGAAGAGTGGGTGGCGGCTCCGGAACTGCAGACGCTGTTTGGGGGGATCGACGGCTCGGCCCCCCAGGAATCCCGGGCCGCGCTCCACCGGCAGCTCGACAGCATCCGCTCCGAGATTGACCGGGTCCGCACCGCGCAGGGGCTCCCTCTTGATGAAAGCTGGTTCCTGACCGATGCCGCCGGTGTGCAGCAATGGCGAAGTCCCGCCAGTCCCTTGTCGCAGGGACGATCGTATGCCTGGCGCGACTACTTTCATGGCCAGGGGGCCGACCATCCCGAGTGGCGCGACCGGTCCGACATTCCCCCTCTCACTCAGCCCCATCTCTCGGTCCCCTTCGAGAGCGAGGTCAGCCAGAGTCTGCTGATCGCCCTCTCGGTTCCCCTGCGCGAAACCACCACCGGCCACGTCCAGGGAGTGTTGGGACGCACCATTCCCCTCGACAGTCTCTTGGCCACCTACCGCGGACGGGTGCTCAATCCCGATCAGCGGCAGATCGGGGGACAATGGTCGATCGCCCTCTATGACCTGCACAGCGGACTCGTGCTCGATCATTCCCTCTCGCGGCCCGAGTCTCCCTCCCGCGACACGCCGTCTTCGGGACGGGATGCCGGCTGGCATCCCCCCGTAGCCCGGGACCTCCTCGACCAACTGACCAGATTGCAGCAGCATCTCTCCTCGGGGAATAATCCCCAGGGAACGCAGTTCCGCTTTCATCACCGCGATCCGCTGCAGACCGAGGCCACTTCGGAAGAGGCCCTCGCCGCATTCTGGCCTGTCGCCGGCAGCGACTGGATCGCCGTTGTGCAGGAACCCCGCTCGGCCGCCCTGCGCCCCGTGCGTGAGATCCGCAACCAGATGTTGGGCTACGCCTTCGCCGGGACGGTCCTGGTGCTGGCCCTGCTGGCCGCCGGGATCAGCATCCTGCGCCGCGCCCTGCGCTCCCGCACGAACGCACGCGACTGACCGTCGGGCACCACAGCCGCCACCCTTGGCCCGCAGCCCCTTCTCCCCGTTGACGGGTCCCCCCCCACGCGAGAGACTACGGACCGTGGGAGGGCTCATCGCGCGGCATCCCATTTCCGTTCCCGCTGGACCAGGAGTCTCGGCTGATGTCACGGATCCCTCCCCTCACCGGCCCCCGCCTCCTGCTTCTCGCCGGTCTTCTGGGTGCGGCTGCCTCCCTTCCCTTCGTTCCGGGGACAAACCTCCCTGCCACATTCGCCCAGGCCCCCGCCGCCGACACTCCCAACCTCGTTGGCCACACCGATCCGGTCTATTCGGTCGAGTTCACCCCCGATGGCTCGGTGGCCATCACGGGCAGCTTCGACAAGACCATCAAGCTCTGGGATCCCGCCACCCGGGTCGCCACCCGCACCCTCACCGGGCATGCCAACCTCGTCCTCACCGTGGCCGTTTCGAAAGACGGCCTGCGACTCGCCTCGGGCTCGCAGGACAATACCGTCAAGATCTGGGACATCCCGGTGGCAAAGCCGCTGAAGGAGAGTCCCGGCCATCCCGGGGGAGCGTTCGCGTGTGCCATCAGCCCCAATGGCCAGCTCTGGGCGACGGGGGGAGCCGACAAGCTGGTCCGGCTCTGGAATCCTCAGACCCAACAGCCCGCGCGCGATCTCGCCGGGCATGCCGCCCCGGTCACCGCGGTCGACGTCCGCAAAGACAGCGCCCAGTTGGCGACCGCCGACGAAACCGGCATCGTCCGCCTGTGGAATCCCGCCGACGGTCAGCAGCAGGCGCTCTTCGCCGCACACCCCGGTCCCCTCGCCGGTCTGCTGTACCACCCCACCAACCAGTTGCTGATCACCGCCGGTGCCGATGGCGTTGTCCGGTTCTGGCCGGTCGTGCAGACTCCCGCACGAAAGCTCGCCGGGCATGCGGCACCGGTCGCCTCGGTCACGCTGCATCCCAATGGACAGCAGGTTCTGTCGGCCAGCGCCGACAAGACCGTCCGACTCTGGAACCTCGCCGACGGAGCCCCGCTCCGCACCTTCGACGGACATGGCGGGGCGGTTCTCAAGGCGATTTTCAGTCCCAACGGGGCCCAGGTGGCCACGGGGTGTGAAGACAAAATTCCCCGGCTGTTCGACGCGGGGAATGGCCAGCTCATCAAGGCGTTCGCCGCGTTGCCCAACCCGGTCACCGCCGTCGCCGTCCGTCCCGACGGGCAGCAACTGGTCGCCGGCGATGCCGGGGGCGTCATCAAGGTCTTCAACATCGCCGACGCCGCCGAGGTCCGTGCGCTCGCCGGCCACACCGGGAAGATCACCGCGCTCAGCTTCACTGCCAACGGCCAGCAATTGGTCTCGGCCAGTGCCGACAAGACCATCCGCACCTGGAACCCCAACGACGGGGCCGCGCAGCGCACCATCGAGACCCCCGCGCCGGTCCAGGCGATCGGACTTTCGAACGACAGCGCCCGGGTGGTGGCCGGAGGCGACGACAAGCAATTGCGCATCTTCAACCTGGGGGACGGGGCCCCCCAGCAGACCCTGGCCGGCCATGAGAAGGAAATCACTGGCGTGGGCTTCTCTCCCGATGGACAGCGGGTCGTCTCCGCCAGCAACGACACCACCGTGCAGGTGTGGGACCTCAAGCTCCTCAAGCCGCTCGAACGCTTTGTCGGTCACACCGCCGCGGCCACCGCCGTGGTGATGTCTCCCGACAACAAGACCATCGTCTCCGCGGGAGCCGATCACCAGGTGATCGTGCAGACCCTCTCGGCCCAGCGGTTGGCCCTCGCTGATGAAAAGGGGGTCAAACGGCTTGCCCTGGCGCAGAACGGGGCCTTCTACGCCACCGATTCGGCAGACGCGATCGTGAAACTCTACGACATCAACTCGGGGAACCTGGTACGGGAGTTCAAGGGGCTTTCCAAGAGCGTGCTGGGCCTTGCTTTCCGGCCCGATAACCAACAACTGGCCGGTGTGGCCGAAGACAAGACCCTGCTGCTGTGGAACATCAACGACGCCAACGTGCAGCTCAAGTTCACCCTCCCCGCCGCGGGGGGACCGCTCGCCTACAGTGCCGACAGCAAGAAGCTGGTCGTCGCCTGTGCCGACGACGTGCTCCGCACCTTCAACCCCGTCCCCCAGCAGCCTCAACAGGGGGTGCCTCCGGCTCCTCTCGCCGCCACCCAGGAACTGCGGGGAGGGGCCGGTCAGACCCGCAGCCTGGCGTTTGTGCCGAATGACAACTCCCGCGCCGTCGGAGTTTCGGGCGACGGGCAACTCCGGCTCTGGCCGATCGCCGCTCCCGAACCCGTCTTCTCGCTCGGCGGACATCAGTCGTTCATCTACAACCTCGCCTACAGTCCCGATGGCAAACAGCTCGCCTCGGCCTCCAACGACAAGACCATCAAGCTGTGGGACGCCGTGGCGGGGAAGGAACTGCGCACCATTCCCCCCCAGGGAGGACCGGTCTATTCCGTGGCGTACAATCCCCAGGGGAACCTGTTGGCCTCGGGAGGTTACGACAAGACCATCCGCATTTTCGACCCCAACAACGGGCTCGAACTGCGACAGTGTGCGGGAGCCGAAGCGGCGGTCTACTCGGTCGCCTTCCATCCCAATGGCAGCCTGCTCGCGGCGGCGGGACTCGATCGGAAGATCCGGCTTTACGACGCCAACAACGGATCCGCAGGAGCGGTGCTGGCCGGTCACAAAGACGACATCTACCGCGTGCAGTTCAATCCCGCGGGCACCCGCCTGATGTCGATCGGGTACTCGGGAGAGATTCACATCTGGGACGTCGGCAACCCCGCCAAACCGTTGCACAGCATCAAGCTCCCGGTGGTTCTCTACACGGGCAGTTACTTCCCCGACGGCAAGAAACTCGCCGTCGCCGCCAGCAATGGAATCACCTACCTGGTCGACCTGCCTCCCCCCGCCCAGTGATCCCGCCCAGTGATCCGGCCCAGTGATCCGGCCCAGTGACCTGGCTGAGACCAGTCCGCCTCACGCCAATCCCGCTTTACTGATCAGCGGTTCCGCGGCACTGCGTCTCCTCGCCCGGTTGCCCGTGTGGTGCGCAGTGGACGGATCGAGTGTCCGCACGAGGGGCCCGCAACCGGCTGACTTTGCGGCGCCAGACTGACCACTCCAACGCGGCAGTGGCAGGAACGACCGAATCCCGCCAGCGGATCACAGGCTGTTTTCCAGATGGCGCGCCAATGTCAGTTGCGCCGCCCCCCCCGGGCTTCGCTCGGTGGTTACGGTCCCGCCACGCGCGCTGGCTCGGGAACTTCCAGGAACAGCAGCGGTGAGCCGTGCCGCTCGTTCTTCGACTCCACCCGCGCCGCCGCGAAGAACGGCCAGCGCCCGGGAACCGCCCAGGGGTCGCAGGTCACTACGAACGACCGGCTCGTTTCGGTCTCGTTGATCAACACCCCGTTCAAACCAATATCCAAAACCCGCAGGCCATGCGGCAGATTCAAGACATCCACGGGGACTCGCCCTGTGAAGCCATTCTTCCGTTCAATCGTGGCGGTGAACCGCACCTCGTCTCCCGGACGAATGGTCGCCACCTGCGGCTCCACGGTTACCACAAGATCGGGGGGGGAAGTCACCGTCAGCACGTGGACTCCCAGCGCCGGGGTGCTGCGGCGTTCGACCTGTTCTCCCCGCACCCGCGCGGTGGCCACCCCCCGCCACGTCAGTGTGTTCTCCAGGGAAGGAGTCTCCACCCCGGGCAACGCCGCCAACTGGATCACACCGCTCAACAGGTTCGGACCAATCGTGGTGGTCGATGCGGCGAAGCCGGGGGGCAGTCCCTCCAGCCGAACCTCGATCGGCCCGTTGAAATCATCCAGGCGTTCGACCGTGACATTCACCGGCAACACCCCGCCACGGGGAACGTTGGGATGCTCGGGGTCGATCGATACCCGGAAGTCTTCCTGCCGCTCGCGAATCACGAGGCGGTACACAAAGTCGGTCCCGCTGCGTCCCCGCACATCGCGCAGCCGCACGGTGTACTGTCCGTCCGCGGGAGGATCGAAAAACAGCACCGAATCGCTCTGATGGGCCGCCCCCCCATCGTCATTGCGCCACGGCAAGGTCACCACCGGCATCCCGTTGGGGGGAAAACTCGTTCCGGGTGGATGCACTTCCACCTTATAGGCCGCACTGTTGACGGCATGCGCCTCGGGAGTGGTTCCCAGGTACCCCAGCCGCAGTCCTCCCCGTTCGAAGAACTTCACATCTTCATCGGGGCCCAGCGGCATGATCTGCACCTTCACCACCTCGCCCCCCAGCATCACCAGGTCTTCCGGCAGCAGGTCTTCCCAGTTGTGCAGGCGAATTCCCCGGCTCCGCGAGTCGTGATCGCGCAGCTCGGTGTAGGTCTCGGCCACCGACCGCAACGTGGCCCGGGGCAGCACCGCTCCGGACGCGTCGAGAATCTCAATGACCGAGTCGAGTGGAGACCCCAGGCGGCGGGCAAACACTTCCAGTGTCAGCGGTATCTCCCGCCGCGCGGTGAAGCGAAAATGATCGACATCGGTCGTGGCCCCATCGTGGGGCGCAAGATGCCCACTCACTCCTGCCGGAATGGGGAGTTCGTGGGCGTTGGCCGGGGTGTCGTTCGACTCCCGCTCGACAAACTCGACATGGGCCGAGGTTTCGATCCGCGGGCGATTCAGTGCCATTCGCCCCCCCCGCCCCACCGCCACGTTCGTCACCTGCGGCACACTGGGAATCGGCACCGGGTCGGTCTCTCCCAGATGGAACCCTTCCCAGGCGAAGGTCTGTACTTCTCCCGCCTGCGGATCGGTCGCGGCACCGGCCCGTACCGCCAGGGGAAACACCCCCGTCACCAGCGGGAAGTCGCCGGCGTGCACCAGATAAAAGTGGTTGCCGCCGCCTGTGTTGTCCCGGTCGGTCACCTCCAGCAGATAGCGCCCCGCGCGAGGGAGCCGCACCCCCAGCACAACATCACTGCGTCCCGTTCGACGGACCTCGGTAGCCAACACCTTTCCATCAGCCAGGTCGCGCAGCATCAGCCGTCCCTGCAACGCCGAGCCCAGATGTGGCCCCACCAGTTGGAAGACCAACGCCTGCCCTTCCGCTCCCTCGAAGCTCCACAGATCCCGATCGCCGCGGGCATTGATTGTTCCGGTCAGCGTGGCGGGGAAGGAGACCGGGGTCGCCTGGGGAGCCAGATTGTTGGGTTCCTGCTCTCCCTCCTCGGCAAATGGACTGACGTGGAACGACTTGGCCCCCGTCATCCCCAATGGAGTCTGCAGCCGCAGGGTCACGAGTCCGGGCGGGAAATCGGCTGGCAGGTCCACCTCACACCCGATCTGGTTCGCCTGGGCCGGATCGGCGGGCAGCAGCCGGGGGGCGAGGGACGAGGGGGTCACCCAGACTCTGGTCGTTCCCGCGATGTTCTGCCCCGTGAGGGTCAGCTTGACCGTCTGCCCGCGGACAGCCGAGCGCGGAGCGATCGCGTCGAACCGCGGCGTGGGTGGGTTGGGTTGTGGTTTGGGGGCCGCTGCCTCCCCGGCGGCGGTGTTTTCCGACTGGGTGAACAGCACCGGGAGCAAGCCACGGGTCCAGCGCGGCAGGCCGCCGGTTGGGCCGGGACCAAGACGGAGTTCGGCCTGGGTCAGCAGATCACGCAGTACCTCGGGACGGTTGGCGTCCCAGAGGGTGACGGCACCGTCGAACCGGCCGCAGGCCAGCCGCTCTCCCCGAGGGTCGACCGCCAGGGCAACCGGCCAATCGGGCAGCTTGTCGTACACATGCCGTTCGCGCAGCGTCGTCACATCCCACGCTTTGACCCGTCCATCTTCCGATCCCGAATACAGCGTCTCTCCCTGCGGGCTGTAGGCCACCGTCAGCACGGTGGCGTCATGGGCGAAGGTGCTGCGGCGCAGGCGGGCCGTGGTGCCGTCCCAGTCGTAGATCCGCAGGGTACGGTCTCCTCCCGCGGCAGCGAACTCAGTTCCCCGGGGATGCCAGGCGACCGCCTGGATCCCCTTGGTCGCTTCGCTGAGGGTCAGAATGCGCTCACCGGTGGTGCTGTTCCACAACTTGACCGTCTGGTCGGCTCCTCCCGAGAGAATCGTCTGCCCGTCGGGACTGAATTGACTCGCAGAGACCGGGCCGGTGTGATGCCTCAGGGTGGCCAGCACCTCTCCGGTCTCACACTTCCACAACTGCAGCAACCGGTCGTAACTGGCCGTCACCAGCCGGGTCCCGTCAGGATGGTAATCGAGGGCGTAGATGGCATCGGTGTGTCCGCTCCAACGTTGCGGCTCTCCGCCGGTGACGGACCAGACCAGCACTTCCCCGGCCGCTCCCGGCTCGCCCCCTGCGGCCGCCACGTGGGTCCCCCGCGGATGCCAGGCCACGCCAGTGAGCGCATGACGCGAGCCGCGCAGTGTCTGCCGGACGTTCCCCGTGCCGGAATCAACCAGCAGCACCTCGCGTCCCCGGGCAATCGCCACCGTGTTGCCGTCCCGCGCGAAGGCGACTCCCGATACGGGCGCGATTCGGACCGGTTTGACGGGGTTGGTGTCGGCCGTGTTCTGCGCGGCCGCCGGCCCCCCCAACACAATCAGCGTCAGCAGCACGGCGGCCAGCCGCGATATTCCAGTCTGGCCGACCCCGGGGATTGCTGTTCGTGTCTTCTTCATTCCAATGACCCTGCGGGGAAACCAGCGCGAGACGCTGTGAGACAAAAATGACATCACACCGTTCCCGGGCTCAGTGCACAAACAAGAATTCCTTGCTGGTCAAGACGGCCCAGACCAGGTCTTCGAGCGCCTCGCGACGGGTCGTTGCCACCTCGGCCGGTTCGGTCAGGCCGGCGGTCGCCTCGGCCAGTCCCGCCGTCACCCGGGCGGTTTCCCCGGCCGTCGGCATCCGTCCCAGCGCGGTGAGATACAGCCGTTCGACGAGGGCCGCATCCGACAGCCCGGCATCCAGCCACTGCTTCAGCCGGTTCTCGGGGGCCTTCAGCTTGTCGTTCAGCGTCTTGCCATTGGCCAGATGCAGCGTCTGGGTCACGTTCGACTCATCGGTCCGTTCACACTCGCAGGTGAACTCGCGCGCCGGGCGGCCGAACGCCGACAGGAAGTAGCTGACCACGTTGTTGTCGGGCAACTGCAGAGCCCGCAGCCCCGCGGGATAGTCGGGGAACTCGGTGGCGACGCCGGTCACCTGCGACAGCGCGTCGAGCAGCACCTCGGCCGACAGCCGCTTGAGCAGGAAGTGCGAATAGAACCGGTCATCCGCGGCATTCCCCGGCAACGCCGCCGCGCTCCGCTGGTAAGCGGCCGACTGCATGATCAGCCGCACCAGCTTCCGGACGTCGTATCCTTCCTGCACAAACCAGTCGGCCAGCGCCTGCAGCAGTTCGGGATTCGTCGGCGGGTTGGTGGCCCGCAGGTCATCGACCATCTCGACCAGTCCCCGTCCCATGTAATTCGCCCAGACCCGGTTCACCAGCGCCTTTGCGAAGTAGGGATTGTCTTTCGCCGTCAGCCAGTTGGCGAGGTGTTCGCGACGGTCGGCCGGATCATTCTCTTCCAGTGCCGTTCCATCCAGCGGCCGGGGGATGGGAGTGATCGTCCGGGTGGGATGCTTGATGTTCCCCTGTTCCGCCGCCACGACCACCGATTCTCCATCGACCCCCGTGTCCTTCGTCCGGACCCGGGCGAAGAGATTGGCCATGCCGTAGTAGTCGTCGAGGGTCCACCGTTCGAGCGGATGATCATGGCACTGGGCACAACCGATCGAGAGACCGAGAAAGGTGACGGTCGTGGCCTCGTTCAGTCCCTTGGGATCCTTGTGCAGCACAAAGTAGTTGGCCGCCCCGTTTTCGAGCGTGCTTCCCCGGGCGGTGATCACCCGGCGGGCGAACTGGTCCCAGGGCACATTCGCCTCGACCGCCTCGCGAATCCACTGCGCGAACGACCAGACCGCCGGTCCCTTGAGCTTGCGCGAACTCACCAGCAACAGGTCCGACCATTTGTAGGCCCAATAATCGACGAACTCGGGGCGGGCCAACAGAGACTCAATCAGCCGGTCGCGTTTGTCGGCGGCGGGATCGGCCAAAAACGCCTGGGTCTCTTCGGGGGTCGGCAAGACCCCCAGCGTGTCGAGATAAGCCCGGCGGTGGAACTCGGCATCCCCCGCCTGCGGTGAGGGAGGAATGTTCAACTGCCGCAGTTTGCCAAGCACCAGTTCGTCAATCAGATTCCGCCGGGGACTGGTTGTGAATACCTCGGCAGGCACCGGTTCGCCATACGGAACTGCCACGGTGGCGACCGCCACCTTGCTCGAAAACCAGACGGTGATCGCCGTCTCCCCCCGGCCGGTCACCGTCACCTGCCCCTCGTCGTCGATCGTGGCGACACCGGTCTCGGTGCTGGTGTATTTGGCCCAGTGGGTCACATCCCGCCGGCGGCCATCGCTGTAGGTCGCCAGCACCAGCATCGGCTGCGTGGAACCGGGGGTCAGTGTGACCTGCGCGGGCACAATCTCCAGCCGGTCCAACACCGGATCATCCGGGTGAGGACCAGCGGCTCCCTGGGTGATCCATTCCAGCAAGATCCGGTATTCGAGACTGTCTTCGTCGAATCGGGTCCCGCCGCCGTGCGAGAGCTCCCCCAACGCCTTCCGCAGCAGCAGGCTGTCTCGGGGAGAGTCCCGGTCGATCCGCCGCCCCTTCACCTGGCGGGTGATGGTGTTCCAGTCGAGTTCATGGTCGTAGCCGCGAAGCGCCAGCTTGAAACTTTTCTTCCCCGCCTGGGCTCCGTGGCAGGCCCCCATATTGCATCCCGCGCGGGTCAGGGCGGTCTGCACGTCGTGACGGAAGCTCCACGGTTCCACCCGCGCGCTTCCCCGAATGGTGACCGGGACCTCCACGGTCTGTCCTGCCACCTCGGCCACCAGCCGGGTCTGACCGTCGCGCCGCGGTCGCAGCACCCCCTCCTCCAGCACGGCCAGCTCGGGGTCGGCCACCCGCCACCGCGCCTGCGAAGTGAGATCTCCCGCCGCCCCCCCATCCACCAGCCGTTCCACCACCACCCGTTGGGTGGCGTGTGGGCCATCGAGCACAATCCCGGCGGGAAGGATCGCCACGCTCTCGGCGGCTGACAGGCTCGGGGTCTGCACCAGCAGGATCAGCAGCAGGCAGAACCAGCCGGGGTTCACCCGCTGGAACGGGGCCGGGTAATCTGTTTCGAAGCGCCCCAGGATGCGACTCGACATGACGGTGAGGCTCGCGCAAAGCCACGGGAACAGGTTCCCATCGGGCCGGTCGGTCCCCCTTGCTGACACGCGCCAGCAGGGACCCGGCAATCGGAATTTATCCCAGAAGTCCCGGGGGAATGCGAACCTGACGGGACGCCTGGGGTCGGTTTGGGTTCAGGTGGTGCGCGGTGCCGGATGAGCGGCATGGTGTTGTGCGGCCAGGGCCACCGCCCCATGCACCACCACCTCCTCTTCGAGGTGGGCGGGGACGATCTGCGCGAGGTCGCGGAACGGGCCGAAGGCGTACCGCCGACAGGCGGCCCGGACCGGTTCAAAGAACTCGGTCTCCCCCCGCAACGACACCCCACCCCCGAGCACAATGCGGGCCGGGTTCAACAGGGCGATCGCCTGTGCCAGTGCCCACCCCAGCGTGTCGGTGCCGTCATCGAGCAGCTTCTGGCAGACCGCGTCTCCCCCCCGCGCCCCCTCCACAATCAACCGGGTGTTGAGGGCGGTTGGATCGCCGCTGCACAACCGCACGAGTCCCTCAGTGGAGCCGACTCCCAAACGTCCGGCCAAGCCCGGTTCCGTCAGCAGGCGCTGGGCCCGTTGCGTGATGCCGAACCCACTGGCGATCGATTCGACCGTGGTCCCGGGGAGGGGAATGTGCGTGGGGGTTCCCAGGGGACGCAGGTGACCAATTTCCAGGGCCCCGGCCCCCTGGCCGCGGTAGACCTCGCCGCGAAAGACCAGGCCGCCGCCGATCCCCGAGCCGACGGTCACATAGAGGACCGGGTCGAATCCCCGTCCCGCGCCAAACTGAGCCTCGGCAAACGCAGCCGAGTCGGCATCGTTGTGCAGCAGCACGGGCCGGCCAAGTTCGCGGTGCAGCCAGTCTACGATCGGGAAGTCATTCCAACCTGCGACCTGGTGGCTGGTGACGATCGTTCCCCGACGGGTATCGACCGGGCCGCCGAAGCCAATGCCAATGCCAGCGATCTCATCCGTCCGCAGCCCCGTCTCACGCAGCAGTCGGTGGTAGCCGTCGAGAATCTGCCGCTGGATGCGGGGGGCGGTCCCAGGGGTCTCGACCGTGTCGCGAATCAAGCCGACGAAGGGAGGACCATCGCCGCGGCCGACAGCCAACTGGAGTTTTGTGCCGCCAATCTCGATGCCAACGAAGAACGCCATGACGCCCGGGAACACGAAGTCAGGAAGAGGAATCTGGTCCCGCAAGACCACCGGTCGGTCAAGGTAACGCAGCCCGCCTGAGTCCGATAGGTTTCCAACCTTTCGGGGATTCGACAAGGGTTGGGAATGGTGGTGGTAGACGAAACGCTGGACCACGTCGGGCTATCTGGTGAAGCCGTAGGATAGGTTTTCAACCTGTCCGTGGATGGACGTGGTTGGGCAGGACTGTGGTGCACGAGACGCTGGGCCGCGTCGGGCTGTCGGCAGCGTCGCGGGACATTCGGGGGTTCGACAAACTGGAAGTTCGTCGCCACGGCCTGTCGTAGGATAGGTTTTCAACCTGTCCGTGAATGGACGTGGTTGGGCAGGACTGTGGTGCACGAGACGCTGGGCCGCGTCGGGCTGTCGGCGGCGTCGGGGGACATTCGGGGGTTCGACAAACTGGAAGTTCGTCGCCACGGCCGGTCGTAGGATCGATTTTCAACCTGTCCGTGAATGGACGTGGTTGGGCAGGAC
>JBKDUK010000348.1:0-16716 GCA_046339535.1 Planctomycetaceae bacterium | reverse complement strand
GGGGGTGTGCTGTGGGGCCTGGTGGCGGCGGTGGTGGTGCCGGGGGTGGCCCGCGCCCATGGACCGGGTGGGGGCGGCTTGGGGGGGGGGTGCGGCGGCCTGGGGGGGGGCGTCGCCGGCCTGTTGCAGATGGAAGAGGTCCAGACCGAACTGAAGCTGACCGACGAGCAAAAAACCAAATTGCGCGACTCGCGCGATGAACTGCGCGGCGGGGCGGGGGGCGGGTTTGGCCGGCGCGGGGCGGGCGGCGCTGGTGGGGGGGCTGGTGGAGGGCCCGGTGGAGTTCCGAATTTCCGCGACATGTCCGCCGAGGAACGGCAGAAGTTCATGGAAGACGCCCGCAAGCGGATGGAAGAACAGTCCAAAAAGGCCGAGGAATTGGCCAAGGGAATTCTCACCCCCGAGCAGATGACCCGCCTGAATGAACTGCGGATCCAGCAACAGGGAGTTCGCGCGATGGGCCGGCCTGAAGTGGCGGCGGCTCTCAAGCTGACCGACGCCCAAAAAGAGGCGATTGATGACATCCTCGACGCAGCCCGTCCCCAGCGCGGGCCGGCAGGTGGGGGTGGTGGCTTTGGCGGCGGTCGCCCCTCGGCCGAAGATCGCGAGAAGGCCCGGACCGAGGCCGAAGAACGCACCAAAAAGACCCAGGCCGACATCGATGCCGTACTGACCGAAACCCAAAAGGCCGAGTGGGTCAAGCTGCAGGGGGCCAAGTTCACCTTCCCGGAACGCCCCGCGTTCGGCCAGGGAGGTCGTGGAGGACGGGGCGGCCAGGGTGAAGAGGGTGCTCCCGGCGGCCGACAAAACCGCCGTCAACGCCCCAACCGCCCGGCGCCCGAAGCCTGACAAATCGACGTCCCGTCGCGTGCGGCGAATTGTGCCGCAGGCTCGGTGAGACCTTTGCTGTTGTCGCTTGTTCAAAAGTCGTTTCACCCCGCAGCTCCCTTGGGCTGCGGGGTGATTTTGTTGCCACTGCGGGACCGCACACGCCTGCCGGACTTGTCGATCAACCCGCGGTGCGGACCAGTGCGGCGGCAATCTGAATGGCTCCCCACAGGCCGTCCCCGCGGGCCACGCCGCGCCAGGCGATGTCGAACGCCGTGCCATGGCTGGGACTGGTCCGCACAATCGGCAGCCCCAGGGTCACATTCACCGCCCGGTCGAATCCCAGCAGCTTGAGAGCGATGTGTCCCTGATCGTGGTACATCGCCACCACCCCATCGAACTCCCCCTCCCAGGCCCGCTTGAGCAGCGTGTCGGCGGGAAACGGTCCGTGGGCCTGCCAGCCTTCCTGCTGCAAGCGTTTCACTGCCGGGGCGATAAGCCGCGATTCTTCATCGCCAAACAAGCCTTCTTCCCCCGCATGCGGATTGAGTGCACACACGCCCAGACGGGGGGTGGCATAACCGACCCGCCGCAGGAACTGACCCAGCAACCGCCCGGTCGCGGCGATGCGTTCCGTCGACAGCAACCCCGGCACACTGGCAATCGAGGTATGCAGCGTCACATGGGCCACCCCCAGCCCGTCGCAAGACAGTGCCGCTGGGGATTGAGGAGTCTCGCTGCCGGCGGGGGGGGCGTTCCGGGGCAGGAACAACTGCATGGCGAAGTCGCGCACGCCGCACAACTCGGCCAGAATCTCGGTGTGCCCCGGATAGTGCAGTTCGGCAAGGTGCAGCGCGGCCTTGCTGAGGGGGGCGGTGGTGATGGCGTCGATGGCCCCGGCCTGGGCGGCCCAGCAGGCAGCCCGCAGGTATTCATACGCCGCCCGACCGGCCCGCGCGTCGTTTCTCCCAGGAGGGACGTCGGCCGCCTCGGAATCTCCCGGGTTCCAGCACGGAATCTGCGTGGCGGTTGCCTCTCCCTCGGCAATTCCCTCCAGCTCGACCACGGACAGTTTCGGGTTCACCAGCCCCGCGGCCCGGGCCATCACAATCGGATGCCCCACCACCACTGGCTCGCAGATCTGCAGCAATTGCGGACCCCAGACCCGGGCAATCACCTCGGGACCAATCCCCGCCACATCCCCCATTGTCAGGGCGATCCGTGGACGCGCAACCCCCAGGGTCATGCGTGAACCCACTGCTTGGGGAAACCGGCCAGCGGCGACTCGGGCCCGGGCTTCCACAACACCACCTCATCGATCTTGCGGGCCAGCGCCACATCGAGCGCCGTAATCGCCCGCACGGCATGCGTCTGCAGCTTGACCGTCACCTGGGCGTAGCCCAGCGAGAGATCGGGGTGATGCCAGGCGGCGTCGGCCAGATAGCCGATGGTGTTCGACAGCATCAGGGTGTGCGGCCAACCGGGGGTCTGATACGTCTTGCGCAGCCAGCCATCCCGCACTTCCCATCCCGGAAGATGTGATAGTTCCTGCTCAATCTGCTCGGCGGAGAGGGGGGGGCTTTTCATCGGTTGGGCTCCGGTCCAGACAACGCGCACTCCCCGGCAGACAACTCAGTCGGGGGGACAAACACTTCACAGACCAGAATTGTAGCGCGCGAGGCGTCCCCATGGGACGAATCGACTCGCCAACCAACGGCAAGTTCCTCAACCCGCCGTACAGCCGGCCGACCCGGCTGCAATGCCTGGCAGGCCCAGCGGCAGTCGACGACACACGGGCGTTGGTCACCGCCACGGCACCGGTCAGGCGCCGTATTTCTCCAGCCGTCCGGCGTGTGCCATCGCCAGGGTCATCAGATATTTGGCCTGGAATTGCCCGAGACCCCCCTGCAGGCAGCTCGCTTCGCCGAAGCGGGTACAGACATCTGGGCGGCACGAATCGGCGACCAGCAGTGTCGGCACCGGATGCCAGCTATGCGACTTCAGCTTGCTGGGTGTGCTGTGGTCACCCGTGACCACCAGCACATCGGGCCGCAGCGCGGCAATCCGAGGGAGTGCGGCATCCAACTGTTCAATCCGCTCGACCTTGGCGGCGAAGTTGCCATCTTCGCCGGTCGAGTCGGTGTACTTGTAGTGCATGAAGAAAAAGTCGAAGTCGTTCCAGGCCTGCTCGAGCCGGGAGCACTGGTCGGCGAGGGTCTGGCCGGCGTCGAGCACCTGCATGTTCACCAACCGGGCCAGCCCGCGGTACATGGGATAGACGGCAATGGCCCCCGCCTTCAGGCCATACACCTCTTCAAAGGTGGGAATGGCGGGGCGTTTGTCGATGCCGCGCAGGGTGAAGAAGTTGGCCGGGTGGTCGTCTTTCAGCACCTCTTTCGCCTTGGCGAGGAACTGCTTGGCGATCTCGGCGGTCTTTTGAGAGGCGGCGTCGCGCCCCTGCGGTTCCAGCGGGGCCACACCTGTCTTCTGCGGATCGGTGTCATTCACCGAGCCTCCCAGTCCCTTCCCCCGGATCACAATCACCAGCCGGTATTCCTTCACGGGACGCACGAAGATCTCGACACCGGGAATCTCGATCTTGTCGAGCTTTTCGCACAGTTTCTTGCCAATGTCGCTGGCGATGCGTCCCGCCCGACGATCGGTGATCTTCCCGGAGGCGTCGACGGTGCAGAAGTTCCCCCGAATGGCGACGTCGTCGGGACCGAGGTCAAAGTCGATCCCGAGGGCTTCGAGCACCCCGCGGCCAATGCGGAACTCCAGAGGGTCGTAGCCGAACAGCCCGAGGTGCCCGGGACCGCTGCCGGGGGTGATGCCCGGCAACACCGGCGTGCTCAGCCCCAGCACGCCCCGGGTAGCCAGAGCGTCGAGATTCGGGGTCTTGGCGGTTTCGAGTTCGGTCTGGCCCCCGGGAGTGACCGGCAGCCCCCCCAGCCCGTCGGCCACCAGCAGCACGATCTTCGAGTTGTTCTTCAGTTGCAGTTCACGCAGCAGATCGTGGTGATTCATGACGCCTGGGGGGGACCAGGCGCGGGCCTGGCCAAAAGGGACGAGACTCCCACCCACCAGGGGCAGGGAGACGGAAAACTGTAATTGGGGAAGCTGGGGCCGCCCGCGGACACAAGGGCCGCGAACACCCGTTCCTAACACTCGATTCTTGAACTTTCCCCGCTGGTCTGCAAGTGTCGTCTGGTCTTCCCTCCCTGGGTTCCCCCATGTCGCTCGTGGTCTGCTGCACCCATCTGCTGCCCCGCCTCGCGGCGGTCGCGTTCGCATGGGGCCTCTGCGCTCGCTGGGAAGCACCCGCGACCACAAGCGGCCCCCGCCCGGGCACATTCCGCCCTGGCACAGCCCGCTGGCTCTCCCTCGGCCCATGGGCGTGGCGGGTGGGGTGCGGGCTGCTCTGGCTGCATGTGATTGGGTCGTGGTGGATGGTGCATTCCGCCAGTTGGCAACGGGCATGGCAGCACACCGCCGAGGTGACCGAACGGATGACCGGGTTCAACACCGGCATGGGAGTGATCTGGAACCTGGCGGCCCTCGCGGCATGGACGAGCGACTGCTGCGCCGGTTGGCCAGCGGCCCCCTCGGCGGCGAATCCGGCAGCCGTTCCATCCCGCTGGCGGCGGGTCGTCGAGATCTACCTGGCGTTCCTCTGGTTCCAGGCGGCTGTGGTCTTCGCCTCCCCGGCCGCCCGCGCCGTGATGTTGGCCCTCTGCCTGGGTGTGGTGGGCGTGATCGTCGCCTCACGAAGTTCGAGGGGGGATTGACCACCGCCAGCAGAACGAACCGCCAGCAAAACGGGCCGCCGACCAAGCGGGCCGGGATCCCGGGCTCAACCCGTCACCCCAACCCCTGAAACCGGGTCGGGGCCAGCGGCTGCCAAACCGAGTTCGAAACGGTCGTCGTGTCGGTGGAAATCGCGCGTGAGACCAGCCCATGGGGGCCGCAGCCACCCTCGAGACAGGCACCACCCCCAAAACTGGGGGCACCGACATCCTGCCGGTCCCTGCGGGGGATGGTATCCTGTATGATCCTTTCCCCGTTCCGCAGTTCTGCGAGAGTTCTCAGCCGTGTCTTCTCTTCCGGTCGCCACGTCCGCCCCCGCCCCTGCGGCCCGGCAGGCGGTGTTTGAAGCCCGCGGGATCACCAAGATCTACCGCATGGGCGAGGTGGAAGTGCAGGCGCTGCGGGGGGTTGATCTCGATCTCTACGAGGGAGAGTTCGTCGTGCTGCTGGGGCCCTCGGGCAGCGGCAAGTCGACCTTGCTGAATATTCTGGGGGGGTTGGATGTGCCCACGGCAGGATCCGTCCGGTACCGCGATCACGATCTCACGAAGGATGATGATCGCAATCTCACCGGGTATCGCCGGACACACGTCGGCTTCGTGTTCCAGTTCTACAACCTCATTCCCAGCCTGACCGCCCGTGAGAATGTGGCGCTGGTGACCGAGATTGCCGAGCATCCCATGGCTCCTGAAGAGGCGCTCAAGCTGGTGGGCATGGGGCATCGGCTCGACCACTTCCCCGCCCAGCTCTCGGGGGGGGAACAGCAGCGCGTGGCCATTGCCCGCGCCATCTCAAAGCGTCCCGATGTGCTGCTGTGCGATGAGCCGACCGGGGCGCTCGATATTCAGACCGGCATTCTCGTGCTCGAGGCCATCGCGCGGGTGAACCAGGAATTGGGTACCACCACCGCCGTCATCACGCACAACGCGGCCATCTCGGCGATGGCCGATCGAATTGTCTCGGTCGCCGATGGGAGGATTCATCACATCACCGTCAATGAGCAGAAGCACAAACCCTCGGAGTTGATCTGGTGACACTCTGGCGGCTCTCGGCCATCGATCGCAAGCTGTTGCGCGACACCTGGCACACCCGCGGCCAGGTGGCGGCGATCGTGTCGGTCATCGCCTGCGGTGTGGCGGCCTTCGTGATGTCTCTGACCGCCATGCAGGCCTTGCGCAGCACGCAGGCGGCCTACTACGACCGCTATGGATTCACGCATGTCTTCGCCAATCTCAAGCGGGCACCCTCGACACTGATTCCCAGGATCGCTGAGATTCCCGGAGTGGCCGGCGTGCAGACCCGCGTGGTCCGCGAGGTGCTGCTCGACATCCCGGCGATCGACGACCCCGCCGTGGGGAAACTGATTTCGATTCCCGCCCGCAGCCCGGGAGAGCTCAACCGCCTGCACCTGCGCACCGGACGGTTCATCGAGCCGGGGCGCGACAACGAGGTGCTGGTGGCGGCGGGGTTCGCCGAGGCGCGGGGCTACCGCCCCGGAGACACCCTCACCGCGATCATCAACGGACGGAAGAAAGAACTGCGGATCGTGGGGACGGTATTGTCTCCCGAATACATCTACATCATCCGGCTCGGTTCGCTGGTCCCCGACGATGGCCGGTACGCCATTATGTGGATGGAGGAAAAGGCGCTCGAGGCGGCCTTCGACATGGAGGGCTCATTCAACGATGTGGCCCTCGACCTGATGCATGGGGCCGACGAGGCGACGGTGATCGACGACCTCGACCGGCTGCTCGAGCCCTATGGCGGACTGGGAGCCCACAATCGGCGCGACCAGATCTCGCACCGGTTTGTCTCGGACGAGATCAAACAACTGGAGAAGATGGGCACGATTGTCCCCTCGCTGTTCCTGTCGGTGGCGGCGTTTCTGCTGAACGTGGTGCTGTCGCGAATCATCGCCCTCCAGCGCGACCAAATCGCGGTGCTGAAGGCGTTTGGCTACAGCAACTTCGAGGTGGGACTGCACTTTTTCAAACTGGTGCTGTTCGTGGTGGTGGTGGGAGTGCTGCTGGGGTGCGCGGGGGGGAGCGTGCTGGGGCGGCAGATGACCGACCTCTACGCGAACTTCTACAAGTTCCCCCTGCTGCTGTTCTCGCTGCCGGGATGGGTGATTGCCCTGTCGTTTCTGGTCAGCCTGTTCGCGGCGGCGGTGGGGACGCTGAACGTGATCCGACGGGCCGTCAGGCTGCCTCCCGCCGAGGCGATGCGTCCCGAGCCCCCCGCCTCCTACCGCCCCACGCTGGTTGAGCGGATCGGGTTCTCCAGTTGGCTGTCGCAACCGGCCCGGATGATCATCCGGCACATCGAACGCCGCCCGGTGAAGTCGCTGCTGTCGATCGCCGGGCTGGCGGTGTCGGTCGCCGTGCAGATGCTGGGGCGATTTCCCGCCGATTCGCTCAATCACCTCGTGCAGGTGCAGTTCGACGTGGTCGAGCGGCAGGATCTACGGATCAATCTCTACGAAAGTGCGTCATGGCGGGGGGTCCACGAACTCGAGCACTTGCCGGGAGTGCTGAAGGTCGAACCGCGGAAACTGGTGGTGGCCCGTATCCTCTCGGGACAGATCCAGCGCCGCACGCTGATCCAGGGACTCCCCGCCGACTCCTCCATGTCAAACCTCATTGACGAACGGGGGTACACCATCCCCCTCCCTGACGAGGGGTTGGTGATCAATTCGAAGTTGGCTGACGTGCTGCGCGTACGGGTGGGAGACCTGCTGACCATCCAGTTTCTTCAGGGAACCCGGCAGACGGTGCAGGTGCCTGTGCGGGAACTGATCACCGAGAACCTAGGGACCTTCGCCTACATGAACCTGCGGGCGCTCAACCGCCTGATGCGCGAGGGGAATTCCTTCTCGGATGTGAATGTGGCCTTCGACCCCCGCTACGAGAAGCCCATGTACGACAAGATCAAACAGATGCCCGGTGCGGCTGCGGTGTCGATCAAGAGCATTGCCATCGCCAACTTCCGGCACACCGTGATGGACAACATGCTGCACATGCAGTTCTTCAACGTGATCTTCGCCTGCATCATCGCGTTTGGGGTGGTCTACAACACGGCCCGTATTGCCCTCTCGGAACGGGGGCGCGAGCTGGCCAGCCTGCGGGTGCTGGGGCTGACTCGGGGAGAGATCAGCTTCATCCTGCTGGGCGAACTGGCGGTGTTGACCCTCGCGGCCATCCCGCTGGGGATTGCGTTGGGACTGGGGCTGGCCCGGATGGTTTGTTATTTCCTCGACTCCGAGATGTACCGCATTCCCTTCGTGCTGACCCCGCGCACGATCGGCATCTCGGTGTTGATGGTGTTGGTCTCGGCGATCATCTCGGGGTTGGTGGTGCGCCGCCAGCTCGACCGCCTCGACCTGATTGCCGTTCTCAAGACTCGGGAGTAGTCCCATCGTGCTGAAACGCTGGATCAAGAGATTCCTGGGGCTGTTGCTGCTGGGGGGGCTGGCGGGGGGACTGGTGTATTCGTTCCTCCCCAAACCCGTTCCCGTCGATCTGTCGACCGTCACCCGCGGACCCCTGCAGGTGACGGTCGACGAAGATGGCCGCACGCGCATCCGCGATCGCTATATCGTCTCGGCCCCCCTGGCGGGGAAGCTGGGGCGCATCCGCATGAAGCCCGGTGCGCACGTGCAGCCGGGCGATTTGCTGACCACCATCGAACCCTCGGATCCCGCCCTGCTCGATCCCCGGGCGGTGGCGCAGGCCGAGGCCCGGGTGAAGGGTGCCCGCAGCGCGGTCGAGCGGGCGAACTCGTCCCTCGAGGCGGCCAAGGTTTCGCTCGATCATGCCGAGTCGGAATACGCCCGCGCGGTCGAGCTCTACCGCAAGAAGGCGATCTCCCCGACCGACTACGAGCTGAAGGTGATGCTGCAGCGGACGCAGACCGAAGAATACCGCGTCGCCCGGCACAGCAAGGAAATCAGCGAATTCGAACTGGAACAGGCCGAGGCGGCCCTGCTGCGCACGCGGCCCAACTCGGCCAGCGACATGCCCGATGGTGAGTTTTTGTTTTCCCTGCGCGCACCGCCAGTCACTGTGCCGGGGGGTACGTTCCAGGTCTTGCGGGTGATGCAAGAGAGCGAGGCGGTGGTGACCCCCGGACAAAACCTGCTCGAACTGGGGGACCCCAGCGATCTGGAAGTCGAGGTCGATGTGCTCTCGGCCGACGCGGTGAAGATTGTGCCCGGAGCACGGGTCTCGCTCGAGCAATGGGGGGGAGATCAACCGCTGGAGGGTCGGGTGCGACTGGTCGAGCCGTCGGGGTTCCTGAAGATCTCGGCCCTGGGGGTCGAAGAGCAGCGGGTGAACGTGATTGTCGACTTTCCCGACCGGACCCTCGTTCCCAAGACGTTGGGAGATCAGTTCCGGGTCGAGGCCCGGATCTCCGTCTGGGAGGGGGCCGATGTGTTGCAGGTGCCGATGAGCGCACTGTTCCGCCGGGGTGACTCGTGGGCGATGTTTCGGGTGATCGAGGGGCGGGCCGTGGAAACACCAATCAAGATCGGCCATCAGAACGGGCGGTTCGCCGAAGTGCTGGAGGGGCTCTCGGAAGCGGACACCGTCATCATTCACCCGGGAGACCAGGTGAGCGACGGGAAACTGGTGCAGCCGCGGGTGTAATGCTTGTGGACGCGGAGGGCAGACGGCCGATTGGGCCGTGGATCAACATCCAGTTCGCGCAAAAAAACAAGCGAACCATGCTGCGATTTCGGATGTCTGATTGACATACCCGACACGAATCGACCCGCCGTCACGCGAGTGAGGCGGTGCGATCGAGCCGGGTGGCCAACAATCACACGACCCTTGAGGGAGCCTGATGCGAAACACAGTTTGACTGCCCGGTTGGAATCCATGTTTTGACAACAAGGGGTGTGGGTTCGAATCCCACCAGCCACCCTGATTTTCAGGAGGGCTGTAGTTCAAATGGAAGAACATTGTCTGACCAAACCCTCGTCATACTGTGGAGTTCGCTCCCTCACACCTTCTGCCACGGTCAGCCGACAGAGGCTGACCACCTCGCATCCCGTCACGGCCCTGCATCAACCCGCACGGCGTGACGCCGCGAAAGATGGAATGACTGCCTGTTCGGAGTCCATTTTTCAAAAAAAACCTCTGACCAACAACCTCGTCATTCCGTTTCACTCCTTTTGCCCGGAGCGTCGCAACATCAACCCGGTGAGACCACGGCTGCCCGGCGTTCCCGCGCGGGGAGCGCCCCCGTGGAGTATGACAACCCCCCATGAACACCTTATTTCCTCACAAAACTCTGGGACCCATGGAATGACTGACTGATCGGAGTCCATTCTTTAAAATGACACCTCTGATCAAATTCCTCGTCACTCCATTGCTTTCCTCTTGGCTGCCGGGATTTCGCAACGACTCCCGGTCGGCCCGCGGCAAACCGGCGCCTCACGCAGAGGTCCGGCGGCAAGCGTGATCTCCGGCCGGCACGGACCGGCCAATTTTCTGTATCGCCCCTCTCTGGAAGGAATCCGCCCTGGCCGTGTGGCCACGGCGGGTTGTTGTGGTCGGCTCGACTGGCGATCGCCTGAAGGTCCGTACCGAACGTTCGTTCGGGATGGTCCCGTGGGCGACGACCATTCCTTCGTCGAGCCCTGTTCATCGGAGGCCCTGTTACATGGCCAACCAGACGCTGTTCACAAGCATCACGGCCCGCCCTCCCCAGGCGACCGCCCGCAACGAGGCCGGGGGACCGGCGTATCAGCGGGAACCCCGGCACGCCCTCGCGCAGTTCGCCGCGACGGGATGCTTCAACGGTACGTTCTACACCGACGGCGAGGCCCAGCTCGGGACGCTGCGGTCGCTGATCGCCCAGGTCGACGACAACGTGTTCCTGGCGAAGCTGGCGGTCTACAGCCGCGAGCGGGCGCTCCTGAAGGACATGCCCGCGGCGCTGGTCGCCACGCTGGCGTCCCGTGATCCGGCTTTGTTCCAGCAGATCTTCGACCGCGTGATCGACAATGGCCGGGTTCTGCGCACGCTGCTGCAGATGATCCGCTCGGGTCAGTTCGGGAAGAAGAGCCTGTCCGGTTCGCCGCAGCGCGCGTTCCAGCGCTGGTTGAACTCGGCGTCGGTGGAGAAGCTGGTCTCCGCGTCAATTGGCGACAAGCCCAGCCTGCGGGACGTCTTGCGGCTGGCCCGGCCCACTCCGGTCGACAACAGCCGACGCGCGCTGTTCGGCTGGTTGACCGACCGGGAGCCGGCGAAGTGGGCTCCCGCGACGCAGGCCGATCTGCCCGAGCAGGTCCGGTTGCTGGCGGCGTTCCGCGCCGCCGAGACGGCCGAGCAGCAGGTTCGGCTGCTGGAGACGCTGAACGCCCGGTGGGACCTGCTGGCCGACACGGCCAAGGGTCCTGCCGTGTGGAAGGTGATCGCCCGCAAGATGGGTCCGCAGGCACTGCGGATGAATCTGAACACACTGCACCGGCACGGTGTGTTCGAGGACCCCGCGATGGTGGACGAAGTGGCCGCGCGGCTGCAGGACAAGGACGAGATCCGGCGTTCGCGCCAGTTCCCGTACCAGTACTTCTCGGCCTATCTGAACGTGTCGGATGAGATTCCGCAGAAGATCAAGCGGGCGCTGCATGAGGCGGCCGAAATCGCCTGTGGAAACGTTCCCGAGTTGCCCGGTCCGGTGGTGATTGGTCTCGACACGTCCGGATCGATGAGTTCCCCCATCACGGGACACCGTGGTGCCGGGAGCACGTCGCGGATGCGGTGTGTCGACGTCGCGGCCCTCGTGGCGGCGGCGCTGCTGCGGCGCAATCCCGACAGCCTGCTGGTTCCGTTCGACACGCGGGCCTATGAGGCGCGGTTCGACGCTTCCGACTCCATCCTGAGCCTGGCCGAACGCCTGGCGAAGTATGGTGGGGGTGGAACGGACTGTTCGTTGCCAATCACCGTGGCGAAGCAGTCCCACCGCAAGCTGGCCGGTGTCGTCCTGGTGAGCGACAGCGAGAGCTGGGTTTATCAGGGATGGCCCCACCAGTACGGAGCCAACGGTTCGACCGGGGTGATGACGGAGTGGGAGCAGTTCCTGAAGAACCAGTTCCAGCTGCGGGGTGCGGAGATCCCCAGCCCGAAGCTGATCTGCATTGACCTGCAGCCGTACAGCACCATGCAGGCTCCCGAGCGTCCGGACATCCTGAACGTCGGAGGCTTCAGTGACTCGGTGTTCGAGGTGATTGGGTCGTTCCTCCAGAGCGACGCCGGCCGCTTCGTCGCCGCAGTCGAGGCGATGACGCTGTAAAGTCGGCCACCAGCACTCACCTCCGGTCGGGACGATCCCGTCCCGGGGGTGTTTTTGTTGCACGGCGCTTCCCCAGGAGACGAAGCACGCCGATCAGAGAGGCGATCCCCACCAGGACGTAGATGACTCTCCACAACCATTGGGTCGTGCGATCCAGCGGCTCGAAGGTCGCCAGGAATCCGAACAGGCAAAACAGCAGCACCCCCAGCAGCAGCACGGTCTCAATCAGCCGTGTCAAGAGGGTCATCTCCGCCTCCGTTCACTCCGCCAGTTCGGTTCGCGCTGCGTCCGAGGCACTGATTCATCCCTGGCTGCGGCCTCGACCAGGGGCCAGCTTACGGGTGTTTCTTCGCCCGGGCCGCCGCCTCGGCCAGAACTCCCTCGGGGTCGTCGACAAACGCCTCGCGGCAGCCGGTGCAGCAGACCCAGTACTTGTTTCCTTTGTGCTCGACCTGAATGGTTCCCAACCCGCCGGTGACGATGCACTCGCGCCCGGTCACCCCCTCTTCGGCCAGCCTGGTGCCGGCGCGCGTGTAGCCCACCTCGGCCACGCGGGTGAACTGCGTCGCCCGCGGCGTGCGGGTCTGATACAGCAGCAGCGTCCGCTTGTCGTTCAGCAGCGTCAGGGTCACTTGATGGACGGTCTGATCCTCGGCCTTCGATTCCATCACCAGCCGGTTCCCCGTCCGGACTCCCGTCATCCTCCGGACTTCGTCGTCGGCCAGCTTCCCCTCCAGCACATACTCTTTTTTGTCGGGATCAAACCCGAGCCGGGCCGACTGCAACTGCTTCCCCCCGGCAAACTCGACGCAGAGCGCCGGGCCCTGTTCCCCCTTCAAATCCCAGACCCACTCGGCCGTCTCGCTCCAGGCACCGACGTTCGAACCGCGCTTGGGCTGGCCCACGCCACGCCAGCCTCCCACCAGCGATTGGAACGGCTCGAGCGCCGCACGCTGGGTTTGCCGCGTCTCGGCTGCCGACCCCGTGGGCTGTTCTTGGGACGACGCGAGACGAGCCAGCGTGCAGGTCAACCAGAGTGTGGAGAGCACCAGTCCCCCCACCTTCGGCAACCGGGGGGCCGGGATCGAACGAGCCAAGTGAGACATGCGGCGGTTCCGACGCAGGGGGCAGGAATCGGAGTGGGCTGCGACGGACCAGCCCGACCGATCAAGGTTCGGCTGGGTCGACAACCCCGGTTGACCGGGTGACTTATTGAGGGACACCGACGGGTTCGGGCTGTTCCGCTTCGACCGGTTCGTCGACAGGTGGGGGATTGTCCCCCGCGTTGTCGCCAGCGGGGGAAGGCTGTGTAGCGGTTTCGCCCGTGGGAGTTGCCGGGTGCGAGCCGGAAGCCGCCTCGTTGTCGGCCGCTGTCCCCGGTTCCCCGATCGTTTGCAGAATCGCAACCACCGCATCGTCATCGAAGTCATCGACCGGGGCGGCGATGGTGACCAGCACCAGTCCCTTGTTCAGCGGGACGAAACCCATCACCTGCCGCAGCTTGACTCCATTCTTGGTGAGCGTGCCGAACTGGAAAGGAACCTTTTGCCCGGCCACTTCGATCTCACGGACTTCGGTCTCGCTGAGGTCCGCTCCCTGCATTCCCATCTGCTGCTTCATTTGACTGAGCATCTGATCGCGCTGGGCGGGATCGGCGGAATTCATACCCATGTTGTTTTCCATGAGCATCGCCATCGCCTGGGGGCTGTCGGTGCGGTTGTAGATCGCCATCCGCATTCCCAGCATGGGGAGCTGCAAGCCCATTTGAGGACGGTATTCCTCGGGAAGTTGGATGGAAGCGATCTCCCGAGCCAGTGTTTCCACCTCCACCGGGTTGGTCACCTGGGCCTGTTCGACGGTCCGCTTGAGCCAGACGCCTGCCCCAAACAGGCCGCCGCAACACAGCAGCAGCGCCACCCCGCCTACCCCCAGCATCACCAGCACTACCTTGGCGGTCGTGCTCATTCCCTTCTTGGGTGCGATCTCTTCTTCAAACACGGGTTGATCATTCGACATGAGCGCAGACTCGCGAAAAAAACCGGAGAGCCGGGCCGGAGGTGGGGCCCGCAGACCAACACATGACGGAATCCCGGTTCGTCCTGATCACGACCGAAGGCCTTGGCAAGCCGCCGGGATGGACGGATCGAATTCCACGATCTGGGGAAGTTGGCGGTACTGTCGATTGTAGTCGAGGCCATATCCCACGACGAAGACGTCGGGTATTTCGCGGATGTACTCATCAGGTAAGAACCCGGCCCGGGTGCGGTCCCGTTTCCACAACAGCACGGCGGTCCGCACCGAGAGCGCTCGCCAACCCCGGGCCAGCTCTGTCACCGCCTGCAGAGTCGCGCCGGTGTCGAGGATGTCATCCAGCAGCAACAGGTGTCGGCCCCGCACCGGGGGAACGTGCCCCACTTCGACACGCACCGCGCCGGCGGTGGTGGCCTCTCCCCGGTAGGCCGAGACCCGCAACGTGTCGTACTCGACCGGGATCCGCAGCTCGCGAACCAGATCGGCCAGAAACAGCAGGCTGCCGTTGAGCAGACCCACGATCGTCACGGGCTGACCCTGGTAATGAGCCTCGAGGCGGCGGGCCAAACTCGCGATTCCCGTCCGCAGTTCGTCGGCAGAGATCACGGTGCGCATGCGGGACCAGGCTGGCGGAAGTGTCGGGAACAATCGACAGAATCAGAATAGCCAGTCCACCAACGCGGGGGAAAGTCGGCGCTTCCCCGGGGCGGCTGGTTTTGCCAGCGGAGCCGCTCGGCTAAGATCGGTCTGGTTTGATACGTTCACCCCCGGGAGACCGCATGGCACCCTGGCTGTTGGCTGACGCGAGTACGGCCTCTGTTGCGGGAGGCTTGCGCCTGCTGGACTACGGCATGGTGGTGGCCTATCTCTTCGCCACCGCCGCCATCGTGGTCTGGTCGGCCCGCCGGCAGAAAGACACCGAGACCTTTTTCCTCGGCAATCGTCAGATGCCCTGGCTGGCGGTGGGGCTGTCGATCATGGCGACCCTGCTCTCGTCCATCAGCTATCTGGGCCTGACGGGCGAGATGGTGAAGAACGGCGTCAGTGTGTTCGGCACGTATCTGGGCTGGCCACTGGCGATGCTGATGGTCATTCCGCTGTTCATCCCGTTCTTTATGCGGCTGCGGTTGACCAGTGCCTACAGCTATCTCGAGTTGCGGTTCAACCCCTTCGCCCGCCGGCTGGGGAGCGCGCTGTTTTTCCTGCTGCGCCTCGGCTGGATTTCGATGGTCATGTACAGCGGCTCGCTGGCCCTCTCGGCCATGGCAGGCTGGAACATCTATTCTGTGATCATCGTGCTGGGTCTGGCCGCCACGCTGTACGCGTTCTTCGGCGGGTTCGAGGCAGTCATCTGGACCGACGTGCTGCAGGCACTGATGCTGTTTGGCGGGGCGCTGGGAATTGTTGTGTTTGTCTGGCTGACCACGGGAGACAGCCCGGTTGGCTGGTGGCAGACCGCCTCGACCATCGACACCGCCCATACCCGCCCTCCCTGGTTCAGCCTCGATCCCCGCGTGCGGATGACGATTGGCACCGTGGCGATCAACGGTTTTTTCTGGCAGATCTGCACGCACGCCTCGGATCAGGTGGTGCTGCAGCGCTACAGCTCGACCAGCAGTGCCTACGCCGCCACCCGCAGCTACATTGTCAACATGCTGTCGTCGCTGTCGATCGGCCTGTTGCTGGGGCTGTCGGGTTTGGCCCTGCTGCACTACTACACCGCCCGGCCCGAACGGCTGGCGGAAGGGATGTCGGCCCGCGACGCCGGCGACAAACTGATGCCCTACTTCTACTCCCACGAACTGCCGCTGGGATGTGCCGGGCTGATCTTGGCCAACTTTCTCTGCGACGCGATGCAGACCCTGGTGGCCGGCGTGAACAGCATCGCGGCAGTCGCCATTGCCGACTTCGTTCCCGACCAGCCGGGAGACCGGGAGGCGGCGGCTCGGCAGTTGTCCATGGCCCGCTGGCTGACCGTGTTCCTGGGGCTGGTCTGCATCGGGTTCGCCCTGGTGATTGCCATTGTCTCGCGCGAATATGAGTTCAACATTGTCGACCTCATGCCCCGGGCGTTCAACCTGTTCCTCGGCCCTCTGGCAGCGTTGTTCTTCATCGGGATGTTCGTCCCCCGCGCGACCGCGCGCTCGGCCATCCCGGCCGTGCTTTTCTGCCTGGTGGTCTCGATCGTGTGGAGCTATTGGAAACCGTTGACGGGCGCGGCCGACCATCTTTCTCCCTACTGGGCGATTGTCGTTCCCTGTGTGGTGGGGGTATCGCTGGCGATTCTGCTCTCGCTGTTACTGGGAGAACCGTCCGAGCATCCGGGCCGCCAGTACTGCTGGCGCGAGGTAATGCGGTGCCCGGTCGATCCTCCGCCCCCCCAGCGCGTCGGCTGAGGCCGTTCGCAACGCCGAGTGTCCCGCCGCTCGGGTCGCGCTATTTCGAGTGGCACGATCCCGGTGCGGGGCGTGCGATCCCCGTACGCCTCAACCGGTTCCCAGCCTGTCCGAATACCGGTCCACCAGCGATGCATGTTATGCTGCGGATGGCAACTGCCGTTGCGTCCCCGCCCCCTCCAATTTGCTGAAGCCCACCTCCCCGCATGCCCACCGCGCCCCTTCCCGAAACACCGGTCGCCGCCACTGGGGAACACAGCGTGGGGTTTCTCGATATTGGCACGAACTCGATCCGGCTGTTGCTGGTGCGGTTCTATCCCAATCACTCGTTCGCCGTGTTGACCGAGCAGAAGGAAAC
>JBKDUK010000347.1:0-10680 GCA_046339535.1 Planctomycetaceae bacterium | reverse complement strand
CACCACGTAGGCATATTCCACTCCCTCGATGGTGAGGAATTGCGAGCAGTGGGCGTGAGGGGCCTCCTGGCGTTCCTTGTTGGGGCCGCTTCCCTGGTGCTGCTGGAATTCAGTCCGGGTTCCCAGGCTGCCATCTTCGTTGAGCGCGAAGACCGCCGAACTGCCGCCGGTGTAATTGGCAACAATCAGGAACTTGCCCGTGCTGTTGACCGACAGGTGGCAGGGGTGGGCTCCTCCACTGGGCAGAGTGTTGAGCCTGGTGAGATTGCCGGTCGCCGGGTCGATCCGAAACGCATGCACGGTTCCCTCGTTTTTCGAGGGGCCGGAGTCGGCGGTTTCGCCGACAGCGTACAGGAACTTCCCGTTGGGACTGAGGTTCACAAACGAAGGATTCTCCAGTTCGGCGACCAAGAGGGGAGTTGCCAGTTGCCCGGTCCGCAGGTCGAGTTCGGAGCGGTAGATCCCGCGGCTCCCTCCGGGCTTCGTATAGGTCCCCAGATACACCCAGTACTTCCCGGAAGAGGGGGCGTTGGCCGGCTCGGCGAGAACCTTCGCTCCTGTCGCCAGAACGGGGAGGGAAAGTAGCCATTTGATCATCTTGCGGCGCTGCATGAGCAAACCTTTCGGCTGGGAGGTAGACAGAGTGACTGGGAGAACCAGGCGAGGTCCGGGATCATTTCCGGGTGTGCGGGGCCGGTTGGAAGAGAACCGCTGTGTTGGAACGGGACGACGATCTTTGGCGGGTGGAACCGACGCAAAGTTGCAACTTGGCAAGCCAACCGGGATGATACTTGACATGGCAGGCGTTGTCGCTTTCCGAATCCCTTCTCCCACCTCTCACAGGGCGGCTGAAAGAAATTTCCGCCGCAGGCACCGATGATCTTCGGCAAAATCTGGAGTGCGTTCAAGGCGCAGTTGAACAAGGTCGCGAACTACTTCTGGACCGCCGACCCGATTGCCCAACTGCAGTACGAATACGATCAGGCCGTCGAGCAGATGAAGTCTGGTCGGCAGGGACTCGAGCAATACCAGGCTCTGGTCCAGCGGGTGACCCGGCAAGTGGCGATGAATGAAACCCATGTCAAGAATCTCGAGGCCAAGGTGAAGAGCTACCTGGCCGTGGGGGACCGGGAGACAGCGGGCAAGTTCGTGCTGGAACTGCAGAAGGCCAAGAATGAGCTGGCCGAGAACCAGAACCAGCTGAAGATTCATCAGGAAGCCTACGGGAACCACCTGACCAAGATTCAGCATGCCACGAAGAAGCTGCAGGATGTGAAGGAGAAAATCCAGAAGTACGACGCCGACCTGAAGATGAGCCGGGCCGAGGCCGAGCTGGCCGAGCTCTCGAAGGATTTCAACTTCGACGTGACGACCGACTTTGGCGCGATTGAATCGGTGATTCAGGAAAAGATCGACAAGAATCGGGCCAAGGTGAAGGTGTCGGCCGATCTGTCGAGCGAGGGAATCGTCGATATCCAGAAAGAGCAGGCGATGGAGAAGGCGATTGCCGACCAGGCGCTGCGTGATTTCGAACTGCAGATGGGCATGGTGACCCCCGAGACGGTCAAGGTGCAGGACACGACCAAGGAACTGGGTCCCGCCCGGCAGACCACCACGAACTGAGCCGGTCGGCGGCCTCTGTGTGCAAGCCCCCGTCCCGTGAGGGGCGGGGACTTGTCTGCCCTTGTTTCGCGTCTCTCGCTGAAGCCCGATTTCCATGGAACCGAGTGCGCCTTTGCCGGCCGGTCCGGCGTCGTTTCCTGACTGGTATCCCTCCTGGGCCCGTCAGTTTGCCGAACTGTATCTGGCCGACACCAACTGTCTGTTCGTATTCCACGGCAACGTCCATGATCTGGTCCGTTGCCCCCGGCCGGATGGGAGTGAAGACTACGGCAACCTCATGCAGTTTCTGTCCGAGCAGGTGTTCGGACAGTGGGACGTGGTGGTGCAGTACGACCTTGCCAAAGGTCTGCGTCCCGCGGTGGGGGGAAACCAGAAGCGCCTGCTGGAGATGCAGAAGTTTCTGACCGCCAAGTTTGGCGAACCGGTGACGTGGCCGCGGGATCCCGAGCCGGTCTTGCTGGCGCTCGACAAGCTGATCGACCGGCTGCTGGTGGAAGAAGACCCGGCGCAGCGGAAGAGCATCGCGGTCCTCTTCGATTATGCCCAGTACCTGGCGCCGGCGGCCGATCTTCCCTCGTTGTCGCGCGGGTCGGGGACGAATCTGGTCCGGTTCCTGAACTGGGCCCAGAATCCGTTCGTCAAACGGGCCAACGTCGCCTTCTGTCTGATCGCCGACAAGATCACCGAGGTCAATGATCGGTTGACCAGCAATGCGCATGTGGCGGCGATCCAGCTTCCCATGCCCGATCGGGACGAACGGCTGCGGTTCTGCCAATGGATGGCGAAATCGCAGAAGCTGTCGGACCTGACCGAGTTCACCGCGGAGGAATTGGCCGACATCTCGAACGGCCTGAGCCTGACCAGCCTGCATTCGCTGTTGTCCCAGGGCAAATCGGGGAGCAAGGTTGGGGTCGACCGCTTCAAGCAGTTGAAGAAAACACTGATCGAGCGACAGTGCGGCGGCCTGATTGAGTTCGTTGAGCCCAAGCACACGCTCGATCTGGTGGTGGGTCAGGAGGCGGCCAAAGAGCGGCTCAAGCAGGACGCCCTGCTGTTGCAGAAGGGCCGGTTCGACGCCGCTCCCATGGGCTATCTGTTCTGCGGACCGGTGGGAACGGGCAAGACATTTCTCGCCGAATGTTATGCCGGTTCGGTCGGCATTCCCTGTGTGAAACTGCGCAACTTCCGCTCGAAATACGTTGGCGAGACCGAGTCGAATCTCGAGCAGGTGCTGAATGTGCTGCGGTCGCTGGGGCCGGTGGTGGTGATGATCGATGAGGCCGACGCGGCGCTGGGGGACCGGGAGGCCGGAGGAGACTCCGGAACCTCCAGCCGGGTCTTCGCGATGATCGCCAGCCAGATGGGAGACACCCAGTACCGGGGCAAGATCATCTGGATGCTGATGACCGCCCGCCCGGAACTGCTTCCCATTGACCTCAAGCGCCAGGGCCGGGCTGAGGTGCACATTCCCCTGTTTTATCCGCAGGATGAAGCCGAGATCGCCGAGATGTTCAAGGTCCTGGCGAAAAAGAACAAGCTGAAGCTGGCGGAGGGGGCCATTCCCGCCATCCAGCCCGACCGCTACCTCAGTGGATCGGACATTGAGAGCGTGGTTCTGGCGGCGAAACGGCAGATGCTGGCTGAGGGACGAGACTCGCTGACCCGTGCCGACATTGACCAGGCGTTCCGGGAATTCATCCCTTCGGCCCAGGGGCTGGAAAAGGAATACCAGGAACTGGCGGCCGTACTCGAATGCACGCAGCTCAGTTTTCTGCCCAAGCATTGGCGCGAGGCGGTTTCGGCCCCCTCGGGACGCTCCCGACTTCAGGAGCGGATGTCTGAGATTCGGGCCTTGCTGAAGTGATTGTTGCTTGATCCTGATGGACTGGCGGGGTGTGGAATTCACCTTGGCCTTTCCTTCCAAACCACCCTTCATGACTCTCCTCAAGGTGATGCGATGGCCAAGCGCCTCAAATGGATGGACGACAACTTCGAGACGACCCTGATTGATGACTACGCCCGCAAGTTGACCAGCTTTCTGGATGCGATGGCGGATGGGCATGTCGACAGCCAGGAGCTGCAGAGTCAGGAGAGCCGGCTGGTTGCGATCATGAAGGAGGTCGAACCGCTGCTGAATGATGAACAGCACGCCAAAGTGACCCAACTGCTGTGCGAGTTGAGCGCCTACAACGTCATGGAAACCCTGCATGGCGTTCAAAAAATCCGTGGCAAGCACGTCTGGCGTCCGTAGGACCCAGGTCAGGCCCACGGCCATTTCCGGTCTCCACGCAGTGAACCGGGAGTCAAGGACGTCGGCTGACCCCGGGGATCGCGACCGGGTTTTGGGTCGACACGGTCTCGAGACTGCAGCGGCCTGCTCTCCGGACGACAGCCCGGGATGGGTACAAATGACTCCCCCCGTGGCCTCCTCGCTGTTGATCCAGATCGATTGATTTTGCGTAGTTCTTGCTGAGGTCCCGGCGAAGTCCGTCGGGATCCCGGGCGGAGGCAAGTCCGTCTGCCCTGAGCGGAATCTCCCCTTTCCCGAAAACAGACGATGAACAATCAGCCCAAACCGTTGTTTTACGTAGCCATGGGGCTGGTGATTGCCGGCCTGGTGTGGTTCGCCATGTCGCGGGCCAACCGCGGAACTCCCAATGCGGGCGGTCCTCCTGTGAGTGGCGTCGGAGTTCCGCAGAAATCCCCTTCTGGAACCGGGGCGGGAGCTGGGTCGGGATTGGCAGGTGCCGGGGCCGCTGCGGCGGGCGGGGCTCCCACGGGGGCTCCCGGCGAAGCCGAGGTGCCGGACGAGGCGGCCAGTCCCACGACGGTATCGGAGTACAAATTCCGGCCTCGCGAAGAACGTCTGCCCGATCCGCCCGGCGCGGCCGCCTATCGGCCGTTGGCGAATACCGGCAACACCGTGCGGTTCGCCATCAATGTCTGGGCGGGCTGGGGCCCAATCATCTTCGCCAACCAGGGATTCGAGGCGGGGCATGCCTGGAAGACCCCCGACGGGAAGCCCTTCAAAGTTGAACTGGTGCTGATTGACGATCCGGTCAAGATGCGCGACGCCTACGCGACGGGAGAAGTCCACATTGGCTGGGCCACGCTCGACATGCTGCCGTTGTTGATGGGGGGCTTTGTGGATGCCAGCGGCAAGCCGAAGGATGCCCGGGTCATGCCCCGCGTCTTCCAGCAGGTGGACTGGTCCAATGGGGGCGACGGAATTGTCGTGCGCGACACGATCAAGACGGTGGCTGACCTGCGGGGCAAAAAGATGGTGCTGGCGCAGAACTCCCCATCGCACTACTTCGCCCTGAACATGCTGGTCTCGGGAGGTCTGCAGCCCGGCGAGGTCGAAATGATCTTCACCGAAGATGCCTTCCAGGCGGCCGCCGCGTTCAACGCCGACAAGTCGATTGCGGCCTGCGTTTCGTGGGCCCCCGACATTTACAACCTGGCGAAGGTGAAGGGGAACCGTTTGCTGGTGACCACGCAGCAGGCGAACAAGCTGATCGCCGACGTCTGGTTCAGCCGGGCCGACTTCGCCCGGGACCAGCCCGGCATCATCGAAGGTCTGGTCCGGGGAATCTTCGATGCGATGGAAGATCTGAAGCAGGAGGGGAACCGTCAGAAACTGGCCGAACTGATGGCCAAGGGCTACAACATTCCGGCGCCCGACGCCCTCAACATGCAGGGGGATGCCCACAGCACCAACTGGGCTGAGAACTTCCAGTTCTTCGTCAACCAGAACAACCCGACGAATTTTGAACGGGTCTGGAATCAGTCGAACCTGTTGTACCGGCGGGATCGCCGGCTGCGGAACCGCGCGGTTCCTTTCGATCAGGTGATGGATCCCAGCGTGATCCAGAAGCTGGGCCAGGAGTCGAAGTACGCCTCGCAGCGTGATGAGTACCAGATCCAGCTCACCCCCAAGACCATTGGAGAGTTGGCCGAGAACGAGATTCTGACCAACACCGTCGTGGTGAAATTCTTCCCCAACAGTTGGGATCTCTACAAGAAGATCACCCGCAAGATCGATGGCAAGGATGTCGAGGAGCTGTACGATCCAACGGTGGATCTCACGCTCGAGGAGATCGCCAAGCTGTCGGGGCAGTTCGGAGCGGCTTACATCCTCATCCAGGGACACACCGATGCATCGAAGCGGGGTGAAGTTCCCGATTCGCTGGTGCGGGAACTGTCTCTGGCGCGGGCGAACGCCATCAAGGAGTCGCTGCTGCGGACGTACAAAGAACTCGATCCGAACCGGTTCCAGGTGGAGGGGAAGGGTTGGAGTGTCCCCGCCGACCGGGCCGATCCCAACAACCACACCAAGAACCGCCGCGTGGAGATCAAGATCTACTCCGCGGAACAGGAATGAGTGATGGCCGCCCCCCTCCCGGAGCAGCCCGCCTCGTCCACTTCGGCAAGCCCCGCCAACCCCGCGGCGACTGGTCAACCGGGGCGGGAAGTTCTTCAGCCCCGGCCCGGCTGGCTGGCGCATTGGTTCACGGTGCGTGATCAGGTCCCCCAGTGGGAAACAATCGTCCTTGGGCTGTTTTGCGTGGCGTGTTGCCTCGGGCTCTGGTGGTTCGTCACGCTCGGTGCTCCGGAGGAACGCCTGCTGGGGCCGCTGGTGCTGCCCAGTCCGGGAGAGACCTGGCACAGCCTCCCCGAGCTGCTGCTGGGGGACCGGCCGAGCGAAGATGCCGAAGGTCGGCCCCTCCCCTCCCGAACCTGGGGGGAATGGTGGCACGACTTCACGTCCGAGTCGGCCCTGGCCCGCAATCTGTACGTGACACTCCGTCGGTTGCTGCTGGGGTTTGGTCTGGCCACCCTGGTGGGGGTCCCCCTCGGAGTGCTGGCGGGCTGTTTCGCCCGGGTCCATGCGTTTCTGCAGCCCGTCTCGATCTTCGGCCGGAACATTCCCCTGGCGGCCCTGGTGGGGGTCACCTTCTCGCTGTTTGGCATTGGCGAACTGCAGAAGGTGATGTTCATTTTCCTGGCCTGCGTGGCGTTCATTCTGTCGGATACGGCCGAGGCGATTCGCCGGATTGAGACCAGCTATATCGACACCGCCCTCACGCTTGGGGCCCGTCCCTGGCAGGTGATTCTCAAAGTGCTCTTGCCCCTCGCTTTGCCGTCGATCTGCAATTCGTTGCGGCTCATGTTTGGCCTGGCGTTCGGCTACATCATGCTGGCGGAAACCATCAAGTTCGGGAATGAGGCAGGTGGACTCGGGCATCTGATCAACACCTCGATTCGCCGCGGACTGCGTGAAAATGTCTTTCTGGTTCTGCTGCTGATTCCACTGGTGGCGCTGGCGATCGATCAGTTGCTGTTCTGGTTGCAACGGCAATTGTTTCCCCATGTCTACGGTGGGCGGGGTTGGCTCCATCGCGGAATGCGCGCCTTGATCCATGCCCTCGAGGATGGCTGGCGGATGCTGGTTCCGCACCGGACTCCGGGCTGAAGCCAACTCGTGGTTCTCCTTTTTTCCCGAAGGTCTCCCCATGCCAGCCGAAACGCCTCCCGCGACCACTCTGGATGGGGCCGCCGCGCAGCCGGTGGGTCTTGGAGAAGTCTTGTCGGAAATCCGGGCGGCCAATCCGGTCGAACGGCCCGCTGTGGTGGAGTTCCGGGGGGTCACCAAGACCTACAACCCCGGACAGCCGAATGAGTACACCGCCATTCGGGACGTCACCTTCGCCGTTGCCGACCTGCACCGCAAAGGGGAGTTCATCTGCGTGCTGGGGCCCAGCGGGTGCGGCAAGAGCACCATTCTGCGGTTGATTGCCGGTCTGGCCCCGCAGCACCCGCCGACCCGCGGGGAAGTGCTGGTGTTTGGAGAACCGGTGCTCGGTCCGGGACCCGATCGGGGCATGGTTTTTCAGGATTACACCAGCTTCGACAACCGCAGTGTGCTCGACAACGTCACCTTCGGTCTCGAATGCCAGGGGACACCCCGTCAGCAGCGGGACAGCCTTGGGCGGGACTGGATCGGCCGTGTCGGACTGAATTTCGAGCGCGACAGCGGGAAGTATCCGCACGAGCTGTCGGGGGGAATGCGGCAGCGGGTGGCCATTGCCCGATCGTTGATTCTCAAACCCCGGATCCTGCTTATGGAGGAACCCTTCGGGGCCCTCGATCCGATGACGCGGATGAACATGCAGGACCTGCTGCTGGCCCTCTGGAGGGAGGTTGAGGCCACGATCTTCTTCGTGACCCATTCGATCGAAGAGGCGGTCTTTCTGGGGGATCGCATCTACGTGATGGGCAATTCCCCCGGCACCATTCTGAAGGAAATTCAGGTGCGGGCTTCCGACCGGCCCGCCAAGGAAATGCATCGCGATCCCCAATTCCAGGAGACGGTCTACTACATCCGTGATCTCATCGCCCAACTGGAGGAGCAGTCGGGGAAGCGGGGCTGATTTGCAAATCGTGGCGGGGCGGGAGAAGATCGAACCGGCGGAGCCGGGCGGAAGGTTGGTGTGGCTCTGTCCGCAGGAGGCAGTGGTCCGCACGCGGGGCTTCAGGCCGTTCTCATGAGGTGGTTGAGGGATGTTGCGATATCTGAAGGCGGCCTTTCTGAACCGCTGGAACCTGCTGTTCTTCTCGGGTGGCCTGGCGGCGGCGGCCATCAGCGGGCGATTCGACATGGTGGCTCCCCTGGTGACGGCAGCGGAGTTGGCCTATCTCGGGTTCATCGGCACGCATCCCGCGTTTCGCAGGTATGTCGACATGGCTGCGGCCCCCCCGCGGGCCGAGCAAAACCGTGCTCGCGCCGAAGCTCTCAGCCGGCAGGTCTACCAGGAATTGACACGGGAAGATCGCCAGCGGTTCGATGAAGTCCGGGAACGCTGTGAGGCGTTGCGACAGTTGGCCAACCGCATTCAGCGGCCGGGAGGCCGCTCTGGTGGCGACACCGAAGGGCTTGATCGACTGCTCTGGATGTTCCTGCGTCTGCTCCACACCCGACGGGCGGTGAATTCGTTTCTCCGACAGACCGACATCCGGGGAATTGAGCAGGACATTCAACTGGCCGAACACAACCTGCGGGGCCTGCAGGGACTGCCGGACGATCCTTCCGTCGAACGGAAACGCAAACTGCTGGAAGAAACGCTGCAGACGTCGCGCACCCGGCTGGAGAACTACCGCCGGGCCCAGGCCAATCTGGAGGTGATGGATCTGGAACTGCACCGGCTCGAAAACACCATCCACTCGCTGGGGGAACTGGCGGTCACGCGCAACGAACCGTCGGCGCTCTCGGATCAGATCGATCTGATGGCCGAGAGTATGCTGCAGACCGAGCAGGCCATGGGTGAATTGCGCATTCCCTCCAGCCTCGACCTCGAACTGGAAACGGTTCCCCAAATGCTGCGCAGTCCGGTGATCTTCGAAAAGTAACAACCGGCATCCCGTGTGGACTGAGGACGGGTTTTCAGCATGTCACGCGGGGAGGGAGTGTGGTTCCCTCCTCGTGCTGATGGGCATCCTGCGAGAGACCAGGGGTTCAAAGATTGGGGATCGGCAGCAGGGGCGGGGGAGGGGGAGCGTTTGGAGCAGGGGGCGGCGGCGGGGGAACGTAGCGTTCGACAAAGCGCATGCCATAACCGCGGGACTTCTCCCATTGCGCCCGCTGTGCCCACGGGGTGTTCGGGTGCTCTTTCAGAACCCGCTGGAATTGCTCCAGGGCCGAGTTTCGGGCCCGTTCCAGTTCCTCCAGAGTCACGCCCCCCTGCTTCAGTTGCGTTTCATCGGGGCGCAGCATCTCTCCGTCCCCCAGGGTGGCCGCCCATTCGTTGCTCTGTGCGTTCTGAAACCGGTTCGGCAACGTCTTCGCGAACTGTTCCAGTGCCAGCCCAAATTGAAACAGCCGCACGCGGTACGCCATCAGTTGCCCGAGAATCAGGTCGTAGTTCGCCCGCCACCGGCGTGACGATTCCCGGTCCCGCAATCCCCGCACCGCCTGCAGGCGTCGTTCGGCTTCGGTCAGTTTGCCGAAGGTCTGCCGGCAGCGGGCCAATGTCTGTTGCACCGCCGTCGCAGCCTGGCCGGGATCGCGGGAATACCAGGCATCGGTCGGGATCTCGAGTTCCCGGTTCCTGTCATCGAAGGGATTCAGCAGGTTGATCACCTCCCAGACCGCTTTGCGGAACGGAGATTTGTCCCGCTCGGCCCCATAGGTCCGCCGGGATTCGAGATCGGGCAGGTACTCTTTCAGATCGAGAGCCGCATATTTGCGGGCCTCGAAATCGTTGAGGTTCTGTTCCTCATTGGGCAACAGGAAAAAAATGCCCCCGGTGTCCCTGGCCAGACGCACCTGCTCGTAGGGACCAAATCCGCTCATCGTTCCATCGAGTCGACGCCGCAACCCGTCAAACGGGAGTTGTTCCGCATACGGTGTCTCGGGTCCCCGGCGAATCGGCAGATAATGCGTCTGGTTGGTCTGGGGATGCACCCACCGCACATGCCCATACAGGTATCCGAATACACTTTCCCGTCCGAGGACATAGATGGGGGTTCGGCTTCCGACCGCTTTCTTCCGGACCTCTTCCACCCGTTCGCCGTCGTCCCCCGACTCGTCGCTGATCAGCACGATCACCACCCGCCGCCGGCCCGCTCCGGTAAAGCCCCGATACTCGTCGAGAACCGACTCCAACGCTCCGCAGGTGTTCTCCCGTCCCGTCTTGTCGACGGGAATGGCATCAATTGCCTTGAGGATGGTGGGAATATCGCTGGTGGGTTTCTTGCGGGGAGTCTGGAAGTGGAGATCCTTGCCAAAACTGACCACGGCCGAGAGCATCACATCTTCGGGCACATCCTCCTTGAACAGCTTCAGCTCTTCATAAACCCGCTGGATTCGTCCCTGCAGATCCTTCTGATCGTCCCGCATGCTCTCGGATTCATCGAACAGCCACACCACCAGGATCTTGTTCTGGCGCATCAGCCGGGCCAATTCCTGCGTCAGGCGGTCCAGCGCGGGGCCATACCCCTCCACAAGTGCCCCGGCTTCTCCCAGCACCTGCTCGCTCCCCAGGTCATCCCCCAGGC
>JBKDUK010000346.1:0-17357 GCA_046339535.1 Planctomycetaceae bacterium | reverse complement strand
GTGTCTCAAGGGTCTCCACCCGCCCACTCCTGGGATGGCTGCGGGCGGCTGGTCTGTGGTTGGTGCTGAGCGTGCCCTGGAGTTGTGCACCGTCGGGACACGCTCCCCTGGTCCTCGATGGAGTTGATCAGGCGTCTCCCGATGCCCTGTTGGTCCCAGGCAACTCCCCCTGGACCGACACCGGGGTCGAACTGCAGGCGGGGCAGCCAGTCACCATTACAGCCCAGGGTCAGATCCATGTCGGAAAATTGCGGGACACCGGCGATGGCAGCCAGCGCAGTGTCGGGCCCGAGGGGACGTTTTTGTACTCGGACGAGCTTCACGGCCGGGACTTCCCTCTGCCGGCGGCGGGGTCGGGCCCGGCCCCCTGTTTCTGCCTGATTGCCCGGATTGGTTCTGGGGCCCCGTTCTTCGTGGGCCAGGCCTGCAGCCTGCGGGCACCGGCGTCGGGCCGGCTGTACCTGGGGGTCAACGACTTTGACCCATTCGGCAACCTCGGGGGATTTCTGGCCGAGGTCTCGCTGCCCGCCGAAGTGCAGCCCTTGCAGCAACGCCTCGAGGTCCCGGCGGGACTCGAAGAGGGTGAGCCGGTTCCGGGCTGCGACGTGGTGGTTTTTTATGTGGATGGGCTGCGTCCCGACATTGTCGAGGAATTGGCCGCAATGGGGCAGATTCCCAATCTGCGGCGGCATTTTGTGGAGGGGGGAACCCACCTCTGCAATGCCTTCACCGCCTGTCCCTCGGACACCATCACCTCAAATGGAACGATGTGGACCGGATGCTTTTCCGATCGGCATGGATTGAAGGGACAAGTCCGTTTCAGCCGTCACCGCCGGAATTCCGACTCGTTCCTCGAGCCCATGGGGCCGGGGCGCAGCTCGCGGCAATTGGGTTTGCGGGGTGTCGACCGCCTGCTGCATGAAGGACAGGCGACAACTGTGCGGACGATTCAGGGCCCCGAGGCCGAGACTTATTGGCGCGGCACCCGCTGCAGCGAGACTCCGGCGGTGTACGATCACCTGCGGGCGGATGGCAGCGACTGGTCGACGGGGGTCTTGCCCATCATGACCCAGACTCCCCCCCTGTTGTGGACCCGCAGCATGGCGCGGTTTCTGCCCTACCTGCAATCGCACCAGGCGTGGCGTTACATCGACGACGCCAATACACACTACGCGTTGCGGCACCTGATCTCGCAACGTCGACGGGTGACCGTGATCTGGCTTCCAGAAACCGATTCGGTCAGTCACAAAGAGTGTCGCGGGCAGTTTGGCAGCACCCGCCGCACGATTGTGAAGGCGGATGAATTGGTGGGGGAGGTCACCGCCGCGCTCGAAGCCCAGGGACGGCTGCAGTCGACGTACCTCGTGCTGGTGAGCGATCACGGGCACCTGGGGGGTCAGACCAGCCATCTGAGCCGGTTCGATCTCGCCAACGAGGTCTTCTTTCATCCGCGCGAGGTCACACGGGATGGGCGTTGGGTGGGAGGGGGCCTGGGGCTCTCGGTCCGGCAGCACCGGTTTCGGAATTTCCATCCCACCGACGGAGATCTGCAATTTGCCTTCATCGATGGCGATTCGGATGGCGCAGCCCGGGTCTTCCTGCCACGTGGCGGTTATCAGTCCCAGAACTGGACTGGTCCCAATACGGCGGCAGAGCTGCTGTCCTATTCCGTCGCCAGCCATCTGCCTCCCGTCAATCTGCCGGAGTTTCTGGCGGGAATGACCGCCCGGCACGACGACGGCACCGTCCGTCATCCGATCGACCTGGTGTTGCTGAAGCTCTCGGCGGAGGCGATCTTGATCACCACCGCCGATCGGGGCCAGGCGGTGATCGACCGCCGACGCGACGCCGCGGGACAATGGCACTACCGCTACACGCCGGTCGAGGGAGTTCGACCCACCCCGGACGGCAGGGTGGAGTTCCACGCGGCGGCCGCCGCCAAGACCGATCCGCTGGGATTGCTGCAACGGGTGCGTCCCGCGTTTCTGCGACAGTTTCATGACGAGCAGACCTGGCTTTATGTGACCGCCACCAGCCAGTATCCCGATGCGGTGGTGACCCTCACCCGGCACATGCTGTGGCAGGAGAGCATTCTCGACCAGGAGCAGGAGTACGCTCCGGACCTGGTGGTGACGGCCCGTCACGGCTGGCTGTTCGGAACGCAGAACACTCCAGGAACCACCCACGGCTATCCGCTGGCCGAATCGGTTCGGGCGACGTGGTACATTTCCGGACCCAACATCCGGCGGGGGGCTCGGGCACAGGCCCCCTGTCGCCTGGCCGATCTGACACCCACTCTGCTGGCGCTCACCAGCACGCCCTATCCGGTGGAATCACTGGATGGCCGTCCGCTGCGGAACATCTACCAGGGGCGTTCCTGCGAGGAGTCCCTCGTCACCCCCACGTCGGCGACGGGTCCGATACCCCCGCGGGCCCGGCTGACACCGCGTTACTGGCGTGATGTGGACCTTCAGGCGTGGCAGAGCCTCGACTACCAGCCGGTCGACGTCTATTCGGGTCTGCCCCGTTCCATCAACGATGCGAATAATCCGTGGGACCTCAACAATCTCGCGTACAATGCGATGTCGATTGGGGACTGGAGCGTGTTCCGTCTGGCGGATGACGCCGCCTCGGCACTCACTCCCAAGCCAACGCAACTGACCCCCCGCCTCGAGCGGGTCGAACAGGGGTTGCCTCAAAAGACCCCCCGGCCCTGGATGGGAGAAGGAGTGCGGGCGCTCGACATTCCTGGTCTGGCACTCTCCGATTACAGCATGACCTCGGGGGGCAACATGAGCCGGGCGAACAACACCCTCGACTGGCTGCAGGGCCGGGGGGCGTCGATCGATCAGCGGCTCGCCAACCGGGTGAATGCCCCGACGGTCACCGGAATTCCGCTGTTGAACCAGGGGATTGACGGCATCCAGAACGCCTTCTGGGATGTCTACCGCTTCGGGCAGCGGGTCGCGGTGGAACTGCTTGACGAAGTGGTGCTCAATGGCATCGAGAACAACATCGACAACCTGCGCAACACGGGACGGAACATCCCGGCCGAAGTGCTGATTGAGCCCCCCGCCGAGTGAGGCGAGAGTGGCGATGGGCCCGACGGGAAGAGAGTCCGCAAATCAGCCCGCATCGATCGCCAGTGCATCGGCGAGACGAATGGTTCCTTCGTAAAGCGCCCGGCCGATGATCGCTCCCGAGAGGGAGGGGGCCCGTCGCCGGGCCGAGACCAGATTCCGCAGATCGTCGAGGGTGGTTACCCCTCCGGAGGCAATGACCGGGAAGCCGAGCTTGGCCAGCGCCACCATGTCTTCGAGCGTGGCGGGATCGATCCCCTGCATCATGCCGTCATTGGCGATGTTGGTGTAAACCAGGGCGGCCAGGGGCATGCCGACGTATTGCCGGGCCAAGTCCAGGGCGGGGGTCTGGGAGACATCGAGCCAGCCCTCGGTCGCCACCATCGAACCCCGGGCATCGAGTCCCAGGACCAGTTGTCCGGGGTAGGCTTCGCACATCGAGCGGAACCAGTGAGGCTGCTTGAGGGCCTGCGTCCCCACGATCACGCGATCGATTCCCACCTCATCGAGCATCAGGCGGATGGCCGCCTCATCCCGGATGCCTCCCCCCAACTGGCAGGGGATCTGAACCGCCTGGCGAATGGCCCGCAGCGCGTCGAGATTGAACGGACGCCCCGCCTTGGCCCCGTCGAGATCGACCAGGTGCAGCCACTGGGCCCCCTCGGCCTGCCACCGCGCGGCCATCTCGGCAGGCTGATCGCCGAACACCGTTTCCTGGGCATAGTCTCCCTGGCGCAGTCGTACGCAGCGACCGGCCCGCAGATCAATCGCGGGAAACAATGTGAGCGAGGGGGACGAATCCATGGAACACCAGCCGTCGAGGACGGCAATCGAAGGCGAAGAGAAGGGCGTTCAGAGGCTGGCGAAATTGCGGAGCAGCTGCAGCCCCACCGCCTGACTCTTCTCGGGATGAAACTGGGTCGCGAACATCCGTCCCCGCTGGATGGCGGAGGTAAATTCACCGCCGTACTGGGTCGTCGCCACAACCACCGCCGGGTCCTGTGGAACCACGTGATAGCTGTGCACGAAATAGAAGTGCGAGTCCTGGGGGATTCCGGCGAACAGCGGGCAGCCCGTCCGGTACCGCACCTGGTTCCAACCCATGTGCGGCACCTTCAACTCAGGAGAGTCGGCGAACCGCACCACTTCTCCGGGAATAACGCCCAACCCCGGCCACTCGCCGTCTTCATGGCTGATCTCCAGCAGGAGTTGCAAACCGAGGCAGATACCCAGGAAGGGACGGTCGGCCGCCAGATGATCGAGAATCGGCTCAACCCACTGTTGCCGCCGCAATTCGGCGATCGCGTCCCGGAAGGCCCCGACACCGGGCAACACCAGCTTGTCGTGAGGTTGGAGTTCGTCAGGCTGCGCGCAGACCCGGGCCACGAATCCCAGGGATTCGAACGCCTTTTGCACACTGCGGAGGTTCCCCATCCCGTAGTCGACAATCGTGATCATGGGAGGGATTTTAACGTTTGGCTGGCCGGGAGTGCAGTGTTATTCCTGGCGTGATCCCCCGTCGAATGGACGATCTGTGGCGGTTTGCGGGCCATTCTGACATCCATCCCCCGGATCAGGTGTCCTGTTTCACCTGGAATGCCAGCGATCCACTGGGGCAAACAGGGGGCGCACTTCCAGAATGCTGGTTTTCCAGGGCTCCACCTCAACCGGGCGAACCGGCCCTGGGAAATGTCCCCACGGTTTCCCCTCTTTCCGGAAAGACTGGAGACAGTCAACAGGCAGACCTCCCGGACACTGTTCGCGACGGGAAAGGAAATCGGATTGGTCCGAACCAATTCCGCAGTGGTGCGCCTCCGGAAAAAGGTACCTGCCTGAAAGTCCTGTTGTTGGGGTGGCGTTCAGCGGCAGAGACATCGATGGGGCCCCTGCTGCCCTGGAGCCTGACTGACGGCCCGACAGGGCGCGGCGATTGCAGCGGTCCATGCGATATCAACCAGAGTCTTGAATCAGGTTTCGGGCAGGATCCCCTTGGTTTGACAATCAACCCGGGCATGCGGGTTGGTCCACCGATTGGTGAGCCCCATCCCCCAACTCGATACCGCCCCTGATTCTGGCCTGTCCGCCAAGGGCGTCAGGCCTGTTGTAATCGGTCCATGTGGGCCGGGCATAATTGGAATAACCGCTTTTTTCTCCGGAATAGTATTTAAGAACCCGTCTTTTTGTTTTGTTTGGGTAAAGAGGGCGAAGCTCAACGCATAATTAAACAAGGCAGTCAGCAATGATTGCTGCAACGTTCCATACAGAGATTCCGCAGCTTGGAGAGACTGATGCAGTCCATTGTCTCTATGGGGTCGCCACCGGGACGCACGTGTGCATATGTGCGTCTGTCCGTCGATGCGGACCATCCCCTCCCCCGGGAGGGCTCGGTCCTCCTGGTGATGCTGGCTCTGTTGCTGTTGCTGTTGGTCCTGGGCTTCACGGCGTTCTCGTTCACCTCCCAGGAACACGAGTCGGCCAAGTACTACGCGGGGGCCGCGCAACGGACCGGAATCGAGGTCGACAGCAATCTGCTCTTCGATTTTGGACTGGAGCAGTTGCTGCTTGGACCGAATGAACGGAATTATCAAAGCGCTCTGTGGCCGGGTCGACACAGTCTCATTCCGAATATGCTGGGGATGTTCGGAGTTCATCCCGACGGCACGGGACGAACATTTCCACTCGACAGGCATCCCTTCAACGGTGTGGGGGTGAATCTGTCGGTTGATCCGGTCAGTCAGATTCCGGTTGTCGATAACAACCGGGATGGTCTGCCCGATTCCGACGGCGGGCTGTATCTGAACTGGAACTATTCGCCCGCCTCCCGACCCAACCCGAATCAACCTCCCCTCTCCCGGGATCAGATTCTCGCGCTGGCGGCGCCGGATGTCGACTACACCTATCCCGACATCAACAACGTCTTCCTCGCCCAGTTCGCGGAGGTGCGGCTGGTCTACAACGATCCCACCTCCATCGTTCCCGTGATCATTCCATCGTTTCATCGCCCGCAGTATCTGCGTGAGAAGTTCGACGGGGGCAATCCCTCGAAGCCCCGTCTCCGTCCCGATCTTTATCCGGGAAACGTGACGTGGGATCGGGCTCCACAAACCGTGGGGCAGGTTCTGCGCCCGCATGCCGACCACGTGGTAGTGACGCCGGATGCCTCGGGAAAGCCGGCCTATCCCAGGGATCCCCAGGCGGATTCCACTCGTCCGTATTATCGGCGGTTTCCGCTGCTGCACCAGGGACGGGACCTCAGCCCGGCCGATCCGGATGCCGATGGTATGCCGCGCGAGCAGGGCATTTGGTCCCTGTCGGGGAAAGTCACCGCTGCGGATCCGCGGGTCAAGAACTGGGAATACGACGTGGATACCCGGGGGACCGGACAGCGGGACGGGATCTGGCTGGACCTGGGGCATGCTCCGTTTTTCCTGCGCGATGGCCGGGGTGTCGTCCCGCTGTGGTCGTTTTCGGTGGTGGCGGCGGACGGACTGGTGAATTTCAACACCGCGGGCAATCTGAGCGCCCTCGCCCTGGGGATGACGACCGACAAATCCGACCTGGCCAGTCAGACCGTGTCCCGGTCAAATGCCGGGCGCTCCGTCTCGGAAATCAATCCCTTCTGGGCACTCACCGCCGATCCGCGAAACGGTCTGTTTCTCAATCCCCCACTGGCAACCGGGATGACTCCTCCCGGCAATTCCCTGTTCCAGCATATTGCCTTCCAGAAATACAACACCAGCGCCGAGAAGGCCATTTCCCGGGTCGAGCTGGCCAACCTGGAAATGTTGTTTTCGCAATGGGGACGGCCGGATTTCTCGGGTTCGACCGGCAGTGGCAGTTCGAACGTGTTCACGGCCTCGGAAATCATTCCGGGTCGGTATGGAGATGAGTCGCTGGTGTACCGCGCCTGGAATGAGGTGTCCCGATCGGACCCGCAGCGATGGCTGGCCTTTCCCCGTCCGGGTGCCCCGCTGCCCCTCGGGTCGTCTGTCGATCTGACGCGCTACCTGCAGGTGCGGGACGGCAACCTCACCGGAATCGTTGGGGACGATGATCTGAACGCGTTCGAGGGACAGGCGATGGATGACAGCGGTGCCACGACCCGGCTGGATCAGCATCCCGCCGTGGCCTCCGCCGAATTGTCCCTGGGAACAAGACTCCCCCTGGGAACCGGCCCGGAGACGCTGCTGAGTCAAGGGCATCCCACAGATTTCACCGGTGCGGGGGATGTCCTGGTGCCCGGTGCGGGGGGGTTGACCCGCCGCCTGATGGCCGACCCGCGCAATTCCCAAAGCCCGCTCCGCTGGCCCACATACAACCGGTACTCCCGCGGGAGCCAATGGGAGACGCTGCCGGTCAACGGTCTTGTCGGGAACTCCCATCCCAGCGGACTGCTGGACCACCCCGCCGAGATGATCCAGGACCATCGGTATCGGACGCCCGGATTGGATCAGCCCTTTCTCGTGGATGAACTGTTTCATCTGCATGCCAGTTCCTCCGATGTCTCCCAGGCGAATTCCCATTCGCGGCTGCGCCGCCTGCTGCCCTTCAATCTGGAGTCGAACCTGCAGGCCCAACAGATCCGCCAGCGGTTCACGACCAGCAGCTGGGATCGTTCCGAGCATTCCCAGACCTGGTCCGCCGACCCGCGGACCGCCTGGGAATTCAATGCCGATTTCGATGGGGATGGCTTGCTCGAATTTCCGCCCCTCGGAGGAACCCCCCAGTCGCCGGTCGAGATCTTTCGGTCCGCGACGCGCGCCTGGATTGGGTGTGAGGTGCCGGGCACTCAGTGGAATCCGGTGCATGAGCAGACCCGCTTGAATCCCCTGCACGCCGCCCGCAACCAACAACGGCGGCTGGACCTCAATCGGCTGGCGACCGCCGCCGACCGCCGGGTGCCGCTCCAGGTCCGCACTCCGGCCGCGCCGCAGATTCTGGAGAATCCGGTTCGGTTCCGCCGGTTGACACCGCATCCTTTCAGCAGCCAGTTCTTCAACTCCGTGCCTGATCGCTCGGCCGATCCCGGCCCCTCGTATGAGGATCCCCAGGTGCAGGAATTCTGGGCCCGTCGCGACCGGCAGGAGATGGCACGTGATATCTACACCCTGCTGTACCTCTTGTGCGGTCCGGATCCGGCTGCCGGGAGCACCTGGCCCACATATTCCGAAGACCAGTTGAGCGAGCTGGCCCAGTTCGCGGTCAATGTGGTCGATGATCTCGATCCCGACAACACCATCACCCGGTTCGAATTCGACACCAATCTCAGCAACGGCTGGAATCTCGACGACAACGTCGACACAGTCGACCCCCAGGACCGGGTTCTCCCGACGGGTGAGCCGGCGGTCGTCTACGGGGTCGAGGCACAACTGCTGACGTTTTCGGAAGTCTTGTTGGTGCACCAGTCCAAGACGCAAGACAACTCGAATCATCCCGCCACCCCTTACGACGATGGTGCCTCTGACCGCTGGTTTGCCCATGTGGAATTGCAGAATGTCAGTCCGGGACTGATTGGTCTTTCGAATGGGGGCTGGCGGCTCAGCCTGGCCAATCCCTCCACCGAGATGCGAAAAGCGGTGGAACGGACGGTCAAGCATCCCTCTGATCTGCGCACGAGCGTGATCTTCCGCCGCGATTCCCTCAACAACTCCACCCGGATCGAACCCGGGGCCCGTTACACTCTGGGAACCGCCGGACGAAACGACGGTCAGTTTGACACCATCGACGTCGGAGGCCAGTCGGTCGCACGCAGCGCCGATCTGCGGCTCGATCTCGACAACAAGAGCGACAGTCGGTTTTATCGGGTCAGCCCGATGGTGAAGGATGCGATCCCTCCCGGACCGAATACCGATGCCCTCCCAGGCACCAATCTCGACCTGGTGCATGGCCGCGATCAGGGACCGTCGCATTTCCAGCTGCTGCGGCACACCGCGGATACGACGGTCGATGTGACCAACGACCCAGGCTTTCGGGGCGGATTCGTACGGGGCAGCGATCTGGATCCAAGTCAGATGCTGGTGTTGTTTCTCGAGCGCCGGGCCGACCTGAACCGGGTGGGGCCCCCCTTGGGCCAATGGGACCCGAATTACGAGCGCGACAACCCCTGGATCACAGTCGATCATTTCGTGGTCCCGGCAGCCCAGCGGTTGCAAATCAGCAGTTCCGGGATCACCACGGCTGCCCTGACAAAACTGCTGCAGGGTCTGGGCAGCACGGAACGGCATCATCCTTTGGTTGTGATGGAGAGCCTGCTGACATCCCTGGGAGTTTCTGGGTGGGGTCTTCCCCAACTGCCCAATACCATCGGGTTGGGCAACTCCCGCGCCTCGGTGAACAACGCCGTGTGGCAGCCGCATTTCGATCGTGATTTCGACTCCGTAATGGATTTGCTGCGGGTACCGGTCCATGGACCCCAGGCACTGACCATGTACCATTCGGCCGGGAAATCACCCCTCGTCGAATACAACCTCGCTTCGGGGAATCGTTCGACGTTTGCCCGGGATTTTACGCCTGTGATGGGAGCCGCCAGATTCCTCCAGCCAACCAGCCGGTTTGGGCTTTCCAACCTCGGCAACCGGTGGTACCGCCTGCTGGATTTCTTCGAAGTCCCTCCCCTGGGACGCGAAGTCATTGCAGCCCGCTTTCCCCATATCCTCCCCGAGAACGTGTCCCGGATTCCCGGACGGCTGCAGTTGAACGCCATGACCCATCCCGAAAACCTGTTTGCCCTGCTGGATGATCCCCGCAGTTTCACGATCTCGGCCACCGAGGGAGCGCCGGAACGAATCGTCGATCCCCTGGAATCCAATCGGGATTGGTGGAACGAATTTGCACGGACACGCGATGGTCTCGATCCCATACTGCAACTGCCGCTTCCGGGTAATCCAACCGCCCGCCCGTTCCGCTCGTTCAACCACAGCCCGACCGGAACCGCCAAGCCCGAACTGCTCGAAAACACCCGCCTGCGTCGCCTCGCCCTCGACGCCGCCGCAAACAACCCCGTGGGTCCGTTTGATGCCAAATCACCCACGCAGCTCAGTTCCTCAGGGAAAGACTATCGCCGCCTCTGGGAGGCACGCTCTTTGGCCGACAAGACCACCCAGACAGTCGATCCCGTCTCCCGTAACCGACTGCTCGGCAAGGTGGTCAACAACAGCACCACGCGCAGTCACGTGTTCATGGTGTGGATGACCGTGGGATTTTTTGACGCCATCTTCCCGGAACCCCACAATCCCGCGATCGTCCAAATCGGGCAGGAGCTGGAAGATCAACCCCGCCGCCGGGGCTTCTTCGTGGTCGATCGCAGCCTGCTCGAGGAGGCCCTCGTGCCTCCTGCACAGCCTGGCCTGCCCCCCACCTTCGATTTTCGGAAGTTTATCCAGTACCGGCGTGAACTCCGCTGACGACACCTGCCCGGCGTGGGTTGTGCCGCCAGTCATCGCCGCTGGTCCCGGCCGCTGTCGGAGCGATCAACAGACTTCCGTGCTCCGGATACGCAGACCGCGCGCAGTGCCAACTTGATCGGCCGTGAGAGGACTTCTATCGTGCAATCATCTTTGTGGAGGTGATTCCCGGACTGGAATGCCGCGGGTGCGGTACCGGATTCACAACGGCCGTCGATCCAACGCGTGGATGGTTCACCTGGGTGTGTTGGGCCGCGCCAGGCAGAACCCCGGCGGACCGGATTCGCGATCGTTGGATTGAATTCACACCGAACTGGATGACGGAAGAACCTGATGCGTCGATTCGACTCTCGGCCACGAACCAGCCGTTTGGTCTGGGTGTGCTGTTGGTGTTGGCTTGCCGGGGGACTCCCCGCCGGGGCGGGAGAGCTGGCCGGGGTGACGGTCACCCCCCATCGGATTGAACCGACACTCAAGTACCGTCGTCCGCACGACACCAGCCTGGGGGCGCGGGTGCAGCTGTTTGTCCGGGGGCCGGCCCGCGATCCCCGATTCGACGGTCAACCAGCCCCCCACTGGGTGGAACAAAAACAATGGGCCTGGCATGACGTCACGGCCCAGCCGGAAGTTCCCGAGGGAGCCCTGGGAGTCTGGAATTTCAACGGGCAGGATCAACGCTGGGGAGTGGGACGCACGTTCCAACTGGAAGCGGCGGGGCTGAATGCGGTCCCCGTCTCCGTGCGTGAACCAAACCGGTGGATTTCGACGGTTACCTTTCTCGCCTCACAGGGAACCCGCCCTGACCAGATTCTGATCCACGTACGCAATGCCGCACCCCAGCCACTCACCTTGCGAAGCCTTCAGATCTGGCTCCCCCGCTCGGGCCAGGAGTGGCACACGTTGTGGCCCGGTTCAACCCACGCTCTCCAGCAGGTCATTCCCGCTGGTGAACCGGGGGTGGTGGAACTGCGGGTGGAACCACTCCCTCTGACCTGTGCCGTACTCGAACTGCAGACCGACGCCGGTGTCTTGTGGAGTCAGGTCCGGGTCCGTCCCGAGGTGTTCGACATCAGCGGAGGCTGGATCTTCGACGACAAGACCGAATGGAAGGGGGCCGTGGCGGGGCGCAGTCCCTTTCTCGACATCCTGGCCCATCTGCATGTGAACACCGCCCACTACGAACGGGCGCGGGGCTATACCGACGATCCAGCCCTGGTCAGCCGGTACCCCCTCAAGAGGTTCCATCGCCTGTGGCCGCTGGAGGAATGGGACACCGACGAATGGCTGCCGACGATCCATGCGGTCGAATTTCTGGGGGAACCGCAATATGGCGGGGGCCGCCCTGTGCCGCCGCAGGAGGTTTTCGACAAGCTGCTTCCCTATCGAACGAGCCGTCTGGCGACGACCGTGACGCACAGTGAAGAACGGATCTGGCGGTTCTATGCGGGTCTGTCGGACTATCCGCATTTCGATGCCTACCGGGTGGTGGCCCCGGCAGCAGACGCCTGGCGGCTGTACGACCGCTGGGGGGGGCGGCAGATCTCATGGGGGGCTCCGCTCGAGACGATTGGCGATCTGTGCCGGTCGTTGCGGGAACTCAATCGTCCGGCTCCCACCGCCGTCTGGTCAAAGGGGCCTCATCACGACTGGGGGGGCGGGTTTTTTGGTGGCGGCCGCAAACGGAGATCCCCCACGCCCGATGAGCTGCGGGCTCAGGCACAGCACGCTTTGGCCTCGCGGGTCACATCGCTGTACTGGTTCAACCTGAGTCCCCGTTCGCTCGGGATGTTTCCCGACCTGTGGGAGCCGATGACGCTGGTGGGGCGGGAGATTCGGATGCTGGAGCCATTTTACCTCACCGGGGCGGCGAGTCATTTCGAGCGCCGCCAGGGGCCCGCCGGTGAACCCGATTGGGAGTTGTCGGTGATCTCGGGGCCCCGGGGGGGAGTCCTGTTTGCTCTCGATACGGCCTATATGGCCGATCCCCAGGAGAACGTGTTTCGGTTTGGCGAACCCCGGGCGGCCCAGTTCCGGTTCCCTCTTCCCGCGTGGCTGCGGAATCCGCAGCGGGTGGTGCGGGTCGACGCGGAGGGAATTCATCCCGTCGACTGGAAGCCGGTGGCCGAGGGGGTCCAGATCGCGGATGAGGCCAGTCGCGATCGCATCTACCTGGTGCTTCAGGACGAGCGGGAATTGCAGGGGGTGGCGGCGCGACGGGAGGCAGCCCTGGCGCGCGAAGCCGAGTATCCCCTGGATCGGGCCGCGTTCGAGGCGTTGACCTCGCCGGGGGGAGGGAAGTGACCTGAAACGCGCGACGGGTTTTCGTGGCTCCGGTGTCCGCCCTGCGGGGAGACGTGGCAATCGAGGGAGTTGACGGGAGAATTCGCGGGGGGTGGCCGGGGGCGATCTCCCGCTCGTCCCAACGCCGCGATGGTTGGGAAGGCCGAAAGTCCGGTGTTTTTTACAAGCAGTCCAGCGTGGCCACGGCGGTGCCTTGAAGTTTTTCTCAAGCCACAAGTCGTTTGTTATATGATGGTTGGGGTCGCTACCGGAAAACGGCATGTGGGGCACGGCCAAATGGGAACAGGATTTTCCCTTGCGACTGGGGAGCGTGTCGAAACCAATCCCTGGGAAGAGGAGACGAGGATGAAGAAGGGTCGCCGGGTGTGGAGCTGGGTGGTGTTGGGGTTGGCGGCCGTTGTGGGGCTGGCCTGGTGGGCCTTGAGCTGGGAACCAGCGTTTTACCCCGAGGCACGGCTGTTGGACCGGAAGGATGAGGAGGTTCGCAGTCTTTCGAAGCAGTTCACCCAGAATCTGATGCAATTCACTGATGAATTGCGGAATGAGCCGACCTTCGAGGCGGTGTTTCACGAAGACCAGATCAACGCGTGGCTGGCCGACGAGTGGGAGCGGAAGTATCGCCAGTTGCTCCCTCTGGGTTTCAGCCGGCCGCGGCTGCATTTTTCGCCGGACGGGGCCCAGGCCGCCTGCCGGGTTGACCTCGGTCCCCTGCATCTGGTGGCGAATGGAGCCGTGCGGATCTTTCCCACAGACGACCATCGCCTGGCGATTGCGGTGGACGCCCTGCGGATGGGGCGGGTTCCCCTGCCGGCGACCGACCTGCTGGAGCCGTTGGTCAGTCGTCTGCAGCGCGATCGGCGGGGGGTGGAATGGCGGGAAATGGAGGGGTCGGATGTCCTGGTGATGGACCCGTTTGACCTGGCCGATGATGACAACCGCAAACGCTCTCCGACCGAACGCCGCCTGGAGGTGGTCGAACTGGGGGACAGCGAATTGCGACTCAAGGGAGTGCAGGTGCCGCGGAAACCCAGATAACCCGCAAACCCTGCAGAAGCCTGCGGCAACCTGCCGGGGAAAAATCGGACCTGCCGGTCGGGGGTGAGAGACGGGGGTTTCTGGCACAGGGATTCGTAAAGAGGCAGGGCCGGGGCCGGTGGGGAGCGTTTCTCGCGAAGTGCGAGAGTGAAAACTATCATTCCCGCCACGGTCAGGTCGGCGGGTCAGGCAACCGGTGTGGGGGCCTGACCGCCGTGGGGTCCCCGGTGGATCAGCCAGTCCCCCTCCGTCACCCTTCGCAGGATCACGCGTTCATGCGTCAGGACATCGAAGAAGTTGGTCAAACCTACGGCATTGAAAAGTGGGGGGCCGGCTATTTCTCGATCAACACGGACGGGCACCTGATGGTGCATCCCGAGCGGGGGCGGCCCGGAGCCGACGTCTACGACCTCGTGGACAAGCTGGTCCGGGAACGGAAGCGGTCGACCCCGCTGTTGCTGAGGTTTCCGCAGATCCTCGCGACTCAGCTGAAACGCCTCTGTGCCGCGTACGAGGCGGCTTCGCGGGACGCGGGCTACCAGGGAGATCATCTGCCGGTCTTCCCGATGAAGGTCAATCCCCGGCGGGAAGTGGTCGGGGAATTTCTGCGGGAGGGAGTGGGTCAGTCGGTGGGGGTCGAGTGTGGTTCGAAGCCCGAGTTGTATGCCGCGTTGTCGCTCGAACAGCCCGCCGGCTCATTGCTGATCTGCAATGGGTTCAAAGACGAAGGGTTCGTCAATCTGGCCCTGCTGGGAACGCAGTTGGGCAAGCGCGTGGTGTTGGTGGTCGAGAAGCTGACCGAGTTGAAGATGATCCTGCGGCGGTCGCGCGATACGGGGGTCACTCCGTGGATCGGGTTGCGGGCGAAGCTCTATTCGAAGGGCTCGGGGAAGTGGTCGAGTTCGGGGGGTGAGGCTGCCAAGTTCGGGCTGACCACTTCGGAAATCCTCGAGTGCATTCGCCTGCTGCGGGCGGAGGGACGCGAAGAGACACTGCGGCTGCTGCATTTTCATATCGGTTCGCAGGTGACCGACATCCGGCGGATCAAGAACGCGATGCGCGAGGCGGCGCGGGTCTATGCCAAGGTCCGACAGATGAAGTTGCCAGTCGAGATTCTCGACATTGGCGGCGGGCTGGGGGTCGACTACGACGGGTCTCGCAGCACCTTCGAAGGGTCGATCAACTACTCCATCGAAGAATTCGCCAACAATGTCATCTACACCCTCAAAGGGGTCTGTGATGACGAGCAGGTGCCGCATCCCCACCTGGTGACTGAAAGCGGCCGGGTGATGACCGCCTACCATGCGCTGCTCGTGACGTCGATTCGGGATGAAATCGAAACCTTCGCGAACGATCGGCCCACCGTGGTGCTGGATGACGACGACCCGGAGGTGATTTTTGAGCTGAACCAGGTGTTGGGCAGCATCAACGTCAAAAATTATCGCGAACTCTATCACGACGCCCTCGACGCCAAGGATGAGCTGTATTCGCAGTTCAACCTCGGGCTTGTCTCGCTCGAGGACCGGGCGAAGGGAGAAGTGTTGTTCTGGGAAATCTGCTCGAAGGTCTCGCAGTTTGCGCAACGCGAGGGGATCAACGAGCACGAATTTGTCGATCTGCAGAAGACACTGGCCTCGAAATACCTGTGCAATTTCTCGCTGTTTCGCTCGGCTCCCGACTCGTGGGCGATCAAGCAGCTGTTTCCGATCATGCCGCTGCACCGGCTCAATGAAGCGCCCGATACCGTCGCCACCCTGGTGGATGTGACGTGCGACTCGGACGGGTGCATCGACCGGTTTGTGGATGTGAAGACGGTCAAGCAGGTCCTGGAGATCCACGAGTTCCGCGGGGAACCCTATTATCTCGGCGTGTTTCTCGTGGGGGCCTACCAGGAAGTGATGGGGAGTTATCACAACCTGTTCGGCATCCCCAATGAAGCCCAGGTGGCGATTGGACCCGATGGGCGGGCCCATGTCGCCAAGATCATCCCGGGGAGCCGGGTGGGAGACATGCTGACTTTCGCCCGTTTCGACCACCGGCAGGTGGCCGAGGGTTTTCAGAACCAAGTGGCCGCCCGCGTGTCGCAGGGGGCCCTGACCGCCGCGGCGGCAGAACAGATTGTCGCCGAGTACACGGCCGTCCTGCAGGGAACCACCTACCTCGAGTAATCATGTCGCACACTCCGGAATTCACAGCGCAGCCCTATCAGGGAATCGCCACGTTTGGACGCCGCCCGTTCGATTCGCGGGGGGCAGGTGCCGACGTTGCCATTCTGGGGTTCCCCTACGACAGTGCCACAACGTATCGCAGTGGTGCCCGGCTGGGGCCACGGGCAATTCGCGAGCAGTCGTTGCTGCTTTGGGGGTACAACAACGCGTTGCGGGTCAATCCGTTCGAGACGCTCAGGATTGTGGATGCCGGGGATGTGGATGTCGTTCCCGTGAGCATCGAGGCCACGCAGCGGGCCATTCAGTCGCGGGTGGAGGCACTGCGGGGAGAGGGGGCGAAGGTGTTGCTGTTGGGGGGGGATCACTCGGTGTCATTGCCGGCATTGCGGGGACATGCCAGCACACTGGGGGAAGTGGCGGTGGTCCATTTCGATGCCCATCCCGATACCTGGAATGAGGAGTTTCCGGGGCAGCGTTACAGCCATGGGACACCGTTCCGCAGAGCGCTGGAAGAGGGTTTGATCGCCAAAGGCTCGTATCTGCAGATTGGCCTGCGGGGACCGACCGCCGGGCCGGGGGATTATGAGCAGGCGCGTGACCTGGGGGCGCGGGTGCTGACCGCCGACGCGGTCTACGACCTGGGAATGGATGGAGTCCTGGAGGAGATTCATGAAGCGGTGCGGAAGCGGCCTGTCTATGTGACGCTGGATATTGACGTGGTGGATCCGGCGTTCGCCCCGGGAACGGGAACTCCCGAGGTGGGGGGGCTCACCAGTCGCCAGATCCTGCAGTTGGTCCGGGGGTTGAAGGGGCTCAATCTCGTGGGGTGCGACGTGGTGGAGGTCGCCCCTGCGTATGATCCGGCGGGGATCACCGCGATTCTGGCCGCCAACCTGGCGTTTGAGTTTCTGAGTCTCTGGGGCTGCGGCAAGGGGTCCAAAAAGCGTTCGTGAACCTCGCAAAAAAAATTCGCGGAACCTCATTGACTCAGCCGAACTTAGTTCTTATGATTCGTCTTCCTCGCTGACGGCAACGCCAACGCGTTCCGCAGTCGGGCAGCCGCGACACCAGATTGGCAAAATGGGTCGCAGGGAAACTTGCGGCGAGTTTGGTTGTTTGTCACAGCATTCATGTTGTGCGGACGCGAATTCGAGCCGTAATTTCTTGAGTGGGTGGCTTGAAGCAGCTTCAAGTCCAGTCTCAGTTGTTGGTTGCGTCCAACTCTTTGAGTGGCTTGGATCTGCTTCAGTCCACACGGGCTGTTGCCGCAGGATGGCCGCTGTAAGGCGGTAGGGTTCTGCGGCTTTGTTCTTTGACAATTTGGCAGCGGTAAGAGTGGCATCTAATCCGATGCGCAATGCATCGTTTTG
>JBKDUK010000345.1:0-39915 GCA_046339535.1 Planctomycetaceae bacterium | reverse complement strand
CCGTCGGCGTCACGACGGCTGGCTGCAGGTGTTTGACGTCCTGGTGCATTGCGTCAGGGCGTGGGCCGACCCCCGCCAACCACAAAAAACCGGAACGACACGATTCCGGCAAGCAGACCGTTCCCCCCCTCGAAAGCCCCCCACCTTGCGGATCTGGCGCTGCGTCTTCCTCGGTTTGATGGGTGGCGGCCTCGCCTTGGGCCTGTCGCTGGGGGCCGATCTGGGTATCAGCGGGCGGGTCGCGGCCGCGGAACCGCTGACCTGGGGTGCCGACCGTGAGGGTGGTGGACCCTACCTCTACCCCGACCCGGCCAATCCCGCGCGAACCATCGGCTTCGAAGTCGATCTGGCCACGGCGCTCGCCCGCGAACTCGACCGCCCCAGCCAACGGCACGTCCAATGCGACTGGTCACAGATTCTTGAGGTGCTCGCGCGGGGCGATATCGAGATCGCCCTGAATGGGTATGAATTCACCCGCCCCCGCGCCGCCCGGTTCTGCACATCGCTCCCCTACTACATCTACCAGTTGCGGCTCTGCACCCGCCGCAGTGAAACCGGGCTGACCGACTGGGAGAGCCTCCGTACCCCGCCAGCCGGAACCCGATTCCGGGTCGGTGTCCTCGAAGAATCGGCCGCCGACACCCTGGTCTCGAAAGAATTCGGCACCACCTGCGACGTCATCCGCTTCTCGGGCTCGATCGATTCCTTCGAGTCGCTCAGGCAGGGGAAGCTCGACGCCACCGTTCAGGACAATCCGGTGGTCACCCACTACCTCGAACAGGGGGGGCTCTATCCCGATCTCGAAGTCCGGGGCGCGCCCCGTTCGGAAGGGCTGTATGTGATCTATCTGCGGGCAGTCGACCTGCCTCTCTGCCAACAGCTCAACGCCGCTCTCGAACGCCTGCACGATCGGGGGGAATTGCAGACCCTCTACGAGCGCCACGGCCTGTGGAACGATACCCAGTCCCGGCTGCCCCAGGTCTGGAAGAATTGGGACTCGACCCCGCGCCTCAGCGAACTCCCCTCGTGGCGCGACCTGGGCCGGTGGATTCCCAAGTTGCTGCAGGCGGCGTGGGTCACCATTCAGCTCGCCTGCTGTGCCATGCCCCTGGCCATGTTGATCGGCCTGGCGATTGCCCTCGGCCGGTCGTGGTCAACCCCACTCTTGGGAGGGGACGGCGGCGGCTGGGGCGCGTGGCTGTTGCGTACGGCGTTGGGAGCCTATGTCGAACTGGTGCGGGGAACCCCCCTCGCCTTCCAGCTGTTCGTGATCTACTTCGTGCTCCCCCGGTTGGGTGTGACGATCTCCGAGTTCTGGTCGGGAGTGGCGGCCCTCGCGATCAACTACTCGGCATACGAGTGCGAGATCTTCCGGCTGGGCCTGCAGTCGGTCCCCCGGGGCCAGATGGAAGCGGCGCTCTCGCTGGGAATGTCGCGTGCGCTCGCGGTCCGGCGGATCATCCTGCCGCAGGCGATTCGCACCGTCATTCCCGCCACCGCCAATGACTTCATCGCCCTCTTCAAAGACACCTCGGTCTGCTCGGTCATCGCCGTGGAAGAACTCTCCAAGCAGTACTCGATCGTGGGAAAAAGTTCGGGGTTGTTCCTGGAGGCGGCCGCCATGGCGGCGGTGCTCTACCTGGCGATGAGCTATCCGCTGTCGCTGGCATCGGGTTGGCTGGAACGCACCCTCAAGCGATCGGCCTGACAGAGTCCCTGGCAGTCCCCGGGTCGGGTTCACCCCCCCGGGAGCATTTGGAGATGGGTGGCATGCTGCGAATCGCCGAGGTGGTCAAACGGCACGGGGCGCTCGAGATCCTCAAGGGGTGTTCGCTGGAACTTCCCACCGGGGGCGTGGGAGTGCTGATTGGGCCCAGCGGCTCGGGCAAAAGCACCCTGCTGCGCTGCATCAATGGACTCGAGACCTTCCAGCGGGGAACGATTGACGTCGGAGGAGCGCGATTGAACGCCGAGGATCCCCCGGCCACCCGCCGCGCCAGCCTGGCCCAGATCCGCCTGCGGGTGGGGATGGTCTTCCAGCAGTTCAACCTCTTTCCCCACCTCTCCTCGCTCGAGAATGTGATGGAAGCCCCCGTGCATGTGCTGGGGCTGCCACGTGATGAGGCACGCGAACGGGCCCGCGCGCTGCTCGACCGGGTGGGACTCTCACAACGCCTCGACAGCCTGCCGCACCAACTCTCGGGGGGGCAGCAGCAGCGGGTGGCCATTGCCCGGGCCCTGGCCATGCGCCCGGAGACCATTCTGTTTGATGAACCGACCAGCGCTCTCGACCCACGGATGACCGGCGAAGTGCTCGCGGTCATGACCGACCTGGCCCGCGAAGGCCAGACCATGCTGGTGGTCACCCATGCGATGAACTTCGCCCGCAAGGTGGCGACCGTCGTGCATGTGCTGTCTCAGGGACGGGTGGTCGAGTCGGCCCCCCCCGAGCAGCTCTTCGAAACTCCCCAGCATCCCGCCACGCGCGAATTGCTCCACGAAGCCCAGGCGGTCTGATCAATCTCTCCCGTGATCGCAGGATCTCCCCCAGAGGTTCGCCATAATCACCGGCCAAGTGACCAGAGGGTTTCGCTCCGGTTATTTCTCGACAATCCAGAGATTGCGGTAGAGCACCTTGTCGCCGTGATCCTGGAACTTGATCGGCCGGGGCTCGGGGCCTTCCGCCGCCCCCGCCCCCGTCTTCCCGGTCAACTCCACGTTCTTGTGGATCTTGATGCCGTTGTGCCAGACCGTCAGCCGGGCCGGTTCGGTCTTGGTCCCCTGCGGATCGAAGCGGGCCGCCCGAAAATCGATTTCATAGGTCTGCCACGTCTCGGGGGGGAACGACATGTTCAACAACGGCGGCCGCTGCTTGTACAGGCTGCCGCAATCATTGTTCTGGCTGACCAGCCCAAACGAGTCGAGAATCTGCACTTCGTATCGACCCTGCAGGTAGACGCCTGAATTTCCCCGGGCCTGGCCGCGGGCGGCAGGCATCAACGGAGTCCGGAACTCGACATGCAGGCAGAAATCACGGTACGACCGGGTGGTCTCGCACCCCACCTGCAACAGTCCCTCGGGGGTGATCCGCGCGTTCTTCAGCTCGCTGGTGGGTCCTCCCGAAAACAGCACGATGGCCTTGGCGGGAGGGGGCGCTCCGAGCGTCTGGCTGCTGCGCAGGTAACGGTTCAGAGTCCCGACCGGTTTCCCCTGCAGGTCGGTCACCCGCACCTGCCAGCCATCGACCTCGTACTTGTGAGCTGCCGACGCCAGCACCAGGGTCGGGGTTCCTTCGGCTCGCCCCACCGCCTCGTGACGGTCTCGCATATTCCAGCGGTTGCCAGGCAGCCCCCCCGCCAGCTCCAACCCCAGGTACTCACCCGCCCCCTGGGCCACCACCTGCAAACCCGTCCATTGAGACCGGCCCGAGGCGTCGATGAGCGAGCCGGCGTATTCCCCCTGCCAGACGGGCGGCGGAGACTGGGCCCGCGCCGGTTCGCTCCACCCCCCCCACACCAGGGACAGACTTCCAACCAACAGCATCAGGCGGTTTGGGTGCACAGGCATGGAGAGCGGGGCGGGAAAGAAATGCTCAGGGAACAGCCCTCCGGGAAGCCCAATGCCTCCCAAGGGCCTTAAAAACGAACAACGCCAGCCGCCGACGCATCGGAGACTGGCGTTGACTTTGATGACGCTGCGGGGGGGCTTGCAAGTCCCCCGGGGTATGAGATTGGCGTCCGGTCAGATGGTTCCGCTGCCGCCACTCAGTAGGCGAGAGGCAGCGGGTTGGGCTGCAGAATGAACGGAAAGACCCGCACCGGCTTGCCGGCGGTGTAGGCGTTCTTGTAGGTCAGTTGGGCCGCCCGGTCCGCCGCATACTGCAGCTTGGTGAACTCCAGACCACATAGGAATTCGCCACTCACTTCGGCCGCCACGTCGGCGAAGACTTCTCCGGCGGAAGCGGCGTGCCGTCGCACTCCATGCAGGCTGTTCTCCCGCACCTTGACCCCCGCTGCCGCCAGTTTGATCAGCCCCTTCAGATAACGCCCGCAGGTGGTGTCGTTCCCGGTCGAACGCAGCAGCCGTTCCCACTCCTCATGGGCTTCCCAATAGTAACCCAGGTTGAACAGGTCGATCGCCCAGAGATACGAGCGGTTTTCGGCCCAGGTGTCGGCCTCGAGCGCCAGGGGAGCGGGGCTCTTGCGATTGTGGCTGTGGCCCCGCGGATCACGAAACGGATGCGGCAGACCAGCACCGGGAATGTAGGTGTATTTCGGAAGTTCAGTCGAAGGGAGCAGACGAGGTGCTTCAACGTCGAGTTGCGTGATCATCCGTAAGGTTCTCCAACAAACAGGGCACCTCGGCGGAATCCCCGGGAAAGACCGCTGGGGATCAACGGCCGAGAGGTGCTGGCGACGGGGCAGAGGCCCCGTACCACAGGTGGCAGGATCGCGGACCGATACCACCACCTTACCGGAAAAAGCCTGATTTGCGAGATGAATCCCGCTACTTTTCCGGTTTTTTGAAATTTTGAGCGATTGTTCGGGGTCAGGGCAATCACAATCGCTGTTCTGCGTCAAATTCACCCGGTGACGATGAATTTGGGCTGCCCGACAGATTTTTACCTAAGATTCGCCGCCCCCCCACCCCAGAACCACCTGGGCCCCTCCGCACCTCCCGGTGACAGGGGCCGGTGTCGTGCAGGAATTGGTTCCGATGGCCGCCTGCACCTTACGGTCCATCCACCGGCACAGTGGCGATTCGCCGTCAATTCGGCGTTCCCGGGAAAACTCTCCCCGAAGCCGCCCCCTCTCCCTCAACCGCCAATGGCGTACAACCGTTCCCGGGTCCGGATGTAGATCCGTCCATCGACAAACACGGGGGTGGCCACCACGAATTCCCCCTCCAAATCGTTCTGGGCCAACTGTTCAAATTTGTCCCCCTGCGACAAGACGAACGTCGTTCCATCTTCCCGGGTGATGTAGATCCGTCCCCCCGCCAGCACCGGAGACGCACTGAAGGCATTCCGGTTCTTTTCCACCGCCCCCGACCACACGGTTTCTCCCGTCTGGCCATCCAGACAGTGCACTTCCCCCCGGTCCGAGCAGAGAAAAATCTTGCCGCCGACAGCGGCGGGGGTCGGCACATCGGCCCCCAGTTTGTCCCGGAACCACGCAACGTTTTGCTTGGTCACATCCCCCCGCCCACCCAGTTTGATCCCCGTGAGAGTCGAACCCCGGGCATAGGGAGACACCACGATATCGCCACACACCACCGGCGAAGAAATCGACCGAAAGAACTTCTGCTCGGTCGGATTGAGCCCCCCCACCCGCCAGATTTCGGCTCCCGTCGAGGCCTTGTGAGCCGTCACGTGATCCGCCCCCAGCACCACCAGCGTCTCCTGGTCTCCCTCTTCGAGCACCAGCGGTGTCGAGTAGCTTTGAGCCGCCTCACTGGGAGCATTCAGATCCCGGTCCTGCTTCCAGGCGGGCTTCCCGGTCTGCTTGTCGATCGCCACCAGATAGGAGGGCCCCGTCTGCATCACCGCCACGACAACATGCTTCTTGGTCAGCACCGGGGAGGTTCCCAGATCCCACCAGAGCGTGTCTTCGCCGTATTCCTCCTGCAGATTGAGTTGCCACAACACCTTGCCGTCGAAATCCAGGGCCGCAAGGTCGCCACTCTTGAAATACACGAAGACCGTCTTCCCATCCGTGACAGGTGACGGATTGGATCCGGTTGCCTTGGCGTGCTTGCCTTCACGCTCTTTGCCGATTTCCCGGCTCCACTTCAGTTCACCGGCCGAGGTGTAGCACAGGGCCAGGTTTCGCTCCTTGTCGCCGCTGGTGACGATGATGTGCCCGTGCGACACGATCGGAGTCGAGGCCCCCTTGCCGGGCAAATCGACCACCCAGGCCACGTTCTCCGTCTTGCTCCAGCGCAGCGGGAAATCCTGGCTCGAAGCCACCCCGTTTTGGCCGGGACCGCGCCAATTGGGCCATTCCTCGGCCAACGAGGAACTGGTCCAGGCAACCAGCGTGAGCAGGGCGAGCAGTGTGCGCATGGGGAGGAGTCCCGGGGGGGGAGGTCGCGGAGGGACGAAAACCAGACGGAAATCGTAATCGAGCGGGGGGCGAAAGTCATGCCGGGACAAGGCACTACGACTCTCCCCGCGCCCCAGGAATCCCAGACAAAGTGAACTCATTTTCAGAATCTGTCCAAACAGACATGAGAGGTCGTCGCGGTTGCCTGGGAGGGGCGGGGGGATCGAAGCCCCTGCTGTCAGCAACGGCAGTGCCGAAGTCCCGCTCGGCCGTCACCATTCCGATTCGGGCGTTCTCCTCGGTCGCCCCCAGATGCCGGTGGCCCATAATAATACACACGAACACTATCCGGCCCGCAAAAGAGTGGAGACTGGAGCGATTGAATCGGTTGTGCGGGGGATTCCCGAGACCGTGGGGGGATCCGGCCAGGAGTTCACCAAGCGGCAAGCCCGTACCGCTGACCCCTCGACAGTGCCCAAGTCGGCGCCTCAGGACCTGTGGTCGCCGGCCTGGGCCGGTTCCAGACGGAACCGGCCGGACGCCGGACTGGCTCCCCAGACCATCCCGACAAAACTGGTCAGAACGGAACAGACAAGGACGGAACAAGGCTGTTTAAGTCATTCCAAGACAAGCAGATACAACACCAATCCAGCCCAAAAAAACAGGGAAATCAGAGTTGCATTTCCCATCCCGCTCGTCGATAATCCCCGTCTTCCCCACCGCCCCTCACCGGCCACTCGCCGTGGCGATTGGTAAGAGGCGGGGAGTGAGTTCGGGGGAATTGAGGTCAAAAGACCAACCAAGAGACCAACCAAGCCAAGAACCAACCAAACCAAGAGACCAACAGAGCTCCGTGGATGCTCAGGTCGCGGATTCCCGCGAATTGAATCCTCGGGCAGTGGCGAAATGGTTCTCTTTGGCAAAAACGGCGATTCGCACAAACGTTCGACTCCCAACGGATCCCAAAACTGCTGACCCCCGGTTGACCAAATCACTTGGTTCACTGGTTTTGGCAACGAGATCCCGAGGGTGATCGTTTTTCGTCAGCGGCCCGCAGTTCGAATTCGTGTGTTGCAGATCACTGAAGATGCAGATCACTGAAGATTGCGGCTGTCAGAGTCCGGTCTGGCGATGTGGAGATGAGCGGCAGGGTTGAAGTTGTTTCGAGCGGAGTTTTTTCCAGAGGCGTGAGACTGGTTGTCTGGTCGGCATGCGGAACACAGCAGGTGCTGTGACGGCGTCGCCGGAAACCGGTTTGGAAGGAGATGAGTTGTGGCTGCTGTGACGTACGAGGGGATGTTTCTGCTGGACAGCAACAAGTATGCGTCCAACCCGCAGGGAACCACCGGTGATGTGCTGGGCATGCTCGAGAAAATCGGCGCCCAGGTGTTGGCGACCCGTGCCTGGCAGGATGGCAAACTGGCCTATGCCATCGAAGGCCAGCGCAAGGGCCTGCACTTCCTGACCTACTTCACCGTCGAGAGCCGCAAGGTTCACGAACTCGACCGCATGGTGAAGCTCAGCGAGTCGGTCCTGCGCCACCTCATCATCAAGCTCCCCGAAAAACTGATCGCCCCCATGATCGACATGGCGAACGGCAAGGGCGAGGTCATCACCACCTTCCACGACAGCGATTCCTCGTCACTGACCGAAGTCGTCCCCGCCGCCGTCGCCGTCGACGCCGGAGTCTGAGTCCTTCGCTCGGCTTTCGCTCAGGAATCCGAACGGAGGCCCGGTTCCTTCCCGCAAGGGCAATCGGACCGACACCTGTGACCTCGATGGCCTTGGGAAAAGTCCTCCTTGGGAAGAATTTTCCCGAGACGAAGCTCGCTGGAAGCTCTTGGGTCATGAACATGAACGGGTGAGGTCCTCCGGCCCGACCGTCACCATGGCCCCCTAGGGACTCCGGACTGGTCTCCGAAACAGTTGGTCTTGAGTTCGTAACCTCAGTGTTCCGGTTTGCTCGGGATTTGGTTTGCCCGGAAGCTTGTTTGCCCGGAAGCTTGTTTGCCCGCGATTCTGGTTTGACTGAGTGAGTTTGACTGAGTGAGTTCGTCGAGTCGTTTCGAGACGGTGACTGCGACTTCCGTCCCACCTTGTTCTGATTGCGGTGTCACATGGCCAGCTTCAACAAAGTGATTCTGATGGGCAATCTGACCCGCGATCCCCAGGTCAAGCGGACCCCCGCCGGCCAGGCGGTGACCGAGTTGGGGCTGGCGGTCAACCGCACCTGGTGGGACAAGCAGGCCAACCAGAGGAAAGAAGAAACCACCTTCGTCGATGTCACCCTCTGGGGCCGCGATGCCGAGGTGGCTGGCGAATACCTCTCCAAGGGGCGCCCCGTGCTCATCGAAGGCCGCCTCCAGCTCGATTCCTGGGAAGACAAGCAGACGGGCCAGAAGCGGAACAAGCTGCGCGTGGTCTGCGAAAAAATGCAGCTCCTGGGAAGTCGGGGTGATGGAGGAGGTGGCGGCGGAGGGGGGGGCCGCAGTGCTCCCCAGTCCGACTCCTACAGTCCCGGGGGAGACGACTACGGCTCCGACGGAAACTACTCCGGAAATTTCTCGGGCGGCAACAGCTCGGGGGGGAGCAACTACGGCGGGGGCTTTGGCGGCCCGTCGGAACCCCCGGCCGACGACGTCCCGTTCTAGTCCTTCTGCACTGGACCTGGCCCCGCACTCCATCTGTCTGTTCTCCGGTGGTGACCCTCGAGGGTGTACCCGGCCGGAACCTGTTCAAAACCTGATTCTGTCCTGTTTTTGCTGGCCTCCTGTGTTCCAGGAGGCGACTGGAAAGTTCAATGCCTCCCTCAGCCTCCCCCACCTCCCGTCGTCGCAATACCGAATTGATGCTCGCCGAAGATGTCCCCTCGCTGGGCAAGCAGGGAGAGATCGTCTCGGTCCGTACGGGCTATGCACGCAATTTTCTGCTGCCGCAGGGCTTGGCCACCGTGGCCACCGCTCACAACAAGATGATGGTCGAGAAGCACCGCGCCCGTCTGGCCGAACTGGCCAAGAAGCGCCTCGCCGAGCTGCGCAAGCTGGCCGACCAGGTCAGCAAGTACAGCGTGACCATCGAAGCCAATGCCAACGAAGAGGGACACCTCTACGGCTCGATCGGCGCCCCCGAGATCAGCAAGCAGCTCAAGAACGCCGGCTTCACGATCGAACCCGACATGGTTCGTCTCGATGGCCCCCTCAAGGAACTGGCCATGTACACCGTCAAGATCCGGATGCACGAAGAAGTCGAAACCGAGTGCAAGGTGTGGGTCGTTCCGACCGCCGCCAAGTAGTCGCGACTCACGCCGCAGCCCTTCCGGCCTGACCGCCGCACTCGGGACTGTTGCCTGACCAAACCTCACACGGGGTGACCTTTTCCCAAAGGTCACCCCGTGTTGTTTTGCCCACCGACAGTTTCATCCCCCACGATGGAGCACTTCGCTGGTCAACTCCCGGACCGGATGCCCAGGTACTCTCACTGGGGGATCGGAATTCTTGTCGCCCCCACGGTAATCCCGCGCCCAACGTCGTCTCTCTCTTTTGCCTCCCGTTCCTGATCTGGTCTTTCGCATGAACTCACCTCGTCACCCCCGCGACACCGTCTGCGTGTCACGATTCAACGCGGCCTGGATGATCTCGGCACTGGTGATCAACATCACGCTCCCGCTCTCTGCCGATGAGAGACCTGCCGGAACCCGATCTGATGCGGCCCCCCAGACGGCCCGTCCCCCATCCGCGAACTCCCCCGACTGGTCCCGCTTCCGCGGCCCGGATGGCCTGGGAGTTGCCGCGGCAACCGAGACTCCCCTGCAATGGAGCCGCGAGACCGGCCTCACCTGGGCCGCCCCCCTCCCCGGGCCGGGAGCGTCGAGCCCGGTCACCTGGAAAGACCGCATCTACCTCACCTGCTACAGCGGCTATTTCGTCCCCGGCGAGGACGAAGGGACGCAGGCCAACCTCCGCCGGCACCTGCTGGCGTTCGACCGCGCCACCGGCAAGCCGCTGTGGAACCAGGCGGTCCCTGCGAAACTCCCCGAAGAAGAGAAGATCCGCGATCACGGGTTCGCCGCCAGCACCCCGGCGGTCGATGCCGACTTCGTCTACGTTTTCTTCGGCAAGACCGGCGTGCTGGCCTTCGACCATGCGGGCCGCGAAGTGTGGCGGGCCGACGTGGGAGACCGCACCCACGGCTGGGGTTCGGCCGCCTCCCCCGTGCTGTACGGCGACCTGCTGATTGTGAACGCCAGCGTCGAGAGCGAATCGCTGATCGCGCTGGACCGCCGGACTGGGGCCGAACGCTGGCGCGTCGAAGGGATCAAAGAGTCGTGGAACACCCCCGTGGTCGCCCGCTCGCGCGAGGGACGCGAAGAACTGATTGTGGCGATTCAGGGAAAAATCCTGGGGCTCGACCCGGCCACCGGGGAGTCGCTCTGGTCGTGCCAGACCGACATCACGTGGTACATGGTCCCCAGCTGCGTGGTGGAAGACGGCGTGGTGTATTGCCTCGGCGGCCGGTCGGGGGTGGCGGGGCTGGCCGTCCGCCTGGGAGGTACGGGAGACGTCACCGCGACGCACCGCCTGTGGACCAGCCAGAAGGGGACCAATGTCTCGTCCCCCATCGTGCATGACGGACACCTGTATTGGGTCAACGACCAGCGCGAGATCGCGTATTGTGCGAAGGCCGAGACGGGAGAGGTGGTTTACGAACAACGGCTCAACCGGGCGGGGCAGTTTTACGGCTCCTCCCTGCTCGCCAACGGCCGGCTGTATTATCTTTCGCGCACCGGCCGGATGTTCGTGGTGGCGGCCCAACCCGAATTCGAGCTGCTGGCGACCAACGACCTCGACGACCGCACCCTCTTCAACGGCAGCCCAGTCCCCGACGGCAACCGCCTGCTGTTCCGCTCCGACAAGTTTCTCTACTGCGTCGGAGAGTGAGCGCAGCCCGTCGAACCACAGCGGGCACTGGTCTTGTGCCACTGTGCTCTTATCCGATCCGAGTCCTCCGGCGGGCACGCACTGGCCCCCATCGAATCCCTCGCCCCCACTTGGGGGAGAGGGTGGCCGATAGGCCGGGTGAGGAGGCTGACCGTGCGGTTTCAGCAAGTGCGCCCGGCAACAAAACCAGGCGGCCCTTTCGCCCTCACCCCAACCCTCTCCCTCAGCGGCGCGGGTTCTGTTGACCGGACGTCGTTTCGCGGGCGAGGGAGCCACGCGCGGATTCGATGTTGTCATTGTCTTCGGACCGCTCCTGCACCATTCAGTTACTCGCTCCCAACACTCTCTCCACCATGGAGGAGTCCCGAGTGACCGCAAGGCTGGGTGAGAAGAATTCGCCAATCGCCTCCCCTTGGATGTCAGATTCATATGCCTGAAGGAGTTTGCCATGCTCCTCCAGAGACTCGCGCCGAAGGTCACGCAAGTCGACTCCCCTCAGTTGTCAGAATTCTGTCACAACCACATCGATAGAGGTGATGTCGTCGTGACCAGTACGGCAGATCGACAGGTCGCCTTCCAGAGACCTGGTGTCGAGATCACTGCGGATGAGGTCCGGGGGCCACATTCCGACGGCGCGGATGGCGATCAATGGACGGTTTCCGTCGGGCAGACTCTGGAATCGGTCCGGGAGCTGTGGGGGTTCCTGATCGGTGACCGGGGCATCTGGTCTGGTCCCCCAGCCATTGGCCCACACTCACATGTTGACCGTTCCTTCAATTTCTGGAGTGCATGCTGAGACTCCCGGCATGGTTTGATCTGTCGTGTCACATCTATAACCTCCGATAGTCTCTTGGAGCGTCTCGCCACGCTGGGAGTCCTCCTCGCAGTACGATCGTGGCCGCATCGGCCAAAGCTGCTGTGGATCGCGAACCGGCCGGTTGGGCAGTGGTCAGGGAATTCCTTGTGCGACGGTGCCGAGACATTTCGTTCCACTGTTGTCCGCTTACCCGACCGCAGACCGGTTGATCTCAACCTTTTCCCCATGTTTGAGGCACGATCGATGCGAGGTTTGTCCGCTCTTCAGCGCGTGGTGAAGCTCTTGAATCGTCACCTCAAGGGTCTTCGTGGGGGATGGTTGCCCGGCCGAGTCAGCCTCTGCCTTGGCCTCCTCTGTCTCTGCCAACCAGCCCCAGTTCAGGCCATCTGTGGTCTCGATGCCGCGGTTTATGCGCCGATCCGCGAGATCCGCGATCGGGGTGCGTCAAGGGCCTGGTCAAGACAAATTCTGCAGCAGGAAGGCCGATCCTGCGTCGTCTGCCATCTGGCTGGTGTTGGCCCCCGCAATGCCTATGGCACCGCGCTGAATCTGCTGTTGACGGGCAACGACCGGGAAGATCCCGCGCGAAAACGGGAGGCGGGACGTCGGGTCAGCGACATCCCCGCCAATCCCACCCTGCCCGATTCCCCAACCTTCGGCGATCTGATTCAGCAGGGCGTGCTGCCCGCCTCCGAACTGACTCCCGAACTGCGTGCACTGGCCGATCGAACGCCCAAACCCTTCGAGCGAATCTCTGTTGAGCAGGCTCGCGAGCTGGTGCGGCAAGTCGAGGCCGGGTCCCGTTTCGGCATTCTGCAACTCAGCGCAACCACCGAGATCACCTCAGAGGTCGCGGAAGTGCTCGCCGGGTTTCGGGGTGAAATGCTGATTCTTGGCTTGAGATCCATGCCCCTGACCGTCGCCCAGGCGCTGGCCCAGAGTCGGGCGGCCAAGGTCTGGCTGCATTCGATCACCTCGCTCTCTGCCGATGCCGCCGAGGCCATCGCCCAGGTGCCAGGACAACTGGTTCTGTCCGGCCTGGTGGAACTCTTGTCGGAGCCTCTGGCGGCAAAATTGGCGGGGCGCCAGGTCCCTTTGTCGTTCCCCTACCTGCAACAGCTCACGCCGGGGACCGCCGCTGCACTCAGTCGGCACACGGGCAGCCTGAACCTCGGCGGCTTGACCGAGGTGTCGCCGGACGTGCAGAACATCCTCGCGGACACCGTGGGGGCTCTGACGCTGCCGAATCTGTCGTCGCTCGACTCGCTCCCCCTGACGAGAAAACTGGCGGCGGGGTTTGCGCAGTCGGTGCTCCTCCCGGGGATCAGGAGTCTGTCCGTGGACCAGGCTCGGGAAATCGCTTCCGTGAAGCGCAACTTCTTTCTGGGGGGCGTCTGGCTGCCCCTCGGTGTGATGACCGAAGAAGTCGCGACGGTGTTTGCCGACAGTCCCGGAGCAGGGCGGCTGACGCTGGGAGGCGGACCGATCTCTTCAGCGGCCCTCACAAGGCTGGTGCAAGCGCCATTGGCAATCCGACTGCGCGACTTCGAGTCACTGGAGGACGCACAACTGCAAATCCTGGCGACAGCCGCGGCATCGGTCCCCGGGGGACCGTTTGGGCGTCAGCCGAAGCTCAGTCTCCCGGGGCTGCGAAGCGTCAGTTCGCCGTTACTCGCCGAAATCGTGTTTCGCAGTTCGGGCGACTTCAGCGGCATCACGACACTCTCCCCCGCAGCGGCGGAGGCCCTGGCGAGTGCCGCCAGCCGGGAGGAGACAGCGCTCGACCGCCCGCCCGGGCGTTTTCCATTTCCAGCCCGCGGATTGTCCTTTGCGAACCTGCGGGAACTGAATGCCGAGACCGCCCAACGCCTGATGGCGGTCCCCTGGAGCTCGATTTCGCTGCCCGAAGTGCGGGATGTTTCTCCGGAAATCCTGCGCCTTCTGGTGCGGCAGACCAGTCATTTGACGCTGGGGCTGACCCGCCTCACCCCCGAGCAAGCCTCGGTCTTCCGTGAGCTGGCCAGCAACCCGGTGGACCTGGGGGGAGGTATCGTGTCACTGCCTGACCTCGCCGAATTGTCGCCCAAGTCAGCCCGGAGTCTTGTGAATGCTCTCAACCGTGGTGCGCCGATTCCGTTCTGGGGGGGACTCGACAAAGCCCCCCAATTGTTCCTCGGTGGACGCAGCCCGACCGACTTCTCGGTTCAGGGGAGTTGCCCCACGCTGACCCCGGAATTGACGGCTGAACTGGCGAAGTATCGGGGGCGGCTGTCATTCGCGGGTCTCGCAGACCTGTCGCCGCAGGCGGCGGCCGAATTGGCGGCGTATCGCGGGCCAGCTCTCGAGCTGTCCGGTCCCGCGACGGACCAGCTCTCTCCCGCCACGGCGGAGGCCCTGGCCCGAGTCTCCGGAACATTGCGAATCTCGCTGCAGGTACTCGACTCGTCGGTTTTTGCACGAAAAATCGGCCGGCAAAGCTCGTGGACCGGAGACTCAGTGGAAGCCATTTCGGCTGAATCGATTGGGGAATTGATCCAATACGACGGCTTCCTGACCCTGCGGCGGCTCCGCGTGCTCGATTCCGTGGCGTTGGCGCAACGGATGAGTCAGAATTCTTCAGGACAGGTGTTGCCGGCACTGCAAACCATCACACCGGCGGCGGCGGAGGTTCTGGTCGCCAGTGCGAATGAGTCGTTTCTGGGATTGACCGTGCTCGAAGATCCCGTGGTCGCCCGGGTCCTGGCAAAGTCGCGCAACGGAGTCTGGCTGCAGCGGCTCCGCGCGGCCACACCGCAAGTGGTCGCCATTCTGAAAGAGGCCCCTTCCATCACGACGCCTCCGTTGGAGTCCATCTACCTGTTGTCCGAGCGTCAAGCCGATTGATGGGATGGCGTGGGTGATGTGCTGCGACGTCGCCGAAGATGGCAGTCAACCAACGCCCCGCTCGGTCCCGCTCGGCCATCATTGGCGGGAAACCGCGTGGTGGTAGCGAGCTGGCTCTGATGGTGTCCCTCTCCCCCGCGGGGGACAGGGTGCCCGGAGGGGGGGTGAGGGGGCTGCCCGTCCGATTTCAAGAACTGCGCCCGGCCACAGAACCAAGGGGCCGTGTCGCCCTCACCCCGACGCTCTCCCGCAGCGGCGCGGGTTTTGTTGACCGGGAGTCGTTTCGCGGGAGAGGGGGCTACGCGCGGCTTGCGCCGCTGGGACATCGTGGGCTGGAAATCGCGTGGTGGTAGCGTGCTCGCTCTGATGGTGTCCCTTTCCCCCGCGGGGGAGAGGGTGCCCGCAGGGCAGGTGAGGGGGCTACCCGTCCGATTTCAAGAACCGCGCCCGGCGAACACCACCAAGCGGCCGTGTCGCCCTCACCCCGACGCTCTCCCGCAGCGGCGCGGGTTTTGTTGACCGGATGTCGTTTTGCGGGAGAGGGAGCCACGCGCGGCTTGCGCCGCTGGAGGGCGCAGGTGATGTTCGTACGACGGGTTTTTAACCTGTCGGTAAAACCCAGGCACGGCGGCCAACTGTATTGCTGCCAAGTCCCTCCTGTTCGACCAACGCGTCTGCCAGCACATCGTGTTCGGAAACCCGCTCGGGAAGACAAATCAGCCCGGTCGCCTGTTTGGTCAGGGGACCCGACTCCTGCGTCTGCCGATTATCGGCGGACAACAGCCAAACCATTCTGGAAAAAATCGCTGATACGGTGGTTGACTGTTGGGCAGCCAGACGCTGCGCCTCTTCAAACACACTCTCATCCACAGTCAGTGTCAACGTCTTCATCGCATCGCTCTGTGTACGTATCCCACAAATTCCAGTTTTTGTCTTGCCGGCATCAATATCGACGGCAAGACTGTGGGCGCATCGATCTTCACCTGGGCCGACAAGCGAGCAATCCGCATGGTTGCGTTGGCTCAATCCGTTGTCTACCGGTCGGTTGTACGTCGGTTTTCGCTGTCCGTTCGGCCCCTGCGAACAGCATCGACTGCGCGAACCCCGGAGCCGTATTGCGGTGGCCCCAAGCGAGTCCTGTATCCCACCCTTCCCCGTTGTCCGTGGAAAGTCGCCAACCTCGAAACCGGTTGACTTGGGAAAATCGCATCTGGGTTTCCGTGTCTCTCCTTCTCTCGATCCGTCGTCAGTGATACGAGATCAGTCGAAGGATCGTGTCCGGGCCACGGACAATCCCTGGTCGGCATTCTTTGCTGGACGATCGATCGACGACCGGGGATACTTTGTGCTTGCCCTTGCTTTCGCTCACGAAGGTCGGCTTGGGGGAAGTGTTGTTTGTGCGATGGAGCAGGGGGTATTTGACGGGGAGAAGATGTGCGTGATGGCCGACGAAAGAGTGCCAACTTCGGACGACGAGATTCGCCAACTGCAAAAGGGGATCGATCAGACGCTGCTGCGCCGGGCGGCGGCGTTGACAATGGCCGAGAAGTTCCGGATGGGTTGCGACCTGTACGATGCCGGCATGCGCTGGCTGATCCAGGTGCTCAAGGCCGAGCATCCCGACGGGAACGACGAGCAGGTGCTCCAGGAAATCGACCGCCGGCGGGAGATCAAACGGCGGGTGGAGGAGGCGGGGTTGTTTGTGGTTGTCGACGAGCAGCCGGACGAGGAATTTCCGGAGCCGTTGAGAGGTGATTGAGGTCGCGGCCGACGGACGTCGGTGATTTGGCTGGTGCTCGCTGCTTGTTGGTTTGTCTGATGGCGGGGTTGGGAACGCGGGGAAAATCGCACGCGGTCGGACAGGTTCGGGGCGGTTGGTTGGGACGGCCAACAGATCAATGGAAATGGATGCGATTGGATTGGCGGTTTGTTTGGGGTCGAGACGGGAAGAGGTTGGGTATTAGACGGGCGGTTTTTCTACGGACAGGTTGAAAACCTATCCTACGGCGGTGGGGTTCGCTTGCGGAGTGTTCTGCGCCCGGTCACCATGCAGCACGGCAACCGCTCGGGCGGCCTTGGGCTGCGCGGGGTGGTTGGTTTCTCCCTGTCTCCTGTCGATTTCTCCCCCCCCCCTCCCATGAGCGCGCCCCTCCCTGCGGAACAGTCGAATCGCCGGTCGTTTCTGGAACAGCTCGCGCTTGGTGGTGGTGCCGCCGCCCTGCTCGCCGGGTGCCAACCGGCCGCCGGTCCCGGGGGAGCCGCCCCGGCGCCAGGTAACGCTGCCGGGGGATCCGCCGCCGGGCCCCGCCGGCTGCGCGCCGCCTTCTCGAATGCCGGTCTGCAGAGCACCTGGTGCGCCCTCGGAAAGACCACCGCCGAATTGTGGGGCCAACTGCTCAATGTGGAAGTCGTCTGGTTCGACGGCGAGTTCGATCCCGAGAAACAACGCAACAAGATCGACACCATCACCGGTGACGACTGGGATTTCTGCTGCTTCCAGGCGGTTCAGATCGATTCGCTCAAAGAGCCCGTCAGCCGGCTCAAGGCCCGCAATATCCCCGTCATCTCTATGGACACCCTGCTGGTCGCCATGGACGAAATGCGCAACACCGGCGTCTGGGTCGAAGTCACCCCCGACCAGGTCTTCATGGGGGAAAGCAGCAGCCGGTATCTGATGGAGAAAATCGGCGGCAAGGGAAAGGTCATTCACATCGGCGGCCTCAGTGCCCACAGCGGCGCCCAGGGACGCAAGCAGGGATTCGAAAACGTCCACAAGAATTACCCCAACGTCGAAGTCCTCGGCGGTGGGGTCCGCTGGTGCGACTGGAAAAAAGAAAAGGCCCGCGACACGTTCGAAGCCCTCATCGCCCAGGAACAGGAACCGATCGCCGGGGCCTTCTTCCACAGCGATGACATGGCCCTCGCCTGCCTCCCCGCCATCGAAAACACCATCCACAAGAACATGGTCGTCACCGCGGTCGACGGTCAGAAGGAAGGTCTGCTGGCGGTCAAGGAAGGCCGGCTCGCGGCCACCACCGTCAACCCCGTCTGCCTGATCCACAAAACCGCCCTCGTCGTTGGTCAGTTCATCGTCCGGAACGCCGAGAAGCCCGACAACGTCCCCCTCGAAATCATCACCCCCGGCCCCCTCGTCTCGCTCGAGAACAAAACCACCCTCGACGCGATGTTCTACCTGGCCGACCCCACCCACTGCCTCGTGTAGCCCTCGCTCCACCTGCGTTCCGCCTTCCTCCGTCCGCCTTCCTCCGTCCGCCCTCAACCCGGTCCCCTGCTCTCGTGACCCCACCTCCCCCCGCCCGGCCCATCGCCTCCGCAGCCCCCCTGCTGCGCTGCGCGGGCATTGGCAAGCGGTTTGGGGGGGCGATCGCGCTGCAGGGGGTCGATTTCGATTTGCAGCCGGGGGAAATCCACGGACTGGTCGGCAGCAACGGGGCGGGCAAAAGCACGCTGATGAAAATCCTGGCCGGGGCCATTCCCGACCATGAAGGAACGATCGAGCTGGAAGGGACTCGCGTCGCGCTGCGCAGTCCCAAAGCGGCCCGCGACCAGGGGATCGCCATGGTCTACCAGGAACTCTCGGGAATCGGCGCACTGTCGGTGGCCGAGAACCTGTTGCTGGGCCGGCAACCACTGACGGCGTGGAAGGCAATCGACTGGAAGACCATGAACCGGCAGGCGGCCGAGTGGCTGCGCGAGTTGGATGTCGACATCGACGTGCGCGAACGGCTCGACCGCTTTCCCCTGGTGATCCGGCAGATTGTCGAAATCGCCCGCGGACTGCACAGCGGCGCCCGCGTGCTGATTCTCGATGAGCCGACCAGTTCGCTCAGCCCCCCCGAGACCCGCCGGCTGTTTGGCCTGCTGGCGAACCTGCGGAAGCGCGGCCTGTCGATGATCTTCATCAGTCACTTCCTCGAGGATGTGCTGGAAATCTGCGACCGGGTCACGCTGCTCAAGGACGGCCGGCACGTGTTGACGCAGCCTTCCAGCGAACTCACCAAGCAGGGCCTGATCGAGGCGATGCTGGGGCGCGGGCTCGAATCGACCGAGGCGGCGTACGAGTCGGCCGTGACCCTCCCCCCACGCTCGGCCGCCCCTGTGGTGCTGCGGGCCGAGAAACTCTCGCGGGCCGGTCTGTTTGACGGCATCGACCTGACAGTGGCGGCCGGGGAATGCCTCGGGCTCTACGGTTTCGTGGGGGCGGGACACCAGGAACTGGCCCATGCCCTCGCGGGAACCCTGGCGTGCGATGCGGGCCGGCTCGAACTGGACAACGGCCCCCTCCGGCCGGGAAAGGTCTCTCAGGCGGTCGCGCGGGGAGTCGTGCTGGTGGCGGGGGACCGGTCGAAGACCCTCGTTCGCGGCAGCGAGATTTACAAGAACACGACCCTGGCGCATTTGCGAAGCGGCGTGGGAGCATGGCTGACGCGCAACCGCGAGGTGGCGGTGGTCAATCCGCTGTTGCGGCAAGTGCAGTGCCGGCCTGCGAACCCCGACCTCAAAGCGGGCCTGCTCTCGGGGGGAAACCAGCAGAGGGTGGTGCTGGCGAAGTGGCTGCTGGGCCCGGTGCGGGTGCTGGTGCTCGAAGAGCCGACCCGCGGGATGGACGTGGGAGCCAAAGAAGAAGTGATGCGGCTGGTGTCCGAATTGAAGCAGCGGGGGGCGGCGGTCATTCTGGCGTCGACCGAGCCCGAGCTGGTGCTGGCGCATGCCGACCGCATCGTCGTGCTGCACCGGGGACGGATCTCGGCCGAGTTCGCCGGGACCACGCTCGACAAGACAACCTTGATGAAACACGCGTGAGGCGAAGCTCTCGATGACCCAGCCGCAGTCTGACACAGTTCCCGCCGGGGCGACCTCGGCTGGCGGAGCCGTCGAGTCGTTCCGGACGCCGTTCGACTGGCGCAGCCTCGCCCCGCTGGCCACGCTGGCGGTGCTGCTGGTCTTCTTCGGACTGGTGACCCGCAATTTCTTTTCGCTCACGACCGTCGAGCAGGTACTGCGGCAGGGGGCGGTGCTGGGCATTGTCTCGGTCGGGCTGACCTTCGTGCTGCTGTGCGGCGAGATCGACCTCTCGGTGGGCACGCTGGCGCTGTGGACCGCCTGCTCGTGCGGGGTGCTGTTCGAGCGGTACGCGGGCCGGGGAGGAAAAGAGGCCATCAGCCCCCTGCTCTTGTTGCTGATCGTGCTCCTGCCGCTGCTGACCAGCCTGCTGCTGGGGCTGCTGTCGGGGACACTCACCGTGGCGTCGCGGCTCCCCAGTTTCATCATCACCCTGGCGATGATGAACATCGCCCAGGGGCTGTCGCGGTATCTCACCAAGAGCGAAAAATTCGCGGTCCCCCCGGTGCTGGCGGCCATCGGCAATGAAGGCCCCCTGCTGACCCCCACGTTCAAACTCCCCTACAGCGCTCTGCTGGCGGGGGGAGTGTTGCTCGTGGGGCATCTCATCCTGCAACACACCCGGTTCGGCCGTTATGTCTACATGACCGGGGGGAACCGCGAGGCGGCCCGGCTGGCGGGGGTGCATACGCCGTCAATCGTGGTCCTCTGCCTGGGGATCTGCGGGCTGACCGCGGGAATTGGCGGGCTGGTCAACGCGGGGCGGATGAACTCGGTCAGCCTCGACCAGAATGCCGACCTGCTGCTGAACGCCGTCGCCTGCGTCGTGCTGGGGGGAACCAGCCTGTTTGGGGGCGAAGGGGGCATGCTGCGGACCCTGTTGGGGGTCATCACGTTCAGCGTGCTGAACTACGGCCTCAACCGCATCACCTGGGTCGAAGACCTGATGCGCCCCTTCCTGCTGGGGGTGGTGCTGATGGTCGCCCTGGTAATCAACGGCTTGCTGGGCCGCCGGCGGTAACCCGGGAGGGAGAGCCGCACGGGCCAATTCGATCACGCGCGCACCACTGGGGAATTGTTCGGCACGACCGTCACAACCGGCTCCAACGCTCTTCGCATCCCATTGTGAGGGGCCACTCCGGGACTTATAATTTTGTGTCGATGCGTTCGCCGATGACTGTCTCACAGTCCGCAACCCTGTCCTGCCTGCGACACCCCGCCCATGGTCTCCATTGCTTCCCGCCTGGCTCTTCTTGCTGCGCTGGTCTGGGGGCTCGTCCCCCTCGCGGCCCGTGCGGCGGATGACGAAGTTCCCGAGAAGATCGAGTTCTTCGAGACGAAGATTCGCCCCGTGTTCGCCGAACACTGTGGCGAGTGCCACGCCAATGGCAAGGCGAAGGGAGGCTTCAGCCTCGAGACAGCCGACGCGGCCAGACGCGGGGGCGATTCGGGCCCGGCCTTCACTCCGGGCAAGCCCGATGAAGGGCTGCTGATCGAAGTGCTGAAGCACACCGGGGACATCAAGATGCCCCCGGCCGCCAAGCTGGCCGACAGCCAGATCGCCGACATTCAGAAGTGGCTGCTGCTGGGAGCCCCCCGGCCGGCCGACAAGGCGGGGACCGACCCCACGCCGGGTGCCGGGTTCACGATCACCGACGAGCAACGGCAGTTCTGGTCGTTCCAGCCCGTCCCCGCGACAGTGGCAGCTCCCGCGGTGAACAACGAGGGCTGGGTCGCCGGCCCGATCGACCGGTTTATCCTCGCCGAGCTGGAGGCGAAGGGGCTGACCCCCTCACCCCGGGCCGACAAGCTGACGTTGATTCGCCGGGCGACCTTCGACCTCACCGGGTTGCCGCCGACCAAATCCGAAGTCGAGGCATTTCTGGCCGACGAGCGTCCCGAAGCCTGGGCCGAGCTGATCGACCGGCTGCTCAAGTCGCCGCACTACGGCGAGCGCTGGGGCCGGCACTGGCTCGACGTGGCCCGCTATGGTGAAGACCAGGCACACACCTTCGCGGCGATCTCGTTCAACAACGGGTTCCGCTTCCGCGACTGGGTGGTGAAGGCGCTCAACGAAGACGTTCCCTACAACGAGTTTGTGCGGGCGCAGATTGCCGGCGATCAACTGACCGACAGTCCGCTGCACGAATACGACCGGAAGCTCGCCCTCGGCTACTTCGCCCTGGGGCCGATCTACTACGCCGACGCGGGCTGTGCCTTCAAGGCGTCGCTCGACGAACTCGACGACCGGCTCGACACGCTGGCCCGGGGCTTCCTGGGGCTGACGATTGCCTGTGCCCGCTGCCACGATCACAAGTTCGACCCAATCTCGCAGAAAGACTACTACGCCCTGGCGGGAATCTTCCGCAGCTCGAAGTACCACGAAGCGCCGCTGGTCACCCCCGAAGTGGTGCAGGCGTTCGAGCAGGGTCAGCAGGCGATTCGGAATGCCGAACAGGCGGTCAACAAGTACCTCGACCAGCAGACGGTGGTGCAGTCGGAAGCGAATGCCCGCGAAGCGGGGAAGTACCTCGTGGCCCTCTGGCGGCTGGTGCAGCCGGCTGCGGGGACGGAGGCCCCCAAGCGGAATGAACTGGCGAAGGAAGCCGGGCTGCACGAGTTTCTGCTGGAACGCTGGCAGAATTACCTGTCTCCCGACAACAAAGGAAAGCAGCCGGCGCTGAACCGCTGGTTCGAGCTGCGCGAGCAGGCGGCCAACCTGAAGATTCCCGCCGGTCAGCAGGTTCCCCTCGAGGTGCAGGCCGCGGCCGATCAGCTGCAGGCGGCGGTGGTGGGCGCGTTGGCCGAGCTGGCCGAAGCCCGCCGGCTGTACGCCGACCGGATGGCGAAACTTCCGGAAGGAGAACGGGGCCAGCATCCGCAGCCGGTGCTCGACCAGCCCCGCCAGGAACTGGTGAATGCTCTGGCGACTCCCGGCGGACCGTGCGGCACCCCGCGCGACAAGGTCGAGGGGGCTCTGCCCGAAGCGCAGAAGCAGGAGTTGGCGGCGTTGAAGCAGGGAGTCGAGACGGCGAAGAAGAACGCCCCCGCCAAGTATCCCTACGCCCACTCGCTGACCGATGCGCAGGTGGCGAACATGAAGCTGCACATCCGCGGCAATCCCAACCGCACGGGAGACGAGGTGCCGCGGAAGTTCCTGGAGGTTTTGCAGTCGGTCAGCTCCACCCCCTTCACCGAAGGCAGCGGACGGCGCGATCTGGCGAATGCGATTGCCAGCCCGAACAATCCCCTCACGCCGCGGGTGATGGTGAACCGGCTGTGGCAAAATCACTTCGGCCGGGGGATCGTGACCACTCCCAGCAACTTCGGTTCGCTGGGAGAACGCCCCACCCACCCCGCCCTGCTCGACTATCTGGCCCGGCGGCTGATGGAACAGAACTGGTCGCTGAAGGCGGTGCATCGCGAGATCATGCTGTCGGCGGTGTACCAGCAGTCGAGCGCCAGTCAGCCGGCGAACGAGCAGATCGATGCCGACAACACCTGGCTGTGGCGGTCGAACCGTCGCCGGCTGGATGTCGAATCGTGGCGTGATGCCCTGCTGGCCGCGTCGGGCACGCTGGACCGCACGCTGGGAGGTCCTCCGGGGAACCTGGGTGACGCCAACTTCAGCCGGCGGACGCTGTACGGCTTCGTCAGCCGGCATGCCCTCGACAGCCTGTTGCGGCTGTTCGACTTCCCCGATCCGAACATCACGAGTGAAAAACGGACGGTCACCACGGTGCCGCTGCAGCAGTTGTTCGTGCTCAACGGCGAGTTCCTCATGAAGCAGGCGAAGCAACTCGCGTCGCGGCTGCAGGGGTTGCCGGGGGATGATGCCTCGCGCATTCGCGAGGCCTACTGGCTGCTCTTCAGTCGGCCCGCACTCGACGAGGAAGTGACCCTGGGACTGGCGTTCCTGCAGGCCCCCGCCCCCGCGGCGGCGGCTGACGGAGCGGCCCCCGCGGCCAGTGGTCTCTCGCGTTGGGAACAATACGCCCAGGTGCTGCTGGGCTCGAACGAGTTCACGTTTGTGGATTGACCCAGCTGCTCCTGCGGGGACGAATTCTGGCGTGCGGCCAGCCGTCGTTCCCGCAGCCCACCTGTTTGAAAACTTTCTCCTGCCGACCTTTGCGAACCGCAGAGCCCTTGGGCCTCTGCCCTACCAGGACGAACTGAAGCATGAACATCTTTCCCGCTGCTGGCTGGCCTGGCCTGACCCGTCGTGATGCGATCGCCCGCCTGGGAGGTGGCCTGGGGATGGTCGGGCTCGCCTCCGCCCTGGCCGAAGAGACCTGGGGAGCCGAGGCAACCGCCGCCGCCGCCGGTCCCGCCCCCTCGCCGTTGACCCCCCGCGCCCCGCACTTCCCGGCGAAGGCGAAACGGGTCATCCATCTCTTCATGAATGGCGGTCCTTCCCAGGTCGACACGTTCGACCCCAAGCCGGCGCTCGAGAAATACGCCGGTCAGGAACCCCCCAAGGAGCTGGTCAACACCATGCGCCGCACCAAGGGGAAGCTGATGGGGACCCCCTTCAAGTTCGAGAAATACGGCGAAGCGGGCATCGACGTGAGCGAGCTGTTTCCGCACATCGCGAAGCAGGTCGACAAGCTGTGTGTCATCCGGTCGATGCACACCAACCTGCCGAACCACGAACCCTCGCTGTTGATGATGAACTCGGGCGAGACGCAGCCGACACGCCCCTCGATGGGGTCGTGGCTCTCGTACGGACTGGGGACCGACAACCAGAACCTGCCCGGCTTCGTGGTGCTCTGCCCCGGCAAGCCGGTGGTCGGGCCGCAGCTCTGGAGCAACAGCTTCCTCCCCGGCATCTTCCAGGGAGTGCACATCAACAACGCCAATCTCGATCCCAAGAAGGTGATTGGCAACATCGCCAACACGCAGATCACCTCGGGCGACCAGCGGCAGCAGCTCGACCTGATGCGGCAGCTCAACGGCCTGCACCGCGACCGCCGCGGCGGCGACCCCCAGCTCGAAGCCCGCATCCAGGCACTCGAGATGGCATACCGCATGCAAGGCGAGGCGCAGGAGGCGTTCGACATCAGCCGCGAGAGCGAAGAGACCCGCAAGCTCTACGGTGACGGCGAGTTCGCCCGCGCCTGCCTGACCGCCCGCCGGCTGGCCGAGCGGGGCGTGCGGATGACGCAGATCTACTACGGCAATGGTCAGCCGTGGGACGATCATGGCGACATCCTCAACCACCGCGACCACGCCAAAAAGAGCGATCAGGCGATTGCCGCCCTTCTGGCCGACCTGCAGTCGCGGGGGCTGCTCGACGAAACGCTGGTGGTCTGGGGGGGCGAGTTTGGCCGGACCCCCACCGCCGAAGGCTCGAAGGGGCGCGACCACAACAACCTCGGCTTCTCGATGTGGCTGGCGGGCGGGGGTGTGAAGGGGGGTTACGTACACGGTTCGACCGACGAGATTGGCTTCACGGCGGTCGACAAAAAGGTGCACGTGCACGACCTGCACGCCACGATTCTGCACCTGCTGGGAATGGATCACACCAAGCTGACCTTCCGGTACAGCGGCCGCGACTTCCGGCTGACCGATGTCTCGGGAACAGTGGTGACCGACCTGATCGCGTAGGCGGAGGCGGGGTGCCTCCGATCCCGGGGTGGCCGGGAATCGGCGGGCGTTCACCGACACTCTTTCGACCTGGGAGACGGCCATGCTCTATCGACGCGAGGCGTTGCTGCGTCTGGGACGCCTGGGACTGGGAGCGGTCACCCTGCCGCAGTTGCTGCGCAGTGAGGCGCAGCGCCGTACGCTGGCGGCCGAAGTCCCGGCGATCGGCCCCGGGGTGCTCCGCAACCAGACCGGTGGCCGGGCCAAGTCGTGCATCCTCATCTACCTCTGGGGCGGTCCCCCCCAGCAGGACATGTGGGACATGAAGCCCGAGGCGCCGGAGGGAATCCGCAGCCAGTTCCAGTCGATTCCCACCGTGGTGCCGGGAATCGACGTGTGCGAGCACATGCCGCTGTTCGCCCGGCACACCGACAAAGTCGCCCTCGTGCGGTCGGTCACCCATCCCAGCAACAACCACGAGCCCAGCGTCTACCGCACCCTGACCGGCCGGATCAACGAGACGCTGGCGGTCCCCCGAAACCAGCGCAACCGGAACGACTTTCCCAATTTGGGGTCGGTGGTGTCATCGTTTACTCCGCCGGGGGTGATGCCTGCCGCGGTGACCATTCCCCGTCCCATCGGGCACGACGGGGTCACGTACAGCGGCACGCACGCCGGGTTTTTGGGAGGCCGGCACGACCCGATGGAAGTGGCGGCGGCGGAAGAGACCAAGGAACACCCGACCCACTCGATCTCCCTGCCGGCCGAGGTGGCCGAGACCCGCCTGCTGGCCCGCCGCGGCTTGTTGAACGTGCTCGAAGAGACCGACCGCCGGTTCCAGGCCGAGCGCTCGGCCCGCGCGGTCGACAGCTACCGCGAGCTGGGGTTCAGCATGTTGTCGTCCCCCACCGCCAAACGGGCGTTCGACCTGGGCTTCGAAACCGACGCCACGCGCGAGAAGTACGGGCGGAATGAATACGGCGAAAGCATTCTGCTCGCCCGCCGGCTGATTGAATTGGGAGTGCGGCTGGTGACCATCAGCTGGATGTACATCCAGAAGGGGGGCAACGTCGCCAATGTGTGGGACAACCACGGCCCGTTCGAAGGACTCACCGGCACGAACATGCTGAAGGCGTACTACTGCCTGCCATCACTCGACCGGGGACTCTCGGCATTGCTGGAAGACCTGCAACAGAGCGGCTTGCTCGACGAGACCCTGGTGGCGGTGTGGGGGGAATTCGGCCGGACACCCAAGCTGAACTCCGCCCAGGGGCGCGATCACGGGGGAGCCTGCCAGACCGCCTGCTTCGCGGGTGGAGGCATTCGGGGGGGAACGGTGCTCGGTTCGAGCGACCGCGACGCGGCCTATCCCAAGACCCACCCGGTCTCGCCGCAAGACCTGCTGGCGACCGTTTACCACTCCCTGGGCATTGCGCCCGAGGCCGAGATGTATGACCCCCTCAACCGGCCGCACCGGGTCATCGACGGCCGCCCCCTGACCGAACTGCTGGGGTGACGGGCAAGAGGTTGCGCGGGAGATCCTCCCGGCTGGCAGGGTCTCCCCGAAGCGGCGGGCGCCGCGAGACCCCGGCGAGGTTCTCAGCCTGTCGGCCCCTGGCCCGCGGGTCCACCCCACACAGGGGATGGCCCTTTTTCCTGACCCCGCCCGACGACGATTGAGAACTGACACGGGAACCGCGGATCTGTGAACGCTTACCTGCTTGTGATCCAGGGTCCCGACCAGGGACAACGCTTCGAACTGGCCGGGGGAGAGATTGGCCTGGGTCGGGGAGTGCGCAACGAGATTCGCATCCAGGATGGCGAGGCGTCGCGGGCGCACGCCCGGCTCTCTCTGCGCGAAGGGCGGCTGGTGCTGATCGATCTGCAAAGCTCCAACGGCACGTATGTGAACGGGCGGCGGATCGACACCCAGGCCCTGCGGGTGGGAGACGAGATCCAGGTGGGGCGGACGGTCTTCCGGCTGCTCTCTCCGGAAGAGACAGCCCCCCGGGCCACCCGGCGGATTGACTGGCGCGAAGGACGCGAGATCCAGAGTGCCGACCAGATTGTCAGCGCGGCCAATGCCAACGACCCATCGGTCTTGATGGGTCCGGGAGAGCCGGGACGCACCGCTCAGTCGCTGCTCAACCTGCAGGTGCTGTACCGGATCGCCGAAGAGACGGTCAGTCCCGCCACGTCAATCGAAGCGCTGTTGGCCCGCATTCTCGAACTGGCCCTGCGGGCGGTCCAGGCCGACCGGGGCTGCGTGCTGGTGCGGAACACCACCAGCGGGGCCCTCGAGACCGTGGCGTCGCGCGATCAACGGGGCGATCTGGGAGCCGAGCCCATGCCCGTCTCCCGCAGCATCGTCGATTATGTGCTGAAGCACCGGCAGGGAGTCCGCACGAGCGACGCCCGCAGCGACACCCGGTTCACCTCCGGTGCCAGCATTCTGCAGGCGGGAATCCGCGAGGCGATCTGCGTCCCCATGCAGGGGCGGTATGACCTGCAGGGGGTGATCTATCTCGACATCACCACCTCGGCCGACCAGCTGATTCTGCAGGGAGGGGGCGGGGCGCGGTTCACCGAAGATCTGCTGCTCTTGATGGTCGCCATCGGCCGGCAGGCGGCCCTGGCGGTCGAAGACAACCAGTACCAGCAGGCCCTGGTGAAGTCGGAACGGCTGGCCGCCGTCGGCCAGACCATCGCCATCCTCAGCCACCACATCAAGAACATCCTGCAGGGTGTCCGCGGCGGGAGCTTCCTCATCGACCGCGGCCTGAACACCCACGACGAACCAATGGTTCGCAAGGGGTGGACCATTCTCGAAAAGAACCAGCAGCGCATCTACGACCTGGTGATGGACATGCTCTCGCTCTCCAAAGAGCGGCAGTTGATCCTCAAGGGAGGTGACCTCAACGAGACCGTCGGAGAGGCGTGCGAACTGCTGCAGGCGCGGGCCGCCGAACTGAACGTCACGCTGGAGTGGACGCCTCAAGAAGGCCTGCCCCCCATGCAGTTTGATGCCGAGGCCATTCACCGCGCGGTGCTCAACATCGGCGGAAACGCGCTGGAAGCGGTCGAAGGGGGAGACGCTCCCTGTGTGAAAATCTCCACCAGCTACGACCCCGCCGGCCATCTCGTCCTGATCACCGTCTCCGACAATGGTCCGGGCATTCCCCCCGAGATCCTCCCCGGACTGTTCAATATCTTCGAGTCGTCGAAGGGCTCGCGCGGCACCGGCATCGGCCTCGCCGTCAGCCGCAAGATCATCCGCGAGCACGGGGGCGACATCGAGGTGCGCTCGCAGCCCGGCGAAGGAGCGACGTTCATCCTCGCCTGGCCCCTCATCGCCGACGAACCGACCCTCGTCCCCACGGACGAGTAGGTTCCGCCGAATCGACCTTGTCCCTCCACCTGCCGGCGCAGTCACGCCTGGGGTAATCAATCCGGATCAGGCAATTCCCGGTGGCGGAAGCGGAACATTGTTCCTCGTGGCGTGATAGAGACAATAGGGTCTGGACTTTTCAGTGCATTCAACGTGATTGTTGTTCGGATCACAGAGACAATCGATTCCGTGCTTCTGTCCTGGGTTCTTCTTGACCCCCCTACCAACCACCTCGCCCATCCAAACAATTCCCCGTAGGGGATACTTCCCTCAGCCTGGGGTTGTCGCGCCGGCGACTACCCCAGGGTGCCATCCCCATCACGATCTCTATCCTGTAAGGATTGCTTTCTTCACCCTGTCTGATGATGAGTGATTGATCATTGAGCGAGCCCGCGATGAAAGGAACCGCTTTCAGGGTTCAGGTCCTCGTGGGGATCGCGTACCCCGGGTAGCCGCTGAGGCGGCAACCCGGGGCTGAGAGAAGTCACCTCTCCGAGGTAAGCGGTGGGTTGGTGAGAGCTTTATGGCGAAGGCCGTATGTCGTGGTCCGTGCGGTCCCAGCACGATCACCCCGGCCGCCACGTCGTCCCCGGGCTCACGCTGTGGGAATGCAATTGCCTTGGGTCACTTCGCGCGATGGCTCATCGCATCACGAAATCGATCAACCCGAGAATTCCGTCGTCGGTCCTCAAAACAATTCCAGCAGCGGGCCGCTCGATTCGACCAGGCTGAACGGCCGGTTCTGCCGGTCGTAGGCGGTCAGGTCTTCGATTCCCAGGCTGTGATAAATCGTGTGGGCGATCTCGGCCGGACTGCACGGCCGATCGGCCGGGAACTCGGCGTAGCGGTAGCTCGACCCATACACCTGCCCCCCGCGAATCCCTCCCCCCGCCAACAGCACCGACTGACAGGCGGTCCAGTGGTCGCGCCCCGCCCCGTTCGGCCCCCCCGACCGCGGATCGCCAATCTTCGGCTTACGGCCCATCTCGCTGGTCACAATCACCAGCGTCTCATCCAGCAGCCCCCGTTCGGCCAGATCCTCCAGCAGCGTGCTGTAGGGACGGTCGAATTCGGGCAGCAGCCGGTCGCTCAGGCAGTTGAAGTTGTTGCCGTGCGTGTCCCACCCCCCGCCGCTCTTGCAGAGACTGTCGAGCTCTTTGTTCGCCTTGTAGAAGACCGTGATGAACGGCACCCCCGCCTCGACCAGCCGGCGGGCCAACAGCAGCGACATCCCCATGATACCGGTCGAGTACCGCTCGCGCAGCGCCTCGGGCTCGGCCGAGAGATCGAAAGCGCTCTTGGTCGACGGCGACGTCAGCAGCGAAAACGCCTTCGACTGGTGCTTGCTGTAGTTCCCCAGTTCGCCCCGCGTCTCGGCCCGGCGTTGCGCCAAGTCGACCTGTTCCAAGAGCGTCCGGCGGTGCAGCATACGCTCGGGCGAGAGATCTCCCTGCAGCGCAAGAGCCGGGGTGGCGAATTGCAGCGGCGCCTCGCGCGACCCGTCGACAAACAGCGGGTCGTACTCAATCCCCAGCCGGGCGGCGAACTGCCCGGGCCGGGTGTACTCGGGCGCCCCTTCCTTCTGCGGCAGGGTGATGGCTGAGGGAAGACTCGGATGCGGCGGCCGCTTCGACGAGACCACCGAGGCGACCGATGGCCAGTCGTCGGGATACGGCGTGCGGGCGTTGAGCAGCCGGTGAAACGTCTGGTCGGGAGCGTGCCCCGTCAGGTTGTAGTAATACCCGGCGTGATGGTCGCCGGTCCCCCGGCCATGGTCCCCCACCGAACGCACAATCGCCAGGCGATGCGCCTGCTGGGCGGTCAGCGGCAGGTGCTCGCACAGCTCGATCCCCGCGCTGCTGGTCTGGATCGGCTGGAACGTGCCGCGGTACTCGGCGGGCGCCTGGGGCTTCATGTCCCAGGTGTCGATGTGCGAGGCCCCGCCCGACAGGAAAATCAGAATCGCCGACTTCGCCGTCCGGTTCCCCGCCAGACGCGGTGCCGCCAACACCGGAGCCGCCAGGTTCGTCCCCAGGTACGACAGCCCCCCGGCGACCAGAAAACTGCGTCGGTCGAGGGGGAAGTGGGGAGAGTGGCGGGGGGGATGGGGGACCGAAGGCATCGGCGGCGCACTCCAACGGCACGGGCAGGACCAGACTCAACGCATCAACGGTTCCAAGTATATCGGACCGGTGGGGGGGAGTCGATCAGCGCAGCCACCAACGGGCGAGGCGACACGTCGCCCGGACGGTCGGCTATTCCAATCCGGCCGGTGGCCATCTGACCCGCTGGTGCAGATCAGGCCGGGGGCTGGGGTTGTTCTTCGCGGGCGGCCATTTCCTTCAGCCGCCGGCGTTCGCGCCAGAACTCGAAGACCCCCGGCAAAATCGAGACGAAGATGATCCCCAGGATGACCAGCTTGAAGTTTTTCTGCACGGCGGGCAGGTTGCCGAACCAGTACCCGGCGAACAGGAACAGAGTGATCCAGACGGCCCCCCCCACGATGTTGTACGCCATGAACCGGCGGTAGGTCATATGGCCCATCCCGGCGACGAACGGGGCGAACGTCCGCACGATGGGGGCGAACCGGGCGAGGATGATGGTCTTGCCGCCGTACCGCTCGAAGAACTCGTGCGTCCGTTCGAGGTGCTTGGGATTCAGGAAGCGGATTTTCTCTCCGCGGAAGATCCGCGGGCCCAGCCAGGCCCCGATCCAGTAGTTGAGGGTATCCCCCAGAATGGCCGCGATGATCAGCGAGACCAACAGCACCGGCAGGCTGAGCGCCCCCTTTGCGGCATAGGCCCCCAGAGCGAACAGCAGCGAGTCCCCCGGCAGGAATGGCGTCACCACCAGCCCGGTCTCGCAGAAGATCACCATGAACATCATCACGTAGATCCACGGGCCCAACTGCCGGATCCACTCTTCGAGATAGACATCGAAGTGCAGGATCATGTCTTTGAGTTGCAGCAGCAGGTCGAGCATGGAGATCGGCGGAGGAGATGGTCGGAGAGGTAAAGACGCAGAGCCGCTCGTCAGCGGCGGATCGCCTCGGGAAGATCGGCGGCGAGCGGCACGTTCCGGGCCGGTTCGGCCGAGCCGGGCTGCCGCGGAACGAACTCGTACACGTCGTAGCAGAGCCGGCGGTAGCTCTCGGAGTCGTACGCTCCGTCGGCCAGCCGCACCTGATGCTGCAGGCTGCCGACGAGAGTGTATCGCTGGCCCAGACCCTCCAGCCAGCGGTTCAGGGCCGGCCGGTCACACGGGGAGGAATGCGAATGAAACACCACACAGCGCAGGGGCGAGGTCCCCTCGGCCACCACCTGCCGGGCCGCCTCGGGTGTCACTTTCCGCTGGCGGTAGATTTCGCGGTAGCAACGGTAGGGCGACCAGTGGATATCGCTGTAGAACTCTTCGCCCAAATCGTCCGCCACGCACAGCGTGACCACCTCGGGATTCGAATTCCAGAACCAGCGGGCGAATCCCTGGTGCACGCTGTCGGTCCGTGATTTGAACGGCCGGGCGACGTCGCGCAGCGTGGTCCCCACCGCCACCAGCAGACAACCGGCGATGGCCGCCCCGAAGGCCACCCGCCGGAACTCGACCGATTTCAACGCCTCGATCAGCGCCCCGACTCCCACGGCCAAAGTCAGCAGAATGGCGGGGACCAGGTGCTGGGCAAGCCGGGCATGCCCGCCGTAGGGATAGCGATGCAGCGCTGCCGCCACAAACGTGAGGGCGAACGCCCCGGCTCCCCACGCCAGCCACCACCGCCGGCCCATGCGCCAGGTATGCACCGCCCCCAGCAGGCAGCCCAGCGCGGTCAGAACGCTCCCCCCATGCTCGGCCCCCAGCGGGTAGGCGAAGATCACTCCCGTATGGGCGTCGAGCAACCAGGGAATCAGGGCGGCCGGACGGGTGATGGGGGGGAAATGCTCGGCCCAGCAGGCGGTCATGTCGCTGGCGGTTGCCTGGTATTGCTGGGCGGCGTTCAGCGCAAGGACCGAGCCGAAGCCCGCCAGAAGCAGCAGATGAAAGCCCACCGCCGCCGCCAGCGTCCCCCGGTTGGGGGCCTGACCCGACCGCCAGTCCTGCCAGAGGACCGCGGCCAGGGCGAAACTGGCCGCCCCCCCCGCAAACACCGCGGGGAACGAGAACCAGAGCATCGGACCGATCAGAGCGGCCAGAACCCACAGCCAGCGCGACCGGCGGGCATCGTGATGCCATTCCACGAGACACAGCACGATCGTCAGGGCGCACAGCAGATCGCCCGCGTATGGCTTCACCTCGGCCGCGAGACGGATCGGGTAGTACGAAACCGCCAGCACCGCGACCGCGATGATCTGGGCGGGCCCGGTCAACAACCGGGTCGCCAGCCGCCGCATCACGAACAGCCCCGCGATGCCGCACACGAGGGGAAACAGCCGCAGCGACCATTCGCGGAAGCCAAACAGCAGCGTGCTGGCCTTCTCGGCCCACAGGAACCCAACCGGAGCGACCTGGTTGTTGCGGAGCGGACTGAGCAGCCCTGTGAAATCCCGATCGAGCAAGTTTTCCGAAAGCTGGTACTCGTCGCACCAGAGGGGGAACGGCAGCAGGAACCGAATGATCCGCAGCCCCACCCCCAGCCACACGAAAAACCAGATCCACTGGGCGGGCGACGCATCCAGACAGGTGCGCAGCCAACTCCCGAACCTGAAGGAAGGCTCCACCGTTGGCACCCCACCGGAGGCAGGGGGGGCCGCGGCAAGAAGCGGAGAGCGGCCGGCAACGTCGGTGACCGGAGTCGAGATCTCGTCCATGAGTCTGACGGAAGAAGTCTGAAAGGGAGGTCCATCCACGACCAGCCAGCCGTACGGAAGCTGGTGCGGGGCGGGACTTTAGCATTCCGGGGGGGAATGCCCCAAGGTGAGTTCGAAGAGGGAGGGGGGGCTGGCGGCGATGTCCCGGAGGGGCGACGGTCAAACTGGCATCTGCCCGTGAGTTGTTGCCGCTTGCTCAAGGCAAGACAGTGTGTTCACCACAAATGGCATTATGAGCACCACTCAATCGGCCCCGCAGATTTCCTGTGGTGTTTGTCGAACCTGGATTGTTCGCCCCGATCGTAGGGAAGACCTGACAGCGATTTCGCATCGCCTGGCGGGATCGATCGGGCGGAGGCCCGCTTGAGGCACTCTCGTCCTGCCTCCCCGCTGGACAACCAACCCAATGACACCATCCGCAAGGGCCCCAGAACCAGCGCCGCGGGGGGGCGGACCTCTGTGTCCGCTCCAATACCCATCCAACCGAAAACCCCCGCCCCAATGGGCAGCCAAATCGCGCGGGCCGAAAACCCAATCCACTCTCCTCCACACAACCCGTGGAAAGGGCCCAGAACCAGCGCCGCGGGGGGGCGGACCTCCGTGTCCGCTCCACTGCTCATTCATCCGCAAACCACCGCACCAATGGGCAGAGTACGCGTTGGGGCCGCAAACGCCCCTTCAGGACATGACCTGGGTGGATGTTCTATGACGGAAGCCGACGAATCACGGAATATGTCCTTGCATCGAAATGACGAAGGGCCAAACCGATCCAGATTTGCTCTCGGCCCAGCGGAACGATGGTCTCCCGACAAACGCCCAGCGGAGCGGACACAGAGGTCCGCCCCCCCGCCGCGCTGTCTCTGGATGCAGGCGGACGGTCTGCTCGGAGGAACGCCCAGCGGACGGGGGCTGAGCCGATCCAGGTTGGTTCTCTGCCCATCGGGACGGTGATCTCCCGACGAAGGTCCACCGGAGCGGACACAGAGGTCCGAGCTCCCGCCGCGTGTTTGCCAGGGCCATTCGAACGGTTGCCTTGGATTGGACGCCCAGCGGCTTGGGAATTCGGAATTCGACAGCGTCACGGCGCACAGCGTTTGATCGACGAGTTGCGGCCCTGAAGGGGCTCAAGAAGGTAGCCGGGGGTTCCGCGACAGCGGTACCCCCGGACAGCCGGCCCCCACACGGCCCGAACCCCGGCAGGGGTTCCAGAGGGAACGGCACCACGCCTTGCTCATCGTCACGTCCCCCCCACCAAGCGGCCAAGGGCCGCCCGTACAATAGGTTTTCAACCTGTTGGTCCAAGGGCCACCGGCCCGCAGCGTCCACCGTCGACCGACATCTCACGCCCCAAAGGGCACAAACCACGGCGACCAGAACCTCCAATCTGCTCACTCACAGACATTCCGCGGAAAGGGCCCAGAACCAGCCTCGCGGGAGCGCGGGCCTCCTTGTCTACTCTCCACTTTCTCTACTCTACTCTCTCGGCCCCTGGCCGCCGGACCTCTGTGTCCGCTCCGCTGGACTTGCATCGAAAGACAAGCGTGCCGTTGGGCCGCCGAGAGAATGGGATCGAACAGAAACAAGATCCCTGCTCCATCGGGGATGGAAGGAGGCCACCCCCTGTCGGAAGAGCAGGCGGCAGTGGTGGCCAGACGTCTTCGGAATGATGGTTAGGGTGGATCCGACCGATTCGCGGCCGTCCGGCACCAGACCAGGTTTCACCAACGGATGGCCCCGATCGCCGATCAACGCAGATCGCGCGCGCACGCCTTCAGCGGCCCACAAGGGTCACTGCAACCCCAGCGCTACCTGGTCCGTTCAATGTCTGGCAAGACCCAGGTCCGGTCGAAATAGGCCTGAGTCGGCCCATAGAGTCGGAAGTACGAAAACCAGCCTTTGCCAGGCAGGGTCTGGATCCAGTTGCTCTTCGGTTTTCCCATCGGAGCGCTCGGTCCGAAATAGAGGTCCACCGAGCCATCGTCGTTCTTGACGATCTTGTCCCGGGACGAACGATCGGGCTGCACCCCGGTATCGACGAAGCAACGGGTCTCGTTGTCGTAGACCGTGACCGACCAGAACTGCGCGACGGGCGCGTCCTTGGGAACTCTCAGATGGTAGTTGTGACTGCCGTTCAGCCAGTTTCCGTCTTGGTCCTTGGCGGTTTCCAGATACAGTTGGCCGAACCCCACGGTCCGCCCCATCATGCCAACCGAAACCCCCACCGCTTCATAAAACCACGACGTCCGCTCGTCGAATTGCGTGTGGTGCGGAGCTTCCTGGCTGGTTTCCTTCAGGAAGAGTGAAATCTCCCAATGCTTTCCCGGCCAGACGGTCGCTCCCTCAAAGCGTTTTTGGTAGGCGATGGTGCGGGCCATCACCTCTCCGACCTGGGCCGCCTCTTCCAGGATCTGCTTTTGTCGCGGGGTCGGCTGGAAGGGCTTCCCCTTTTCGATCCCCAGAGGCTGCAGCATTCCCATGATCATGCGATCCCGTTCATGGACAGGTTCTTCATTGATGATTTTCGCCAGCCCTTCCCAATAGGCGAGGCCGCGAGGTTGAGTTCCGCTCCACTTGCGGCCGTTCGGTGAGACATGCCGCGTTGGCGGCGGGTTCTCCCGCTGGCGATAGGGATAGATTTTCAATCCATCAATCAGTGCCCGGGCCTTGGCCGCATCGGGGTCGAGCGCACGGTGAGCCGACCAGATGTTGACTGTCGGCGAACGGAAGACGTAATAGCCTTCCGGTTCGATCATGGGATCGTCGGGACCGAGGATCAGGTACTTGCCCCCGGCCCCTTTGTCCGGCCCGGTTTGTCCCGAGTCGGTGATCGGCCGCTGCCAAAAGTCTGTGAAACCGCCCGCCGTCGGACCGGCCGGAATCTCAAACACCAGCGGACCGGTCTCCTCGAGGTTCGGAAACGCCATGATGTACGGAGTGGTTGCGTTCGCCGTCAGCAGGCCCAGCTTGTCCTGGAATGTGAGATAATCGACATAGTCGCATTTGCCGGCTTCAAATTTCGTCAGATGCTCATTCTGCCACTGCTGCATGGCCATCAGAGGCAAAGCCCAGAGATACGCCTGACAGGCTCGTTGCAGATCGAGGGTGTCGAACACCTTCTGCACGGTGGGAGCCGTCGGGTATCCGTTTTCGAGTTCGAGCGTGCCCAATCGGGTTTCCACACGGCCGTTGGTCGGCAAGACCTGTGCCTGCACGGTCGTGTGGGCACTGTCGAGAATCAGAGCCGTCGCGACGAGACTCAATCGGAAAACGATCTTCATGTACGGCGAACCTCGAAGCGCAGAGTGAAGAGACGGAAAGGACCATGTCCGGAACGTCCGATTCGGAAACCAGTCTGCAGCCAGGCAGTCGTACCGCGCGGAACGATGATGCTTCTACCGGGAGGACGCGATGTGGTCAATGGGGTCAGAGATGAAGGGGAGTCGATTGGCACGTTTGCCGGGGATTGCAACAGGCACGGCCAACAGGGGCCATCCTGTTCCAGAAGAGCCCGCCGGGGTTTTGGCAAATCGCTGTTGTCATGAGGGGTCGAGTGGAAAGCCCGCTCGACGCCCGACTGGTGTCGGGTCAGATTTGGACAAAGGATGCTCCCGGTCTCCCAATGTCAGCGGGCACTCCAACACCGGCCGTCCAGCATCAGAATCCCTGAAGGGGCGTCATTCGATAGCCCACGGTGCAGCACCGCCGGTCGCATCGCGACCCGGAGCCGGAACCCTGGGGCGGTGGGGGCCAAACCGGGACGCTCTGAAGGGGCGAAACAAGGACCGCTCACGACCGCGTCTCTTCCCCGGCGTCAATCCCAACTCCCCGGCGATTTCTTAAAGACCACGTGCCGAGATGCGCCCGGTCGAACCCGTCCAGCCCTCGGACGCCCAGGAGCGGACACCCATTGTTGAGAGAACCTGTAGGTGTGGCCGGCTACCCCATGCGGAATGATGCGTAGGAGAAACTGACCGATTTGCATCCGGCTGGTGCCGGTCCGGGTTTCGACAAGGGACGGCCCAGGTCGCGTCCCGATGTTGTGGACGGTGGCGAGGAATCTCGTCGCAATCTGGACCAGTCCCCTTATTCATCCCCGGCTTGGAGGCCGACCTGTGGGCGGACGATCCGGCATTCCCATCGGTCCTTCTCCAACGTGCGATCACGCTCCGGAAAGACGACTTGTTCCAGGCCTGGCCGCTGGTTGGCGGGGGTGACGTGTCCGATTGTGCAATGTGACCGGACCGAGTTGGAGTGCGCGACGAGAGCCGTGATGCTGCGCCGGGGTTCATCCCGCGAACCGCGACCGGCCGGGAGGATGCGCTCGCGTTTGAGACTGCCATGGCAGCGTACCGGTTTGCCGTTGGACTTTGGGGCGTCGGGGCTGGTCCGGACAAGGGAGATTCCCTCGTGCCGACAGAAATCCGCCGAAGTCCCCGTCCCATCCCGAAACCGCGCCAGCCGCTCACGCCAATCGGCCATCCACTCCGCAATCAACCGCCTCGCCATCGCTTCGCTCCTGAATCCGAACCAGGGGCCAAGCCCCGAAACCGGTCAGGGTACGCGGGCGGTCACGAGTGGTGGGGGATGGCGCTTGCAGGTGTTCAGAGACGAGGGGAGTTTTCGGCGGACCTCGTTTTTGTACAGGGAGGGGAGTTGCGAGTAGATCGTTACTCCGGAGGCCTCTGCGATCTGGGCGGCAGAAATTCTGGTAACGGGGATAGGCGTTGAAACGTAAGTGCTTCGACGACAGAGACTCCATCGCCCGCTGGTACACTCCAGCGAACTTCAGGTGGAAAACGCATCAACAACCACTCGTCGGCAACGCGTCGACTACTCGATTGATATCGATGGCGAAGAAGCAACAAGTCCGTCGCTTCCGGCATAGTAAGCTCCAGACGTCCCTGCCGACCTGCGGCACGGGAGACAATTCCGGTCAACACCGCACTATTTGAAACTGTCAGGCCCGCATTGATGCGCGCCAGATCGCATCGTGACGCGGAAACGAAAAGCACTCCCGATCGCTTCGAAACAAATATATGAATCGGACTTGCATCGTGAAGTCCATCTTCGGAAAAAGAAATCTCGTTCTCCTTGGCCAACGCCAGGATTTTCCTGCCCATAACAGCGTCACTTCGACTATCGTAAATCAAGACACGCTTTCGGCCTTTACCAAGGTCGATTCTGCGGCCAAGAGTGTCATTCACATCCCCTTCGCCAGGGAACTTGTCAATCTCGTCGCAAAACCGCGAAAAAGACAATTCCGACCCGGTCGTTTGATTGAGCGCAAATACAACGCGGGCACTCTGATTCTCGTCGTCACGAGCCGCTGGAAGCTCAACAATCCATAGCATCCCATTTGAACGTGACTCGAATTCAGTCAACGAGTCGCGCGATAACATCGCGAGGAATCTGTCGAACAATCCAAGGGACGCATGATGTTCGGCGATTACAATCTCTGGAACATTTGAGTACCATAGCGAATTGAGCTTGCCCCTAATCGCGGTGATTCGCCGAAATTCCAATGGAATCAGTGATGCGATTGTCGGGACCTCATTCGCATCCCGGGGCTCAGATCGGGTCGAATTGACGGCTGAAACAGCAAACGTCGGAAGGGTGGAAATCAAAACACGCGTGCTGGTCGAGCAATCGTTTCCATCAAATCCAATTGCGGCTAACACGATCGCGTTGCGATCGCGGACTTCCAAGTCCGATGCGGACACGCCAGTTCCATAAAACCGCTCAAAGCCAAAATACTCCCCCCTCTGCACACTGACTGCCCCCCACAACAGCAAATCAACCGTGGTCCGATCATTTGTCGCTGGTGCAGCGCCATTGAATGACAAGATCTGCTCGCTCCAATTGGGAATACTGTTCGACGCGATCAGGGACTGATACCACTCGACATTGTTCTCGGAATTGGAAACCAACAACATTGAATCCTGAAACCACCACACGAGTCCATTGCCGGCGACTCGGCCATTCTCGTCGGGTGAACTAAAAACTCGCGAGTAGTCTACTGAGCCAATTCGCTGCGATTCGATGACGGAAGACGGGTAAAGCAACTTCGCAAGCTTTGACAGTCGCTTGTGTGCACCGGCGGAGTCACAGTCGGCACGAAGGATCATGCTGTGTCGCGCAGGCAATTCAAGGCGATCGAACACCAACAGCTCGCCGCTGAATTCGCCACACAACTCCATGAGGGCCCATTGTATAGGTTCAGTGTTCTCCAGTGGCTGAATGGGTCCACAAAGCATATCCATGATCCGAGAAATGTGTCCGCGGCTGAGTTTATCCAGTGTGGACCAGCATCGTGGATCAAACGCATCAACTTGTTCACGATGTTTCAGCAATAGTCGCGAAAGTGATGGCACGTCGCCGACCCGCAACCCGACTGTGCCGAAACACTTGGGCAAAATGTCAATGGGACGCGACTGTGCGAAAGCAAGTAGGGGCGACATTACTGACCGGCGTCGTGACTGGTAAAGATGGCGTCAGTGCGGTATCAAATCCAAACCATGAGCACCAAGCAAGCCACGGATTGGCGTGAGGTTCGTCGCCGACGAGCCTGGGACCTGAAGAACAAGGGCTGGAAGCAGCG